>JAIOIA010000165.1:0-12821 GCA_019912745.1 Comamonas sp. | reverse complement strand
GGGGCGCGCTGCATGTGGCGCTCGCGCGCCTGCGCTACGGCCAGGTGTTGCTTGCCACCGTGGGCGCCACCGCGCCCTTCGTCGGGCTGCTGGGCACCGTGTGGGGCATCCAGCATGCGCTCATGCAACTGGCGAGCAGCGGTCAGATCAGCATCGAACGCCTCGCGGGTCCGGTGGGCGAGGCGCTCATCATGACGGCGGCGGGCTTGGCGGCGGCGATTCCGGCCGTGCTGGCCTACAACGGCTTCGGGCGCTCGGTGGGTGAGGTCGAGGCCGAGCTCGAAGGCCTGGCGCACGACCTTCGCGCCTTCGTGGCCGAGCCTCCCGCAGCGCATTGACATGGCCTTCGGCCGCTTCACCGAACCGCAGGCGCCTCGCCCCATGAGCGAGATCAACGTCACGCCGCTGGTGGACGTGATGCTGGTGCTGGTCGTGATCTTCATCCTCGCGGCGCCGCTGCTCGCGAGCAGTATCCGGCTCGATCTGCCGCGCGTCGCCTCGGCGCAGCCGGGCGTGGCTTCGTCCGCCATCACCGTGGTGCTCGACCGGGCGGGCGAGGTCTTCGTCAACGACGTGCCCGTGGCGGCGGATGCGCTGGCCGAGCGCCTCAAGCGCCTGGCCGCGCAGCAGCCCAACGCCGAACTGCAGCTGCGCGCCGACGCCGCCGTGCCCTATGGCCGCGTGATCGAGATCATCGGCATGGCGCAGGCGGCGGGGCTGGCGCGCATCGGCTTTGCGGCGCAGCCTGAAAATTCACAAAAAGATAGCTTATAACGATTGATGAAAAGGGTTTTGGCTACTTTTATTTTGAAATTTATGCCCTGTGGCCGTGCTGCGCAAGCCAGCTTTCGAGTGCCTCGGCAGGCAGCGGCGGCGACAGCAGGTAGCCCTGCAGCACCTTGCAGCCGTGCGTGCGCAGGAATTGCTGCTGGGCGGCGGTTTCCACGCCTTCGGCCACCACGTCCAGATCGAGGCCGCGGGCGATGTGCAGCATCGCCCCCGTGAGCGCGCGGGCCGTGGCGCTGGTTTCGATGTCGTGCACGAAGCTTCTGTCGAGCTTGAGCTCGTTGATGGGCAGCAGGTGCAGCGTGCCCAGGCTGGAGTAGCCGGTGCCGAAATTGTCCAGCGCCAGCGCGATGCCGCGTTCATGCACGGCCCGGGCGGTCGCCAGGGCGTTCGCGTCAGGTGTGGACAGCGCCTCTTCGGTCGTCTCCACCACCAAAGCCGAGGGCTGCAGGCCATGGGCCGCGAGCGCGCCTGCGAGGACTTCGGGCAGGCCGGGGTCGAGGAAGTCGCCCGCCTGCAGGTTCACCGACACGCGGGGGACGGCAATGCCGCGCGCCCGCCAATCGGCCATCTGGCGGCAGGCTTCGTGCAGCACCCATTGCGTGAGCGCGGCGCTCATGCCGCATTCCCCGACGGTGCGCGCCAGATGCTCGGGAGCAATGGGGCCGAGTAGCGGGTGCGTCCAGCGCAGCAGCGCCTCCACGCCGTGCAGCGCCGTGCCGCGCAACTGCGGCTGGTAGTGCAGCGCCAGAGCGCCGGTGCGCAGGGCCTGGCACAGGTCGGCCTCCAGCAGTGAGAGTTTGCGGGCCCGGTCGTCCATGGTCGTGCTGTGAAAGCACCAGCGCTGGCCACCTGCGATCTTGGCCCGGTACATGGCCACGTCGGCGCAGTGCAGCAGGGTGTCGGGGTCGTCGCCGTCCTCGGGGAACATGGCGATGCCCACGCTGGCCCGCGGGTACAGCGTGACGCCGTTCACCGGTACCGGCTGGACGATGGCGGCGAGCAACCGCTCGGCAGTGACGGCGGCCTGGCGCGTGTCGCAGTGCGTGAGCAGTAGCACGAATTCGTCGCCGCCCAGGCGCGCGGCCACGTCGCTGGCGCGGGCGCCGTCCTGCAGCCGCTGGGCCACGGCGCGCAGCAGCGCGTCGCCGGCCAGGTGGCCTTGCGTGTCGTTGGTCTGCTTGAAGTGGTCCAAGTCGATGAACACCAGCGCCAGCGATGCGGCGTTGCGCTGGGCCTCGTGCAGCATGCGCGCGGCCTGTGCGTTGAGCATGCCGCGGTTGGCCAGGCCCGTGAGGGCGTCGTAGTGGGCGAGCTGATGGATGTGGGCGCGCTCGCGTTCGCGCTCCAGCAGCAGCGCGCACAGGTGCAGGCTGGCGTGCGCCAGCGGCTCATGCAGCGCATCCTGGCGGTGTCGATCGCGGTAGTAGAACACCAGCACGCCGATCACCGTGCCGTCACGGGCGATGATGGGGTGGGCGCTGCAGGCCTGAAGGCCATGGGCCATGAAGCGCTCGCGCACGGGCGCCCAGCGCGGATCGCTGGCGATGTCGGTGGTCAGCACGGGCTCGCCAGTGGCCGCGGCGGTGCGGCAGTCGCACTGCTCGATCTGGGCCTGGCCGTCATTGGCCATGGGGGCCAGGCAATCGAGCGCCGGCGGCAGGCTGGGCGCGGCGATGAGGCGCAGGTGGCCGTCGGCATCGTCCTGCAGCAGCACGGCGATGACGTCGGGCGCAGATTTTTCGACCTCGCGGCACAGCAGCAGGGCCGCGTCGCGCAGCGGCGCGCCATGCGCCATGGCATCGAGCACCTTGTTCCGCAGGGCTTCATGGATGGGAGCGTGCGCCGTGTCGCGCAGCACCAGCGCCACCCGTCGTGGCGCGCCCATGGCGCCGTGCAGCGCGCTGACCGTGGCCGTGACCCACAGCGCGCGCCCGTCGCCGGCGTACACCCGCAAGGCGGTTTGTAGTTCCTGCCCGCTGGCGGCGGCGGTGCGCAGCGCGTCCAGGGCGCAGGTGTCGGTATCGGGTCCACACAGCAGTTCGCTCGGGCGTCGGCCCAGCGCCTGGACGCCGTCGTGTCCCAGCAGCCGCGCAAAACCGGTGTTGACGCGGGCGATGCGCAACTCGCCGTCCATGATGGCGATGGCGTTGCCTGGGACGTCCGGATGACCAGAAAATGCGGGCATGAAGTGTTAGCAATTGCTACCACCACATAATAGCAAATGAATAAATCCTGGATGCTACGTTGCCCTGATGGACGAAAGTCAGATTCAGGAGTCGCGCCGCGCGCGCCTGGCCGATGCCGTGAGGAAGCTGGCCGAGGGCAACGTGGCATCCTTCGGCCGGCTGCTGGGCTATCGTGGCGGCGCCTTCGTGCGCCAGATGCTGCAGGGCCGCCGCGCCATATCTGACAAGACTGTGCGCCACATCGAGAACCTGCGCGGCATGCAGGGCTGGTTTTCGCTTGTGTGCACGCCTGCCGTGCACGAGGCGTCGGCCGAGTACGACTTCGGTGCCGGGCCCGAGGTGTACGAGTTGCGTCCCGTGCAACTGCGCGTGCGCCCCGGCCTTATCGGCTACACCGTCTTGCCCGACGACAACGACGAGGATGCGCCGCTGTCACTGCACCGGCGCTGGCTGGCGCGCCGCGGCCACGTGCCCACACGGCTGCTGGCGCTGCGCGTCAAGACGGGCGGCATGGAGCCGTCGCTGCACGTGGGCGACGTCTTCGTGATCGACACCGCCGAGACCCTGCTGCGCGACGGCCAGGTGTTCGCGATCAACTTCTACGGCGAGGTGCTGGTGCGCCGCATCCAGCGCGACGGCGGCTGGTGGTTGGTGGCGGACCACCCCGACCAGGCGCGCTACCCGCGCAAGGCCTGCGCCGGGCCGGATTGCGTGCCCATCGGCCGCGTGGTCTTCAAGCAGGGTGAGCATATCTGAAAACAGGAGCGGCCAGCGCTTTTTGATACTGGGTTTCAGATATAAAGCCATTTGAAACCGTTTATTGAAGCGCGTAGATAGCTCTGATTTTTGATGGTCGTCCGCGTGCATCTACGGAGCCATCCGTGTGCGGGCGGATGCGCGGCAGTCGCGCTACTAGAATGACCGGCTTGTGACCGTCCGCGCCCGTGAACGCGGCTTTCCCCTTTCCCAGCTTCCATGCAAGACCGATACGACCCCGCTGCCGTGGAGCGCGCCGCGCACGCCCACTGGAACGCCACCGACGCCTACCGCGTGAGCGAAGACGAGAACAAGAAGAAGTTCTACGCCTGCTCCATGCTGCCCTACCCCAGCGGCAAGCTGCACATGGGCCATGTGCGCAACTACACCATCAACGACATGCTCACGCGCAGCCTGCGCATGCAGGGCATGAACGTGCTCATGCCCATGGGCTGGGACGCTTTCGGCCTGCCAGCCGAAAACGCCGCGCTCAAGCACAAGGTGCCGCCCGCGAAGTGGACCTACGAGAACATCGCCTACATGAAGCAGCAGATGCAGGCCATGGGCCTGGCCATCGACTGGAGCCGCGAGGTCGCCACCTGCGACCCCAGCTACTACAAGTGGAACCAGTGGCTGTTCCTGAAGATGCTGGAAAAAGGCATTGCCTACCGCAAGACGCAAGTGGTCAACTGGGACCCGGTCGATCAGACGGTGCTGGCCAATGAGCAGGTGATCGACGGGCGCGGCTGGCGCACCGGCGCGCTGGTGGAAAAGCGTGAGATTCCCGGCTACTACCTGAAGATCACCGATTACGCGCAGGAGCTGCTGGACCACGTGCAGCTCGGCGGCGAGAAGGCCACGCTTACCGGTTGGCCCGACAAGGTGCGGCTGATGCAGGAGAACTGGATCGGCAAATCCAGCGGCGTGCGCTTCGCCTTCACCCACGACATCAGGAACGCGCAGGGCGAGTTGATCCAGGGCGGCAGGATGTACGTCTTCACCACCCGCGCCGACACCATCATGGGCGTCACCTTCTGCGCCGTCGCGCCCGAGCATCCGCTCGCCGCGCATGCGGCCGCCACCCAGCCCAGGCTGGCCGAATTCATCCAGCACTGCAAGGAAGGCGGCACGACCGAGGCGGAGCTGGCGCTCAAGGAAAAAGAGGGCATGCCCACGGGTCTCACCGTCACGCACCCGCTGACCGGCGAGCCGGTGGATGTGTGGGTGGGCAACTACGTGCTGATGAGCTACGGCGACGGCGCCGTCATGGGCGTGCCCGCGCACGACGAGCGCGACTTCGCGTTTGCCAAAAAATACGGCATCGCCATCCGGCAGGTCGTGGCGGTCGAAGGCGAGCGCTTCTCGCTCGACGGCTGGCAGGAGTGGTACGGCGACAAGCAGAAATGCGTATGCGTGAATTCCGGCGTGCTCGACGGCCTGACGCAAACTCAGGCGGTGGACAAGGTCGCCGCGCTGCTCGCCGACAAGGGCCTGGGCGAGAAGAAGACCACCTGGCGCCTGCGCGACTGGGGCATCTCGCGCCAGCGCTACTGGGGCACGCCGATTCCCATCATCCACTGCAAGGACTGCGGCGTGGTGCCGGTGCCCGAGAAGGATCTGCCCGTGGTGCTGCCGCAGGACCTCGTGCCCGACGGCAGCGGCAACCCCCTGAACAAGAGCGCGGCCTTCCTGAACGTGCCCTGCCCGTGCTGCGGCCAGCTTGCGCGGCGCGAGACCGACACCATGGACACCTTCGTCGACAGCTCGTGGTACTTCATGCGCTACTGCGATGCGCACAAGGACGACGCGATGGTCGGCGCCGGCACCGATTACTGGATGCGGGACGCGGCGCATGCCACGGGCGGCAGCGGCATGGACCAGTACATCGGCGGCATCGAGCACGCCATCCTGCACCTGCTGTACGCGCGCTTCTGGACCAAGGTGATGCGCGACCTGGGCCTGGTGAAGGTCGACGAGCCCTTCACGCGCCTGCTGACGCAGGGCATGGTGCTCAACCACATCTACAGCCGGCGCACCGCCAAGGGCGGCAAGGACTACTTCTGGCCCAAGGACGTGGAGCATGTGTTCGATGCCTCGGGCAAGATTGTCGGCGCGCGCCTCATTCATCCGGCCGACAGCGGCGACGGCCTCTTGAGCGTGGGCACGGCGATCGACTATGAGGGCGTGGGCACGATGTCCAAGTCCAAGAACAACGGCGTCGATCCGCAGGAGCTGATCGAGAAGTACGGCGCCGACACCGCCCGCCTGTACACCATGTTCACCTCGCCGCCCGAGCTGACGCTCGAATGGAACGACTCGGCCGTGGAGGGCAGCAGCCGGTTTTTGCGCCGTGTCTGGGGCTTTGGCCACCGGCTGTCCACCATGGACCCGAGCGCCGCGATCGCCAGCGCGGCCGGTGCCGCGCGCCTGCGCGACGTGTCCTTCGGCAAGGCCGCGAAGGCGCTGCGCCTGGAGATCCACGGCGTGCTCAAACAGGTGGATTACGACTACCAGCGCATGCAATACAACACCGTGGTCTCGGGCGCGATGAAGATGCTCAACGCGCTGGAGAGCTTCAAGGCGCTGGAGGATGCGGGCGCGCAGGTGGCGCTGATCGAAGGCTATTCCATCCTGCTGCGCGTGCTCTACCCGGCCACGCCGCACCTCACGCACGTGCTCTGGCAGGAGCTGGGCTACGCCGGCGTGCTCGGCGACCTGCTCGATGCGCCCTGGCCCAGGGTCGATCCCGAGGCGCTCAAGCAGGACGAGATCGAGCTCATGCTGCAGGTGGGCGGCAAGCTGCGCGGCGCGATCCATGTGAGCGCGGACGCGGACAAGGCCGCGATCGAGGCGGCGGCGCTGTCCAACCCCGAGGCGCAGAAATTCATGCAGGGTGCGGCGCCGAAGAAGATCATCATCGTGCCCGGGCGCCTGGTGAACATCGTCGTCTGAGCGCGTTTCAAATGCATCGCCGCACCCTGCTTGCCATCGCTGCCTCCGCGCCTGTGGCGGGCTGCGGCTTTCACCTGCGTGGCGCGCCCGATTTCGCGTTCAACTCGCTGTACGTGCCCACCGGCGGCACGTCGCTGAACAAGGACATGATCCGCACCCTGCAGGGCGCGGGAGGGCGCCTCGTGCTCATCACCGACCCGGCGCAGATCAAGCAGGCCGAGGCCGTGCTCGAACTCTTCGGTGAAGAGCGAACGCGCACCGTCGTGGGATTGACGACCGCCGGGCAGGTGCGCGAGCTGCAGCTGGGCCTGGCGGTGCACTTTCGTCTCAGGGACGCGCATGGGCGCGAGTGGATCGGCGACACGCGCCTGGCGCGCACCGAGGACGTGAGCTACGCCGAATCGGTCTCGCTCGCCAAGGAGTCGGAAGAGGCGCTGCTGTACCGCAACATGCGTACCGACCTGGTGCAGCAGATCGTGCGACGCCTCGCGGCCGTGAAGGTGCCGCGGTGACGCCGGTCTGAGGAGCAGCCCCGTGCAGCTTGCGCTCAACCAGCTCGCCGCGCATTTGAGCAGAGACCTCAAGGCGCTGTACGTGCTGCACGGCGACGAGCCGCTGCTGCAGCAGGAGGCGCAGGACGCGATCCGCGCCGCCGCGCGCGAGCGCGGCTACACCGAGCGCACGAGCTACACCGTGAGCGGCGCGCACTTCGACTGGAGCGCGGTGCTGGCCGCGGGCGGGTCCTTGAGCCTGTTCGCCGATCGGCAAATCATCGACATTCGCATCCCCGGCGGCAAGCCCGGCAAGGACGGCTCCAGCGCGCTGCAGCAGATCGCGCAGGCCAGCGTGGGCAGCGACAGCGTGCTCACGATCGTGAGCCTGCCGCGCCTGGACAAAGCCACGCGCTCGGGGGCGTGGTTCTCGGCGCTCGACGGCGCGGGCGCGAGCATCGCCATCGAGTCCATCGCGCGCGAGCGCCTGCCCGGCTGGATCGCCGAGCGCCTGGCCCTGCAGGGCCAGCGTGTGAGCGCGGGCGCCGAGGGCCAGCACACGCTGCAGTTTTTCGCCGACCGCGTCGAGGGCAACCTGCTGGCGGCGCACCAGGAAATCCAGAAGCTCGCGCTGCTGTATCCGGGGGGCGAGCTCTCGGCCGAACAGGTCGAATCGGCGGTGCTCAACGTCGCGCGCTACGACGTGTTTCAACTGAGCGAGGCCGTGCTCGCCGGGCAGGTCGCGCGCGTGCAGCGCATGCTCGACGGCCTGCGCGCCGAGGGCGAGGCCGAGGTGCTCGTGCACTGGGCGCTGGCCGAGGACATCCGGGGCCTCAGGCGCGTGAAGGATGCGATGGACGCCGGCCGACCGCTGCCGATGGCGCTGCGCGAGGCGCGCGTCTGGGGCAGGAAGGAGCGCCTGTACGAGCGTGTGCTGCCGCGTCTGCAGCGGCGTGAGCTCACGCGCCTGCTGGTGGCGGCGCACCGCGTGGACGGCATCGTCAAGGGACTGAAGGCCCCCGGCTGGCCGAGCGAGCCGTGGCAGGCGCTGCTCAGGCTGGCCACGCAGATGTGCGCGCTGGTTCGCTGACGCACCGCCCGCGTTTTGCGGCATCATGGCCGTGCCATGCCCGCCGACATCCCTGCCCTGGCCGAATTCATCCGCCGCCACCCGCAGCTGCTCGTGCTCACCGGCGCAGGCTGCAGCACGGAAAGCGGCATCCCCGATTACCGCGATCTGCAGGGCCGATGGAAGCGCCCCGCGCCCATGAATTTCCAGGCCTTCGCCGGCGATGTGGCGGCGCGTCGGCGCTACTGGGTGCGCAGCATGATCGGCTGGCCGCGCATCGCAGCGAGCCGCCCCGGCCCGGCGCATGCGGCGCTGGCGCAACTGGAAGCGGCGGGGCACGTGCGGCTTCTGGTCACGCAAAACGTCGATGGCCTGCACGACGCGGCGGGCAGCCGGCGCGTGATCGATCTGCATGGCCGGCTCGATGGCGTGCGCTGCCTGGGCTGCCAGGCGCGATGGCCGCGCCAGCGCATGCAGCAGATGCTGCGCGCGGCCAACGACGACTGGCTGCGCGCGCATCTGCCGCAGGACGTGGCCACCGCGCCCGACGGGGATGCGTTGGTGCAGGAGCTGGATTTTTCGGGTTTCGAGGTGCCCGCTTGCCCCGCATGTGCGGGCGTGCTCAAGCCCGACGTGGTGTTCTTCGGCGAAAACGTGCCGCGCGAGCGCGTGCAGACCGTGCTGCAGGCGCTGGAGCGCGCGGACGCGCTGCTCGTGGCCGGCTCATCGCTCATGGTGTATTCGGGCTTGCGCTTCGTGCGCGCGGCGGTGCAGGCGGGCAAGCCCGTGGCCGCCGTCAACCTGGGCTGCACGCGCGCCGACGCATCGCTGGCGCTCAAGGTCGAGCAGCCCGTGGGCACGGCGTTGAGCGAACTGGCGCACGTGTTGACGGGCGCTGCCGCGCTAAGATTCCCCCTTTGACGCGGGGTGCACGGAGCCTTTCCGTGCTGAGAGCACACCCGTTGAACCTGATCCAGATCATCCTGGCGTAGGAACGTCCTTATGAACCATTCCCCGAATCTCAATCCCCTGGCGCCGCAGCGCTTTGCCGAGGCGCTGCACGCCCTGCGCGAGCGCGCGCCGCTGGTGCAGTGCCTGACCAACATCGTCGTCGCCAACTTCACCGCCAACGTGCTGCTGGCGGCGGGCTGCGCTCCGGCGATGGTGGACAACGCGCAGGAGGCCGAGGGCTTTGCCGCGATCAGCGCGGGCGTGCTCGTCAACCTGGGCACGCCGTACCAGGAAACCGCGCAGGCCATGCGCGTCGCCGTGCGCGGGGCAGAAAACGCCCACGTACCCTGGGTGCTCGATCCGGTGGCCGCGGGCGCCGTGCCCTGGCGCACCTCGATCGCGCTGGAGCTGCTGGCCGGGCACTCGCCCACCATCGTGCGCGGCAACGGCTCGGAAATCCTCGCGCTTACCGGCGGGCAGGGCGGCAAGGGCGTGGAATCCACGGCCGGGGCCGACCAGGCCGTCGAGGCCGCCGTGCGCCTGGCGCGTGAGCACCACACGGTGGTGGCCGTGAGCGGCGCGGTCGATCAGCTCACCGACGGCGAGCGGCTGGTGCGCATCGCCAACGGCCATCCCTTGCTTACGCGCGTGACCGGCGCGGGCTGCGCGCTGGGCGCGCTGATGGCCGGTTTCGCGGCCGTCACCGACGATGCGCTGCTGGCGGCGGCGGCGGCCACCGCGCTGCTCACCGTGGCGGCGGACGCGGCGGCCAAACAATGCCACGGCCCCGGCAGCTTTGCCGTGGCGCTGATCGACCAGCTCTCCGCATTGGCCCCCGAGGCGCTGGCGGCGCACCTGAAGCTCGCGTGAGACCGCCCATGGCGCGCGCGCCGCTCGACCTGCGGCTGTACCTCATCACCGACACCCGCCTGTGCGGTGCGCGCGGCGTGGCGCGCACCGTGGCCGAGGCCGTGGCGGCGGGTGCCACGCTGGTGCAGCTGCGCGACCCGCAGGCGAGCGATGCCGAGTTCGTCGCGCTCGGGCGCGCGCTGGTGCGGGTGCTCGCGGGCAGCGGCGTGCCGCTGATCGTCAACGACCGCGTGCATCTCGTGGCCGCCATCGGCGCCGATGGCGCGCACGTGGGCCAGGGCGACATCAGTCCGGTGCAGGCGCGGCGCCTGTTGGGTGATCAGGGCTGGCTCGGTCTGTCGGTGCAGACCTCAGCGCACCTGCAGGCCGCGCTGGCGCTGCCCGTGGGCACGCTCGACTATCTGGGCGTCGGCCCGGTCTGGGCCCAGCGCACCAAGCCCGACGCGGCGCCCGCGGGCGGCCCCGAGGTGCTGGCCGACATCGTGCGCGCCAGCCCCTGGCCCTGCGTCGCCATCGGCGGCATCGACGCGACACGGGTGGCCGAGGTGCGCCGCAGCGGCGCGGCCGGCGTCTCGGTGGTCAGCGCCATCTGCGGCCAGCCGGATGTGACCGAGGCCACGCGGCGGTTGCGCATCGCCTGGGACGGCGCGGCCAGCGCCTGAGCCGTATCAGACGGCGTGATCGCTCGGATTTTTTTGCGTTGATGCCGGGTGGGCGGCGCGTGGCGCGCGCGTCGCAGGCCACGGCCAGCCTGCTCATCGGCCTGCAGGGCTGTTCGGACAACATGCCCGCCCCACCAGACACTTACGCCTCTTCCCAGAACGCCTCGATCAGTTCGCCCTGGGCATCCACCAACCACCATTCGATGACCACGTCGCGCATGCCCATTCCCAACACGCCCAGCAGTCCGCGCGGCGCGTCCCGTCGCGGGCAGCGCCAGAACTGATCGCCGGGCTGCATCAGCCCGAGCACTTTGTCGCGCACGCCCGCGGGCACCTCAGGGTCGTGCACATTCACCAGATGGTCTTCACCGTCGCCGATCTGCTCGGGGGTGGCGGGGACGGCTCTGGACATGGGCGGCTCCTTTGCAAGAGGTTGACAGCAAACAGGGCGTTCTGCTGGTGGACCGGCAGATGGAAAACGGCCGGATTCTCTGGAACCTGATCAACCGCGATCGCAAGGGCATGAACACCCTGCGCCTTGCTCTCTTCCCCCGGAAGGGGAGGGAGTCTGAGACATGCCGCCAACCAAGAGAACATAAGGCGCACCGGGGATAAAGCTCCCGCAGCCAACTGGGGCAGGGGTCATTTTCCAGGTGGCTACAGGCCCGGTCGCCAGCCGCTTTCGCGCCCGGTGCGCGGTCGATTTTAGAAGGCCCGCGCCATGATCACCGCCGACGTCGACGACACCGCCTTGCGCCAGTACCTCACGACCTTGCACGAGCGCCTGGTGGCGTGACCAAGTGCGCGCCGCCAAGCTGCGCCTGCGCGAGTCAGGCGGGGCGCTGGTTGTAGAGCTGGGTGGGGAAGGAGCACCGAGCTGTCGTTGACTTCGATCGTGGCCGCGTCTTACCCTCGGGCTTCGGCAGGTAGATTCGCTCGCCTGGAGGCGAGGCGCCGCAACTGCGGATGTCGATGGGGTTCAAGTCCCCCGCCTGCCGTACGATCCTCGCAAGGCGGCGCGCCGTCAAATCCGCTGGGCAGTATCCAGAGGCAGGCAGGCTGGTAGTGAGAGAGGCAAGCGATGAAATACCCTGTTGTTGCATACCGATGACGGCCGCCTTCTGATGGTGGAAGACTGGCCTGAACAATCGCACGGCGCAGCCACTGGCAACATTCCATGAGCATCACCCCATCTGAAGACCGCAACGCCTATCCATTCAAGAGTTGGTGGGAAACGCTGGGCCATCTTGAACACTGGACTCCCCCGGCGGAATGGGAAGGCAGCGCTTTTGCCACCCGGCGCATGTTCTTCGAGCGTCACCGGAAAACGCACAACGAGGGTCATTGGGCCTGCCCTGTCTGCGGTTATCCAACCCTGGGCAACCGACAGGGTCACGACATGTGCGGGGTGTGCCAATGGGAGTGCGAAGGTCAGGACGACCCCGATGCCGACGAGGTATGGGGGAGCGGCCCCAACTACGGAGTGAGCCTGACCCAGGCGCGGCGCAACTTCGAGGCCACCCGCTCCATGTGGCCACCCGAAGAAGCCGTCAGAGGCGGTCCGCATCGCTTCGACGCTCTTTTTTCCGAGGCCGCACTGGCGAGCAGGAACGAACTCTGCGCGCTGTTTGACGGCTTGATGGCCCTCGAATCCCCGCAAGACATCGCACGGCAGTGGCAGTTGATCGGCGTGGCGTGGAAGCGCCTGCCTTGATGCAACTCAATCCGCCGCGCGCGCCAGGTTCAGCGCCAGCCGCTGCCGCAGGATTTCGTCGTCGGTCATCGCGAGGGTGTAGTCGGCCCAGCCTTAAGCGGCGGCCACGGCCGCGTCAAGCTGCGCGTGTGCCTGCGCCAGCCAGGCAGGGCGCTGGTTGTAGAGGTTGGTCAGGGTGCGCTTTTGCAGCGCCTTGGCGTCGTGCTCGGACAGATCGAGGCGCGGCTCGCTGCGGTCGGGGTAGGGCGAGCGCGCCAGGCCCAGCGGCACCACCTCGGGCACGGCGCGCGTCCATTCGGGCGGGTTCAGCCACTGGCGGCGCGGCGTGTCGAGCCGGTGCGCGGCCTCGGCGGTGGCGCTGGCGTGCGAGCGCAGTGTGTG
>JAIOIA010000164.1:0-7490 GCA_019912745.1 Comamonas sp. | reverse complement strand
CCCCCACCGGGAGCGCCGATGCGCCAGGCAGCGCGGGCGGCACGGTCAGTGCGGGCTCAGATGGTCACGCGCAGGCCGGCGTCTGTCTGCAGGCGGGCCCCATGAATGACGCGCGCGCCGCGGCGCTGCGCAGCGCGCTGGCCGTGCTGCCCGCCGGCAGCTGGACGCTGGATCCCGTGGAAATCTCCGGGCGCTGGATGGTCTACATGGGGCGCTTCCCGGACGAGGAAACGCTGGCCAGGAAGCGCACCGAACTGCGCGCGCTCAAGGTGGCGTTCGACCGGCCCGGGCAGGCGTTCGAGCCCGGTCTGGCGCTGGGGCGCTTTCCCACCGAGGAGGCGGCCCAACGCGGCTTGGCGGATCTGGCCTCGAACGGCATCAAGACGGCCCGGGTGGTGCAGGAGCGGGCCGCTGAAACGCGCCAACTGCTGCGCCTGCCCGCCGCCACGAGCGCGATGCGCTCGCGGATCGCGGGCCTCGCCATCAACTGGGGCGACACGCCCCTGCAGCCCTGCAAACAGGCCGGGGCGAACCAGGGCGACGCTGAACACGTCCCCGCGATGCGGCGCGCCCTGGGTTGGAATGGGCTGTGAAGCGCAAAGCGCGGACATGGCCGCAGACATGGCGAGCATTTGCAACGTGGCAGACCGCCCAAGCCGGGGATGCGACACGTGCGAGGGACTTGTTCAGCTTCGCCCTACGCGATCGGCAGCCCCTGCGGCAGCGCCAGCGGAGCAAAGCGAACGGTGAAGCGCGTGCCGGGCTGCGGCGCCCCGGGTTGCAGCGCATCGACCGTGATCTGCGCGCCGTGCTGGCGGGCGATCTCGCGCACGATGGACAGGCCCAGGCCCGAGCCGTCGGCCTCGTGGCCCAGCGAGCGGTAAAAGGGCTGGAAAATGAGTTCCCGTTCGGAGGCGGGAATCCCCGGCCCGGAGTTTTCCACCTGCAGGAGCAGGACCTGGCCGAACGGGTCGGTGACGACGCGCGCGGTCACCACGCCCGGCTGGTTCAGGCTCGAAGGCGTGTAGTTGATCGCGTTGTCCAGCAGGTTGCGCACCAGCTCCGCGAGCAAGGTGGCGTTGCCTTCGAGCCGGGCGTGGATATCCTCGGCGCTGGCGCCGTCGTAGCCCAGGTCGATGTGCTTTTCCAGGGCATGGGGCACGCTGTCGTGCACGGCCTCGATCACAATCTCGGCCAGGTTCACGTGCTCGCGTTGCAGCGTCGCCGCGCCGCCCTCGGCGCGAGCCAGCGCCAGCAACTGGTTGACGGCATGCGTGGCGCGCACCGAGGCCCGGCCGATCTGCAGCAGTGACTTCTTCAGCTCCTCGGTGCTGGTGCTGCCGCGCTGCGCCAGATCGGCCTGCATGCGCAGGCCCGCCAGCGGGGTCTTGAGCTGGTGCGCCGCATCGGCGAGAAAGCGCTTTTGCGTCGCGACCGAGTCGTGCAGGCGATCGAGCAGGTCGTTGACCGACTCCACCAGCGGCGCCACTTCGATGGGCACAGCCTTGTTGTCCAGCGGCGAAAGATCGCCCGGTTTGCGGCGGCGGATGCGCTCTTCGAGCTGGTGCAGGGGCTTGATGCCGCGCGTGAGCGCGAGCCACACGAGCAGCAGCGCCAGCGGCAGCACGAAGACCTGGGGCAGCAGCACGCCCTTGATGATTTCCGTCGCCAGCACGCTGCGCTTGTTGAGCGTCTCGGCCACCTGCACCAGCGCGGGGCGGAAATCCGCCTCCATCAAATGCACCCAGATGTAGGCGACGCGCACATCGGTGCCGTGCAGTTCGGCGTCGCGCAGATGCACTTCGTCGCCGGAGACCACTGCGCCGGGCGGCGGGGCCGGCAGATCGCGCTCGCCCGCGAGCAGCGCGCCGCTGGGCGCAAGCACCTGGAAGTACACCACGTCCGATTCGTCGGCGCGCAGCACGCCGGTGCCGGAGGGGGTGAGGTTCACGCGCACATGGCCGTCCTGCACCGACAGCAGCTCGGCGAGCGCGTAGGCGTTGTACTCCAGCGTCCGGTCGAACGGCTTGTTCGCCAGGCCCTGCGCGACGAACCAGGTCAGCGCCAGGCTGATGGGCCACAGCAGCAGCAGCGGCGTGAGCATCCAGTCGAGGATCTCGCCGAAAAGGGAGCGCTGCTCGTGCCGCTTCATCGTGAATCCGTGCCAGGCGCGCGAGGGCGTTTCATTCAGCGAGGAGGAGGCGGCTCATGGCCGGGCAATGGTAGCCGAGGAGCAGTCACCGGGCCGCCGCCAGGGGCGGGCATTCAGGTCGACGGCGAATCGATCTTCTGCAGGCAGTAGCCCAGGCCGCGCACGGTGGCGATGCGCAGCGGGCCGCGTTCGATCTTCTTGCGCAGGCGGTGCACGTAGACCTCGATGGCGTTGTTGCTCACCTCCTCGCCCCATTCGCACAGGTGCTCGACGAGCTGGTCCTTGGAGACCAGGCGCCCGGCGCGCTGCAGCAGCACTTCGAGCAGGCCGAGCTCGCGCCCCGACAGTTCCACCACCTCGCCATCGATGCTCGCCATGCGGCCCACCGGGTCGTAGGTGAGCGGCCCGTGGCGCAGCACGTTGGTGGTGGTGCCCAGGCTGCGGCGCGTGAGCGCGCGCACGCGCGCCTCCATCTCCTGCAGCGAAAAGGGCTTGGCCATGTAGTCGTCGGCGCCCAGATCGAGCCCCTTGACCCGTTCCTCGACACTGTCGGCCGCCGTGAGGATCAGCACCGGCAGGGGCGAGGAGCGGCTTCTGAGGCGCCTGAGCACCTCCAGCCCGTGCATGCGCGGCAGGCCCAAGTCGAGGATGAGCAGGTCGAACTCATGGTTGGTCATCAGGGCGGCATCGGCCTCGCTGCCGTTGGCCACGTGGTCCACGACCGCGCCCGCCGCGCGCAGCGAGCGCAGGAGCGCATCGGCGAGAACCTGATCGTCTTCGGCAATGAGGATGCGCATGCGGCTGTGTCTCCTTGTGGCCGCGCCTGTGGCTCGTCCCCGGTCTCTGCCAGGGGTGCGCGGGGTGGTCAAATTTTAGGCGAGTCCCCGTCGGGGTCATTGCCCGTCGCCCGCGCCGTAAATCTCCAGCCCCAGCGTCACGACGGTGGCCACCTCCTCGCCCACTTCGGCGCGCAGCTCGGCCTGCGCCTGCGCCACGCTGGTGCGGAAGGCTTCGAGCCAGGCCAGCCCCGTGTCGGTGAAGCGCACGATGCGCGCGCGGGCGTCGTGCGCATCGGCCTCGCGCGTGACGAGGCCCCAGGCCTCGCACTGCGCCACCAGCGCGGCCATGGCCTGCTTGGTCATGCCCGCGCGATCGGCCAGGTCGGTGAGGCGATCGCCTCCGAGCGACAGGTGGCGCGTGATGTGGATGTGCGCCGCCCCCACCTTCTCGCGCGCCGCCAGGTTCGACAGCAACAACGGCACGCGCACGTCGCGCGCCATCAGCTGCAGCACGCGAGCATCGAAACGCCGCAGCGCATGACCCAGCAGTCGTCCCAGGTGCGACTGGCGCCAGCGGTCGTCGGGGAGCTTGTCCAGTGGCATGCATGGATTGTCAGGCAAACTGACCAAAATTTGATGGAAATTTGCAGAACACCCCCTAAACTACTGTTCAGCCATCCAGTTTTCAAAAGGAGTTTGCATGGACACCGCCGTCAAGACCACCCCCGCCCAGACCGAAAAGGCCAAGGCCCTCGCGGCCGCGCTGGCGCAGATCGAAAAGCAGTTTGGCAAGGGCACCATCATGCGGCTGGGCGAGGGCGAGGCGATCGAGGATATCCAGGTCGTCTCCACCGGCTCGCTGGGCCTGGATATCGCGCTGGGCGTGGGCGGCCTGCCGCGTGGGCGCGTGGTCGAAATCTACGGGCCGGAAAGCTCGGGCAAGACCACGCTCACGCTGCAGGTGATCGCCGAGATGCAGAATCAAGGCGGCACTTGCGCCTTCATCGACGCCGAGCACGCGCTCGATACCGCGTACGCGCAGAAGCTCGGCGTCAACGTCAACGAGATCCTCATCAGCCAGCCCGACACCGGCGAGCAGGCGCTGGAGATCGTCGACAGCCTGGTGCGCTCGGGCGCGGTCGATCTCATCGTCGTCGATTCGGTCGCCGCCCTGGTGCCGAAGGCCGAGATCGAGGGCGAGATGGGCGACAGCCTGCCCGGCCTGCAGGCGCGATTGATGAGCCAGGCGCTGCGCAAGCTCACCGCCACCATCAAGAAGACCAACTGCATGGTCATCTTCATCAACCAGATCCGCATGAAGATCGGCGTGATGTTCGGCAGCCCCGAGACCACCACCGGCGGCAACGCGCTCAAGTTCTACGCCTCGGTGCGCCTGGACATCCGGCGCATCGGCACCATCAAGAAGGGCGACAACGCCATCGGTAACGAAACCAAGGTCAAGGTCGTGAAGAACAAGGTCAGCCCGCCGTTCAAGACCGCCGAGTTCGACATCCTGTTCGGCGAGGGCATCTCGCGCGTGGGCGAGATCATCGACATGGGCGTGAACGCGCGCATCCTCGAAAAAAGCGGCGCCTGGTACGCCTACAACGGCGAGAAGATCGGCCAGGGGCGCGACAACGCGCGCGAATTCCTGCGCGAGAACCCCGACCTCGCCCACGAAATCGAGAACAAGGTGCGCGAGAGTCTGGGCATCGCGCTGCTGCCGCCCATAGCCACCCAGAAGAAGTCGGGCAAGGCGGGCAAGACCGATGAGGCTCCCGCCTTGGACGATGGCACGGCGGCCTGAGATATTCGAATGAAAACCAGCTTCAGCGCTTTTCCATCAAGCGCTGGCAGCTCTCTTTTCGATAAATGTCTGCCGCCCCGCCCAGCCTCAAGACCCGCGCGCTGCGCCTGCTGGCCCGGCGCGAGCATTCGCGCAGCGAACTCGTCGCCAAGCTGGGCCGGCACGTTCAGGAAGGCGACGACCTCCTCGCGCTGCTCGATGCGCTGCAGGCCAAGGGGTTCATCGACGAAACACGCGTGGCCGAATCGGTGTTGCACCGGCGCGCGCCGCTCCTGGGCACGCAGCGCGTGCTGCAGGAGCTCAGGCGCAAGGGCTTGGGCGACGACCTGGTGCAAAGGGCCGCCGCGCAGCTGACGGGCAGCGAGTTCGAGCGCGCTCGCACCGTCTGGGCCCGGCGTTTTGGCGGCGCACCCGCTGCGGACAGCCCTCAGGAGCGCGCCCGGCAGATGCGCTTTCTCGCCAGCCGGGGGTTCGCCACCGACGTGGTGCGCCGGGTGGTGCGCGGCGGTCGGTCGGACGAGCTCTGAACACGCGGATCAGCGGCATTTGCACAAACTTTGCCGCTCGATCTCGCGGCGTGAGCACGCCGCTCAGCGCGGCGCGGTTCCCGCACCCGCCTCCGCCAGCTCCAGCTGCATCTGCACCATGTTGACCAGCCCCTGCACCGTGGCGCGGCGCGTCTCGATCACGTAGTGCGCCACCTGCCGGTACAGCGGATCGCGCGTCTGGTAGAGCGCGCGCAGGCGCTCCTGCGGGTCCTGCACCTGCAGCAGCGGACGTTTGTGGTCGTGGCGCAGGCGGCGCCAGATGTCGTCGGCGCTTGCGCGCAGGTAGAACACCGGTGCGCAGGCGGTACGCAGCAGCGCGCGGTTGCCCTCGCGCAGCACCGTGCCGCCGCCGGTGGAGAGCACCGCGCCCGCGCCGTGGGCGGCCAGTTCGGCCAGCAGCGCGGCCTCGCGGTCGCGAAACGCCGCTTCGCCATGGGCATCGAAGTAGTCGCGGATGCTGCAGCCCAGGCGTTCTTCGAGCAGCTGATCCATGTCCACGAAGGGGCAGGCCAGGCGCCGCGCAAGATGGCGGCCCACGGTCGATTTGCCCGAACCCGGCATGCCCACCAGAGTGCAACGCATAGACATCAGACCTTCACTCCCATTCACCTCTCACCACCTCTTGCCCCGTCTGAGATCGCGAGCCTAACAGCACGCCGGCCGTCTTTTTATACTTGCGTGATGTCTGAACCACGCCAGGCCAGCGGCCTGCAAGGCCCCTGGCGACGGGTGATCTACGTCACCATCTACGAAATCATCGCCATCATCGCGTCCAGCCTGCTGTTCGTCGTGATCGGCCAGCAGCCGGGCGAGTCGGGCGCGATGGCCGTGGTGGCCTCGGCCGTCGCTGTGATCTGGAACGTCGGTTTCAACAGCGCCTTCGAATGGTGGGAGGCGCGCCAGAGCGTGAAGGGCCGCTCGCTGGGGCGGCGCGTGGCGCATGCCATCGGCTTCGAGGGCGGGCTCGCGCTCATCCTCGTGCCGCTCATGGCATGGTGGTTCGGCGTCACGCTCTGGCAGGCGCTGGTGATGGAGGCGGCGCTGGTGGTGTTCTTTCTCGTCTACACCTATCTCTTCAACTGGGTGTTCGACCACTTTTTCGGGCTGCCCGCTTCGGCCCAGACGCTCGCGTGAGCACCCCGCCGAGCAGCGCCGCCAGGCACTGTTCGATCACCTGCTGCGCGCTGTAGCTGCCCTCGGGCTGGTACCAGCGCCCGATCCAGCTCAGCGCCCCGGCGATGACGAAGGCCATGATCTTGGGGTCGCACGGCGCGATCGAGCCTTCCTGCACGCCGCGCGCCACGAGGCGGCGAAACGCCAGGTCGATCTCGGACTTCATGCGCCTGAGCTCGGTGCGGCTGGGCTCGGGCACCTCCTCGTCACCCACGCGGATCAGGCACATGCCGAAGGGCTGCACCACGATTTCAGCATAGACCTGCATGCAGGCGCGCAGTTGGTCGAGCGCGTTGCCGCCCGCCTGGCGCGAGGCCTCGATGCCGTCCAGCGTCATGCGCAGGCCCTTGTTCACGCAGGCCAGCAGGATCTCGTCCTTGTTCTTGACGTAGTAGTACAGCGTGGGCTTGGTGACATTCAGGCTGGCGGCGATGTCGTCCAGCGACGTCGCATGAAAGCCCCGCTCGTTGAACATGCGCGCGGCCGTGGTCAGCACCGCGTTGCGCTTGGCCTCGCGCTGCTGCTCGCGCGCGGAAGGCGCGCCCCACGGAGAGACCACGGCGCGCGCGCGTTGCGCGCCGCGCGCCTTGCCGGGCTGCGCGCCCGACTTGTGTTCAGCAGTCATGTCGCTTTCCTGACGTCGGCCTTGCCTTCATTCGGGTAAGTCCTGATGCCCACGGGGGAGATTTTGTCCAGAATTTACTTTCAAGTAACTAGTTTACGCACGAGTAGCCCACTTCAACACGAGAACAAACCCTGAGATGCACGCCAGCGCCACCTCTGACAGCCCCGCCCCCCTGCTTGAAGCGCAGGGGGTGACGCTGGCCTTCGGCGGCGTGCGCGCGCTCTCGGACGTGAGCTTTTCGGTGCAGCCGGGCTCGATCACCGCGGTGATCGGCCCCAACGGCGCGGGCAAGACGTCGCTGTTCAACACCATCTCGGGCTTCTACCGGCCATCGCAGGGCCACATTACCTTCAAGGGCCAGGACATCACCCGCATCCCCGCGCCCCGGCGCGCGAAGATGGGGCTG
>JAIOIA010000003.1:0-14380 GCA_019912745.1 Comamonas sp. | reverse complement strand
CGCTGGTGCTGCGCGCGCGCGCTCGCACCCCGGCGGCGACGACGGCGCGCCTGACCGAGCTGCAGGCACGCATCCGTCCGCACTTTCTCTTCAACAGCCTCAACAGCGCGATCGCGCTGGTGCGCGAGGACCCGGCCAGGGCCGAGACGCTGCTCGAAGACCTGAGCGACCTGTTTCGCCACGCGCTGCTGGAGCAGGGCGAGAGCGCCAGCCTGGCCGAGGAGGTGCAACTGGCGCGCCACTACCTGGCGATCGAGCAAATCCGCTTCGGCGAGCGCATGCAGGTGGCCTGGCAGCTCGACGAGCGCGCGGGCGGTGCGCGCGTGCCGCCGCTCCTGCTGCAGCCGCTGGTGGAAAACGCCGTCAAGCACGGCGTGGAGCCCTCGCCGCTCACGGCGCTCATCGAGGTGCGCACCGAGCGGCGCGGCGCGCGCGTGGCCATCACCATCACCAACTCGCTGCCGCCGCGCTCGCTCGCCAGCGGCCCCGCCGCGCCGGGCAACGGCATTGCGCTCAAGAACGTGCGCTCGCGCCTGAAACTCCTGCACGACGTGGAATGCGACTTCAGCGCCGCCGCGCAGGACGGCCGCTACCGCGTGCGCCTCACCATCCCGGCAGCATGAACGGAACCGGCATGCGCATTCTCATCGTGGACGACGAGCACCTCGCGCGCAAACGCCTGCGGACACTGCTGGCCGAATGCGACGCACGCCACCAGACGATGGAAGCCTCGCACGCGGGCGAGGCGCTGGCGCTGCTGACCCGGCCGCCGGCCTTCGACGTCGCACTGCTGGACATCCACATGCCCGGCATCGACGGCATGGCCCTCGCCCACCAGATCCAGCGCCTGGCAAGCGCCCCCGCGATCATCTTCGTGACGGCGCACGCCGAGCACGCGCTCTCGGCCTTCGAGCTGGACGCGGCGGACTATCTGACCAAGCCGGTACGCCGCGAGCGTCTGCAGCAGGCGCTCGCCAAGGCGCAGCGGCGCCACGCGCCGATGGCCTTCACACCGGCCATCGAAGGGCCGTGCCTGCTGGTGCAGGACCAGGGCCGCACCGAACGCATCCCTCTGGCCGAGGTGCTGTACGTGCGCGCCGAGCTCAAGTACCTCACGCTCAGAACCATTGCGCGCAGCTATGTGATCGACGGCTCGCTGAGCGAGCTGCACGAGCACCACCCGCAGGCCTTCGTGCGCATCCACCGCAACGCCCTGGTGGCGCGCCATGCGCTGCGCGCGCTGGAGCGCCACGCCGAACTCGAAGAGGGCGATGGCTGGGCGGTGCGCCTGTCGGGCACGACCGAACTACTGCCCGTCTCGCGCCGCCAGGTCGCGGCGGTGCGGGAGTTGCTGTTGGGAGAGTGATTCAGTGCGCGTGGTGCGCCAGGCTGCTGACCAGCATCACCGCACCCATGCCACCGATCAGCCACAGGATCTGCACCAGCGCCTGCGCGGCCGACATGCGCCGCTGCAGCTGCGGAATCAGGTCCGCCAGCGCCACGTAGATGAAGCTGCTGGCCGCGACCGCGAGGAAGTACGGCAGCAGCCCCTCCCAGTGGCCGACGATGTAGTACCCCGCCACGCCACCCAGTGCCGTCGCCGCGCCCGCGAGCGAGACCTTGAGCAGCGCCGCGCGGCGCTTGCCCTGGCGCAGCACCACCAGGTCGCCCACGTGGTGCGGCACCTCGTGCGCCAGCACCGAGAGCGCGGCCACGATGCCCAAGCGCACATCGGCGACGAAGGTCGAGGCGATCATCACGCCGTCGCCGAAGCAGTGCAAGCTGTCGCCGGCGATCAACGCCCAGCCGCCGCGGCCATGCCCATGGCGGGGGTGCCCATGGTCGTGGTCGTGATCACCCGCGGGATCGTCCGGCACATCGGCATGCGCGCCGTGCTCGTGGCCGTGGTGCCAGAGTTCGGCCTTCTCCAGGATGAAGAAGAACACCAGCCCGAGCAGCAGCGTGGCGAAGAGCGGCTGCGCCGCGTGGTCCTCGAAGGCCTCGGGCAGCACCGCCATGAACGCGGTCGAAAGCAGCGCGCCCGCCGCCAGGCTCAGCAGGTGCTGCGGCCCCACGCGCCAGCGCCCACCCATGCCCAGAAGCAGCAGCATCGCCGCCAGCCACACACTGCCGATACCGGCCGCCAGCGTGGCGCCGATGATTACTATCAAAATCATTGCTGTACGCGTTTGCCAATATTGGTCTAACGCCTGTTTTTCCTGTGATTCAGCCCAGACCGTGCTGCTTGAACCAGGCCAGGGCGCGCTTCCAGCCATCCTCGGCCGCATCCTTGCGATAGCTCGCGCGGTAGTCGGCGTGGAAGGCGTGGGGGGCGTCAGGATAAACCACGAACCGTGCCTCGTTGGCCGGCGCGCCCGCCTTGGCCAGCAGCGCCTTCATCTCGTCGATGCCCGCCAAGGGGATGCTCTCGTCCTTGCCGCCGTACAGCCCCAGCACCGGCGCCTTGACCTGCGCGGCCAGCGCCAGCGGCTGCCTGGGCTGCAGCGCCGTGTCCTGCCCTGCCAGGCGTCCGTACCAGGCCACGGCGGCCTTCACGGGCGCATGCGCCGCGTACAGCCAGGTGATGCGCCCGCCCCAGCAGAAGCCGGTGATGCCCACCTTCTTCGCGTCGCCACCATGGGCGCCGGCCCATGCCACCGTGGCGTCCAGGTCACGCATCACCTGCGCGTCCGGCACCTTGGCGATCACCTCGCTCATCAGCTTGGCCATCTCGCCGTAGGACATCGGATCGCCCTGGCGCTCAAACAGGTCGGGCGCGACGGCCAGATAGCCCGCGTGCGCCAGGCGCCGGCAGACGTCGGCGATGTATTCATGAACGCCAAAAATCTCCGAGACGACGAGGATCACCGGCAGGCCCGCCCTGCCCTTGGGCGCGGCGCGGTAGGCGTGCACCTGGAAGTCGCCCGAGGGGAAGCTGACCTCGCCCACCTCCAGGCCCGTGCTCGGCGTCTCGATCGCCGTCTGCGCCATGACGGGCGCGGCCGCGGCCGCATAGCCCGCCCCCAGCATCAAGCCCAACGCCCGGCGCCGGCTCGCCGCGCCGCCAGGCGGCAGCAAGGCCATGAGATCGTTCTTGAGGTTGTCCTGCAGCATGCGTCTCTCCTTGGTGCGCGGCGCTCGGGTCTGCCATCGGAGCGCACACGTTACCAAATTGCGCGGCCTCGCGTCGCCAGGGAGTCAAAAGCCGTTCACGCCGCGCGCCGCAGCAGCCGCACGTGCATGGGCCGCTCGAACGTGGCGCCGCCCGCCCCGCAGTGCGGCGCGAACGCGGCCGCCGTACGGGCGCGCAGCGCATCGGTGATGTGGTGCTCGGCAAACGTGGGATGCATCATGCGCCGCTCGAACTCGGCGAAGTCGGCGTAATGCACCGGCGTGGCGAAACGCTCCTCGGCCACCTGCATCCACGGCGATGGCGCTGCCGCCAAGGCGCGATCGAGCGCCGCCTGCGCCGCCGCGCGCACCACACCTTCGTCGTTGTAGATCTTGATCACGTCATTGAAGGCGCCGCCGTACACCGGCTCCGAAACGTAGAGATGCCCGCCCGGGCGCAGCACGCGCGCCACCTCGGCCAATGCCTGGTCCATCAGCGCCACGGGCACATGGTGCAGTGACTTGAGCATCAGCGCCAGATCGAACTGCGCCGCTTTCTCCGGGATCTGCTGCGCCCCTGCTTCGACGAAGCGCATGCGCTCGGGCACCTCCCGCAGGTTACGCGCCAGTTGTACCCGGTCCACCTCCAGACCCAGGTAGCGCATGCCCGAGTGCAGCGCCAGCAGGCGCCGGGCCAGCGCCGCAGCGCCGCAACCGAGCTCGATCACGCGCGTGCCGGGTTCGGGCAGCAGGCGCCGCAAAACATCGAGTTCATCGGCCACCAGAGGGTCGTTCACGGCTCGCTCCCTTGCGTTGGGTGTTTCACACCTTGCCTTCATGCCCACCAGCGCACCAGCGCCGACGCCAGCGCCCCCAAGACCACCACCAGCAGAAACGGTGCCCGCATCCACAGCGCGAGCGCCGCCACGCCCAGGGCCGCCAGGCGCGCATCGAAGCTGAGCGCGGCGCCCGCGGCAAAAGTGTTCATCACCGTGAGCGAGGCCAGCAGCGCCACCGTGAGCGCTCCGGCCACGCGATGCATGCGCGGGTTCTGCAGCCAGCGCGCGGGCACGGCGTAACCGGCGAGCTTGGTGGCGAACGCGATCAGGCCCGCGAGGGCGATGGCCTGCCAGAGCGTCATCGCGCGTGCCCCCACCAGCCCCAGGCCGCGCCCAGCGCGGCGGCCAGCAGAATCGGCACGCCCGGGGCCACCCAGGGGATGGCGGCCGCTGTCACCAGGCCCGCCGCCAGGGCCAGGGCCACGGGCTCGCGGCCCTTCAGGCGAGGCCACAGCAGCCCCAGAAACGCCGCCACCGCCGCGCCATCGAGCCCCCACTGCCGCGCGTCGCCCAGCGCATCGCCGAGCACCGCGCCCGCAAGCGTGAAGGCATTCCAGAGCACAAATACACCCACGCCCGCCGTCCAGAAGCCGCACCGCTGCTCGGCGGCCTCTTCCTGGCTCAGCGTCGTCGCGGCCGACTCGTCGATGGTGAGCTGCGCCATGAGCAGTCGACGCCAGCCGTGCGGCAAGAACAGGTGATTCATCTGCACGCCATAAACGGCATTGCGCACGCCCAGCAGGCTGGCCGCGCCCACGGCGGCCCCCGCGCTGCCGCCGCCCGCCACCACGCCGATGAACGCAAACTGCGAGCCGCCGGTGAACATCAGCAGGCTGAGCGCCATCGCCTGCCCTACGCTCAAGCCCGCAGCCACCGCCAGCGCGCCGAACGAGATGCCGTACAGGCCCGTGGCCACCGCGATCGACAGCCCCATGCGCACGGCGGGCGTGAGGCGGCTGAACCTCACGCCCGCCGGGGGGTGGGCCTTTCCGCTCAATTCATCCATGCACGCAGGCGCACCGTGACCGCCATGCCGGGCATCAGGGTTTGACGATCAGGTTGTTGTGCACCGAGCTCACGCCCTTGACGCTGCGCGCGATCTGGCTCGCCACGTCCTTTTCCTGCTGCGACTTGGCGAAGCCCGAGAGCTGCACCACCCCACCGTCGATGGTCTTGACGTTGATGTTCAGCGCCGACGTGCGTTGATCTTCGGCCAGCCTGGCCTTGACCTGTGCCGTCACGGCACTGCCGTCGACGTACTGGCCCACCGTCTCCTGGTTGCGCGCCACCGAGCAGCCCGCGACAAACGCCAGCGTGGCCGCCGAGAACAGGGCAATCGATACCGTCTGCAGGACTTTCATGATTCACCTCCTGGGGTTGTTGATCGCGGAAATCACCGCATTCATGGCGAAAGTTTCCAATGGATATTCTGCCCCCGCTCGCAAGAATCGGCTGGCGGCCGCGGTGGCGCACGGGCTCAGTGCGCCTCTTCCCAGTTGGCGCCCACGCCCACCTCGGCGATGAGCGGCACGGCCAGATCGGCCACGCCCGCCATCAGGCGCGGCACCTCGGCGCGCACCCAGTCGGCGTCACCCTCGGGCAGCTCGAACACGAGCTCGTCGTGCACCTGCAAAATCATCAGCACCTCGGGTTTTTGCGCGTCCAGCCGCGCCTGCACCGCGACCATCGCCTTCTTGATGAGGTCGGCGGCCGTGCCCTGCATGGGCGCGTTGATCGCGGCGCGCTCGGCCGCCTTCTTGCGCGGGCCGCTGCCGCCGTTGATCTCGGGCAGGTAAAGGCGCCGGCCAAAGACCGTCTCCACATAGCCCTGACGGTGCGCGAGCGCCACCGTCTCGTCCATGTAGCGCCTGACGCCCGGGTAGCGCTCGAAATAGCGGTCGATGTAGTTCTTCGCCGCCTGCGCGTCGATGCCGAGGTTCTTCGCCAGGCCGTAGCTGCTCATGCCGTAGATCAACCCGAAGTTGATCACCTTGGCGTAGCGCCGCTGCTCGCTCGTGACCTCGTCGACCGCCACGCCGAAGACCTCGGCGGCGGTGGCGCGGTGCACGTCCACGCCGTCGTGAAAGGCCTTGAGCAGCGCCGCGTCGCCGCTCAGGTGCGCCATGATGCGCAGCTCGATCTGGCTGTAGTCGCAACTGGCGACGACACGCCCCGGCGGCGCGATGAAGGCCTCGCGGATGCGCCGGCCCTCGGCCGTGCGCACGGGAATGTTCTGCAGATTCGGGTCGTTGCTGGAAAGCCGCCCGGTGACGGCCACGGCCTGCGCGAAGTGCGTGTGAACCCGGCCGGTGGCCGGATCGGCCAGCGCGGCGAGCTTGTCGGTGTAGGTGCTCTTGAGCTTGGAGAGGCTGCGGTGCTCCAGCAGCCGCGCGGGCAGCGGATAGTCCTCGGCCAGCTTTTCCAGCACCTCCTCGTCGGTGGAGCGCGCGCCGGTGGCGGTCTTCTTGACGACGGGCATGCCGAGCTTGTCGAAGAAGATCTCGCCGAGCTGCTTGGGGCTGCCGAGGTTGAAGGGCTGGCCCGCGAGCAGATACGCTTCCTGCTCCAGCGCAGTGATGCGCAGGCCCAGCTCATGGCTCTGGCGCGCGAGTTTTTCGGCGTCGATCAGCACGCCGTTCCTCTCCATGCGAAACAGCGTCTCGCTGCTGGCGATTTCCAGCTCGTAGATCGCGCGCAGCTTGTCGCTGGCCTGGATCTTCGGCCAGAGCACGCGATGCACGTCCAGCGTCTGATCCGAGTCCTCGCACGAATAGGCGGCGGCCTGGGCCACCGGCACCTGCGCGAACGGAATCTGCCTGGCGCCCTTGCCGCACAGGTCTTCGTAGCTCAGGCCGGTGCGTCCGGTGTGGCGCTCGGCCAGGCTCGTGAGGTTGTGCGGCCGGGTCACCTCCAGCACATAGCTCTGCAGCATGGTGTCGTGCGCGTAACCGCGCACGGTGATGCCGTGGTTGGCCATCACGTGGCGATCGTACTTGATGTGCTGGCCAAGCTTCTGGTGCGCCGCATCTTCCAGCCAGGGCTTGAGGCGCCGCAGCACCTCGGCCAGCGGCAGTTGCGGCGGCACGTCCACGCCCTCGTGCGCCAGCGGCACGTAGGCGGCGGCGCCCGGCTCCACGCTGAAGCTGATGCCCACGAGCCGCGCCTGCTGCTCATCGAGCGAGGTGGTCTCGGTATCGAAGGCGACGAGCGGCGCGGCCATGAGCCTGGCGATCCAGGCGTCGAGTTCCTCCCAGGTCAGCACCACGTCGTAGTCGACGTCGCGTTGCTGCGCCTGCGTCCCGGCGTGGCTGGCCTGTTCGTCGGCGAACAGATCGCCCGCCACCGGCGCGGGCGCCGCCTCGGCATCGAGCTGGCGCGCCAGGCTCTTGAAGCCGAATTTTGAATAAAAATGCCTCAAATCGGCCGTCTGTTCTGCGCCAGCAGCTATCGAATCAAAAGCAGGCAGACTGGGCACCTCATGCGTCAGGTCGCAGTCGGTGCGCATGGTCACGAGACGTCTGCCCGTGGGCAGCCAATCGAGCGCGGCGCGCAGGTTCTCGCCGGCCGCGCCCTTGATCTCGCCCGCGCGCGCCACCAGCGCATCGAGTGAGCCGTATTCCAGCAGCCATTTGGCGGCGGTCTTGGGGCCGACCTTGGTCACGCCGGGCACGTTGTCCACCGCGTCGCCCACCAGCGTCTGGAAGTCGATCATGAGCCGCGGCGGCACGCCGAATTCGTTCGTCACCCCGGCCACGTCGCGGCACTTGCCGTTCATGGTGTCGATGATGGTGACGCGCTCGCTCACGAGCTGGCTCAAATCCTTGTCGCCGCTGGAGACGATGACCCGCAGGCCCTGCGCCGCCGCCTGCGTGGCGAGCGTGGCGATCACGTCATCGGCCTCCACGCCCGGCACGCTCAGCACCGGCCAGCCCAGGAGGCGCACCACCTCGTGGATGGGCTCGATCTGCGCGCGCAGGTCGTCGGGCATGGGCGAGCGGTTGGCCTTGTACTCGGGGTAGATGCCGTCGCGAAAGGTCGGGCCGTGCGCGTCGAACACGCAGGCTGCGTAGGCGGCCGCGTGCTCCTTTTTCAGCGCATGCAGCATGTTGATCATGCCGCGGATCGCGCCCGTGGGCGGGCTGGCCGGGTCGCCCGGCACGGCGCGCAGGTCGGGCATGGCGTGGTAGGCGCGGTACAGGTAGCTGGAGCCGTCGACCAGCAGCAAAAGCGGGGTGTCACTCATGCGCGGATTGTGCCTATGGAAACTTTTACGATCGCACCTCTCAACGGAGACACCATGAGAATACTCAAGCGCATCCTGCTTTCACTGCTGGCCCTCATCCTCGTCGCCGGGACGATCGGCTGGTTCAGCCTGGACAAGGAAACCCGCGGTCTGCTCAAGACCTTCCCGACCAACCGCGACCTGCTGTTCTGGAACCAGGCGCAGCGCGACGCGGCCTTCCGGGCGCTGGACCGCATTTCGCTGCTCGCCAAGTGGCACACGGTCCAGCCCTCGGCCACGCCGCGACCGCTGCCCGATGGCAAGCCGCTCAAGCTCGACTTCGACCTCGACGCCTACATGGCGCACCAGCACAGCGCCGCCGTGCTGATCCTGCAGGACGGCAAGCTGCGCCTGGAGCGCTATGGCCTGGGCTTCGACGCGAACGGACGCTGGACGAGTTTTTCCGTGGCCAAGTCCTTCACTTCCACGCTGGTGGGCGCGGCGCTCAAGGACGGCCTGATCAAGAGCATGGACGACAAGGTGAGCGACTACCTGACCGACATGAAGGGCTCGGCCTACGACGACGTGACCGTGAGGCAGTTGCTCACGATGACCTCGGGCGTCAAGTGGAACGAGGACTACGGCGACCCGCAATCCGATGTCGCGCGCTTCAACAACCACGTGCCCGAACCCGGCGTGGACGCGCTCGTGAGTTATATGCGCAAGCTCCCGCGCGCCGCACCACCCGGTACGCACTGGAACTACAGCACGGGCGAGACCAACCTCGTGGGCGTGATGCTGATGGCGGCGATCAAGAAGCCGCTGGCGCAATACCTGCAGGAAAAGATCTGGCAGCCCGCGGGCATGCAGCAGCAGGCGACGTGGCTGCTGTCCAAGACCGGCAAGGAAATCAGCGGCTGCTGCCTGCAGGCGGCCTCGCGCGACTTCGCGCGCATGGGGCAGTTCATCCTGGAGGGCGCGATGGTCCGGGGCCAGAGCATCGTGCCCGACGGCTGGCTGCGCGCCGCCACCACCAGACAGGCCGACATCGGCGACCCCGGTCACGGCTACGGCTACCAGTGGTGGACGTACGACGACGGCAGCTTCGCCGCGCGCGGCATCTTCGGCCAAGGCATCTTCATCGACCCGGCGCGCCAGCTCGTGATCGCCACCAACGCCGACTGGCCCAGCGCCAGCGGTGCCGAATTCAAGGCCGAGCGCGAGGCCTTCTACCAGGTCGTGCGCAAGGCGCTGGACGACGAGTCGGCCGGACGCTGAGGGCGGCGGCGCCGCCTACAATCGCTGTCACCATGCGCGCCCTTCTCTTTCTTGCCCTCACCACTCTCGCCAGCACCGCGGCGCTGGCGCAGAATCCTGCTCAAAACACCTCCAATCCGGCGTCCGACAAGGGCGGCCAGCTCCTGCAGCAAGAGCAAGTGGAGAGAGACCACGGCCAGCGCATCGAGCGCATCGTCGTGGAAGACGCGGGCAGCCGCGTGGATGAGTTGCGCGTGGGCGGAGAAACGAAGTCCATCACCGTGCAGCCCAAGGTCGGGGGCGACGTGCCCTCCTACCAGGTGCGCCCGAACGGCGGCGCGCGCGTGTGGAATCTGGGCCGCTTCTGAGCCCGCGCCACCCGACTCGCCCGGCTGCGCCGCGCCCGTTCCATGGCCGTTTTCACGCCCGTCTCCGAAGCCGAGGCCAGCCGCCTGCTGGGCGAGCTGCGCCTGGGCTCGCTCGTGGAGCTGCGCGGCATCCAGGGCGGCATCGAAAACACCAACTACTTCCTCACCAGCACCGAGGGGCAGTACGTGCTCACGCTGTTCGAGCGCCTCACGGCCGAGCAGCTGCCGTTTTACCTGCACCTGATGAAGCATCTGGCGCACGCAGGCATTCCGGTGCCCGACCCGCAGAGCGACGCGCAGGGTGACATCCTCTTCACCCTGGCCGGCAAGCCGGCCGCGCTGGCCACGCGCCTGGCGGGCAGCAGCCAGCTCGCGCCCACCGAGCGGCATTGCGCGGCGCTGGGCGGCATGCTCGCGCGCATGCACCTGGCCGGGCTGGACTACGAGCGCGAGCAACCCAATCTGCGGGGCCTCGCGTGGTGGAACGACACGGCCCCTCTGGTCTTGCCGCACCTGAACACCACGCAGGCCCAGTTGCTGCAGGCCGAACTGGCCTACCAGAACCACGTCGCGCAAAGCTCGGGCCATGCGGCCCTGCCGCGCGGGCCGGTGCATGCCGACCTGTTCCGCGACAATGTGATGTTCGACGGCGAGGTGCTCACGGGCATCTTCGACTTCTACTTCGCCGGTGTCGACACCTGGCTCTTCGACCTCGCGGTGGCGCTCAACGACTGGTGCATCGATCTGGGCACGGGGCAGCACGACGCGGCCCGCTTCGAAGCGCTGCTCGCGGCCTACCAGCGCGTGCGCCCGCTCACCGCGCACGAGCGGCCCATGCTCGCCGCCATGCTGCGCGCGGGCGCCCTGCGGTTCTGGATGTCGCGGCTGTGGGATTTTTACCTGCCGCGCGACGCCCAGATGCTCCAGCCCCACGACCCCACGCACTTCGAGCGCGTGCTGCGCGAGCGCGTGATGCATCCGATACGGCTGTAGTGCTGACAGGCAGCCCCGGCGGATGCGCTGGGTTACAGTCCCCGCGCCCTGACCGATTTCCTCGCATGAAACTCCAACTCGTTCCCACACGCACCGGCCTTCTCTGGGTGCGCCTTGGCGCGCGCGTGTTCTGGCGCCAGCCCATGGCGCTGACCGCGCTGTTCTTCCTGTGCATGGGCTGCATCTCGGTGGTGACCCTGCTGCCCCTCGTGGGCACGGTGCTGGCGCTGGCGATGATCCCGTCCGTCACGCTCCTGATGATGGTGGCGGCCGCGCAAACGCACCTGGGCAAGCAGCCGGTGCCGGCGCTGCTCATGGCGGCGCTGCGCAGCGGCCGCGAACGCGCGCGCGACCTGGTGGTGCTGGGGCTGCTCTACGCCGGGTGCTTTCTGCTGGTGCTCGCGCTGTCGGCGCTGATCGATGGCGGCGAATTCGCCCGCGTGTACATGGGCACGGCCCAGCTGACCCGGGACATGGCCGAATCCCCGGAATTCGAAGCCGCGATGTGGCTGTCGGTGCTCCTGTACCTGCCGCTGTCGCTGCTGTTCTGGCATGCGCCTGGCCTTGTGCACTGGTGGGGCGTGCCGCCCGTGAAGGCCATGTTCTTCAGCCTCATCGCCTGCCTGCGCAACCTCGGCGCGTTCACCGTCTACGGCCTGGGCTGGGCGGGCGTATTCATGGCGACCGGCATCGTGGTGAGCCTGGTGCTCACCGTGGCGAGCGAGCTGGGCATGGGCGCGGGGGTGATCACGAGCCTGCTGGTGACCACGGCCATCGTGCTCGCCGCGATGTTCTTCTGCTCGGTGGTGTTCAGCTTTCGCGATTGCTTCGAGCCGTCCGACAAGCCCGCCGACGCCACGCCCGACTGAAGCGCCGCGACGGCACGCGGGCGGGCACGCCCCTTGACACCGGCGTGTCAACGATCCGTCATACACCCGTCACATCGGCTTCCTAGGATTCGGCACAAGAAAACAGCCACGGCTGCTTTTCTTTTCATCCGCGCGCTCCGGCACCACCCGGCGCCGGGCCTCGCCGGACATTGCACATCCTTCAGGAAAGCCCATGCCCCACACTCCCCTGATCACCCGCCGCAAGACGCTGCGACTGCTGACCCGCATGCCACTGCTGCCCCTGGGCGCTGGAGCCTCCTCGGTCGGCCTGCTGGCCGCATGCGGCGGCGGCAGCGACAACGGCGGCGCGCTCGCGTTCAAGTCCGCCAGCTTCACGGCCATGGCCGCGCCCACGCTGGCCCATCCGCCCGCCATGGCCACCACGGCGGTCGGCTCGGCGCTCAAGGTCACCTACGACGACGATTCCACGCAGACGTTCACGCTGGCCTATCAGCCCTTCTTCATCACGGGGGACATGGTGGCCGACGGCAAGGGCGGCAAGCTGCTGGCCGGTGGCTATTACGACATCCACAACCAGCCCCTGATCGACGCCACCGTGCCCGGCCAGGAGCGCCAGTTCTTCTCCGACTCGCCCGATGGCACCTCGCTGCTCACCGTACCGGGCGCCAAGGTGGAGGGCGTCAAGGGCAAGCCCGTGTTCGCCGTGGTGCAGTTCGAGTACACCACCTGGGCGCAGGACGGCAAGAGCGACATGTACGGCAAGCTGCCCTCGCTCATCGCCGTACTCACACTGGACCAGGACGAGAAGACCGGCAAGCTCTCGCTTGTCAAGTATCACAATGTGGACACGTCGTCCGTCAACGGTCTGTGGATCACCTGCGGCGCCAGCCTCTCGCCCTGGGGCACACACCTGTCGAGCGAGGAATACGAGCCCGACGCCTTCCAGGATCGCGACCGCAACCGCATGAATGATTTCAGCCTGCACCTGTACGGCGACGCGGCCACGGCCAACCCCTACCACTACGGCCACATGCCGGAAGTGATCGTCCACGTGGATGGCACCACATCCATCAAGAAGCACTACTGCATGGGCCGTATCTCGCACGAACTGGCGCAGGTCATGCCCGACCAGCGCACCGCGCTGATGGGCGACGATGCCACCAACAGCGCTTATTTCGTGTTCGTGGCCGACAAGGAAAAAGACCTGTCCTCGGGCTCGCTCTACGTGGCCAAGGTGGGCGGCAGCACCGATTTCACCAAGATCGGCTCCCCTGCGGCTGCGCTGACCTGGATCAAGCTCGGCTCCGCCACCAGCGCCGAAATCCGCGCCCTGATCGATGGCGGCATCCAGCCCACCGACATCATGGAGGTGAAGTCGGCCGACCCTGCCGATGCCGGTTACACCAAGATCGTCGCCAACGGCAAGACCGAGTGGATCAAGCTCATGCCGGGCATGGAAAAGGCCGCCGCCTTCCTGGAGACGCACCGCTACGCGGCCTTCGTGGGTGCCAGCATGGGCTTCACGAAGATGGAAGGCACGACCGTCAATGCCAGGGACAAGGTGGCGTACTCCGCCTTGCAGAACATCGAGAAATCGATGGTCGCCGGCGACAAGACCAACGTCCCGGGCAATGGCATTTCGGTGCCCAGGCCACTCAAGGCGGGCGGGGTCATGGCGCTGAACCTCAAGGGCGGGCTCAAGGACACCGCAGGCGCCGTCATCGCCAGCGACTGGATGCCGGTGGACGTCGCGCCGCTGCTGCTGGGCGAAGACCTGCTCGATGCCGACGGCAAGACCTTCAAGCCCGACGCACTGGGCAACACCGCCGACCCCGACAAGATGGCCAACCCGGACAACCTCAAATTCTCGGAGAAGCTGCGCACGCTGTTCATCGGCGAGGACAGCAGCCAGCACGTAAACAACTTCCTGTGGGCCTACAACGTGGACACCCGGCAGCTCACGCGCCTCATGTCCATCCCCGCGGGCGGCGAATCCACCGGCCTGCACGCCGTCGATGAGATCAACGGCTGGACCTACATCATGAGCAACTTCCAGCACCCCGGCGACTGGGGCGACATCCACAAGACGGTGCAGGCCACGCTGGAGCCGCTGCTCAAGGCCAATTACAAGGGCAAGTCCGGCGCTGCCGTGGGTTACCTCACGGGCACGGCGTCGCAGATGCGCCTGCAGGAATGAGCGGCGCCCGTCAGGCGCGGGTGTGAGCGCCGGATGGGGCGCTGCGGCAGTGGGCCACCACGGCGCCCCACCATATGCATCGCGGATGCGCGCGCGGATGGCAGCTTGGCGGCGGTGACCCGGAAAACAGACCGTTCATGGCCGTTTTGACCGCCGATCACGCCAGCGCCGCACCTGGTGCAGCCGATCGCCCCACCAGCGCAGCAGCCCGTAGGACAACTGCACCTTCTCATCGCCCACGGGCTCATCGGGCGCGGCCACGATCCAGGCCGACTTGGCATAGGCCAGGTGCTGCGCCGGATAGACGCTGCGATGCCCGATCACGAGGTAGGCCGCCGCGCACGCCCCGGCCACATACCAGATCGAGCCCGCGCCAAACAACTCCACGCCCATGATGAGCGCGGCCACGGGCGTGTTCGATGCTGCCGCGACGACCGCCACCAGCCCCACCGCCGCGCCCTGCGCGGGCGCCAGGCCCAGCAGCGGCGCGCACGCGCCGCCCGCGACAGCGCCGATCACGAACTGTGGCGTGACAATGCCGC
>JAIOIA010000163.1:0-9008 GCA_019912745.1 Comamonas sp. | reverse complement strand
GTACAGGCCCAGCGCCTCGCAATCCGCCGGGCGGCGCATCGCGCGCAGCAGCGCGCAGGCGCGCTGCGCCACGACGGCCGCGCTGGCGTTGGGCGCGCGCACCAAGGCGGCGGCGACGGCGCTCTCGCGTGCGTCCAGGCCATGCGCCGCCTTGTCGAACAGCGTACGGCTGAGCGCGTCGATGCCGACCATCTCGCCGCGAAACGGCACCAGGTTCAGATAGGCTTCCAGGATCTGGTCCTTGCGCCACTCGCGTTCAAGCTGACGGGCCGCCAGCACCTGCTGCGCCTTGGTGATCAGGCTGCGCCCGCCGCCGGTGCGCCGCAGGTCTTCATCGAGCAGGCCGGCGAGCTGCATTGTGATGGTGCTCGCGCCGCGCGTGCGCCGGTTCAGCAGGTTGCTCCAGGCGGCGGCGGACACGGCCGCCCAGTCCACGCCGCTGTGCTCGTGAAAGCGCTTGTCCTCGCTCAGCACCATCGCCTGGCGCAGGGCGGCGGACACGTCGCCCAGTTCCTGCCACGCGCCCCGGCGCACCGTGGGGTCGGTGCGCACGCGCTCGATCACCTCGCCCTCGCGCGAGCGCACAAGGGTTTCCGATGATGCATAAGCCGCGCGCACCTCGTCGAAGGCGGGCAGACCCCAGGCCGACACGGCAGGCACGGCCATGGCCAACGCCAGCACCCACGATGCCACGGCCTTCATGGGAACGACACGCCCCCGTGCACCAGCGCCTCGAAGTCCGGCGCGGGCACCGGCGGGCTCAGCAGATAGCCCTGCCACGCATCGCACCCATGGCGCTTGAGGAACACGCGCTGCGCCTCAGTTTCCACCCCTTCGGCGATCACGCGCAGGCCCAGGCTGTTGCCCAGGGCCACGACGGTGCGCGCGATCGCCGCATCGTTGGGGTCCACGAGCACGTCGCGCACGAAGCTCTGGTCGATCTTGAGCTGATCGAGCGGCAGGCGCTTGAGGTAGGCGAGCGACGAATAGCCGGTGCCGAAATCATCGAGCGAAAAATCGAGGCCGTAGGCCTTGAGCTGAATCATCTTGGCGATCGTGTCCTCCACATCCTGCAGCAGCAACCCCTCGGTCACTTCCAGCTCCAGCCGGCGCGGATTGGCGCCGCTGCCCGCGATGGCTGCCAGCACCTGCGCCACGAAATCGCTCTGTGCAAACTGCCGCGGGCTGATGTTCACGGCCAGCGACAGCTCGGCCAGCCGGGGCTGGCGCGCCCACAGCACCAGTTGGGCGCAGGCGCTGCGCAGAACCCAGTCGCCCAGCGCCATGATCAGCCCCGTCTCTTCGGCCAACGGAATGAATTCGGCGGGGGAAACGGTGTTTCCGCCCGGATGGCGCCAGCGCACCAGCGCCTCGGCACCGGTGATGCGCCCGCCGCGCACCTGCGCCTGGTAGCGCAGCTCGAACTGGCCCAGCTCCAGCGCGCCGCGCAGGTCGCGCTCCAGGCTCGCGCGCGCCTGCACCTGCGTCTGGATCCGCGGATCATAAAAGCGCAGCGTGTCGCGTCCGGCGGCCTTGGCCTGGTGCATGGCCATGTCCGCCTGGCGCAGCAATTCGTCCACGGCCTCTTCCTGCCCGAGAAACACGGCGGCCCCCGCGCTGATCGTGGCGTGGTGGAGCCCGCCCTCGATCCGGAATGGCGCGCGCAAGGCGCCGAGAATGCGCTCGCCCACCGCGCGCGCCTGGGTGTGCGCCTGGTCCAGCGTCGTGTGCGTACCCGCGAGCACCACGACGAATTCATCATCGCCATGGCGCGCGAGCAGATCGTCCTGCCCGACGCAGGCGCGCAGGCGCGCCGCCACCAGCCGCAGCAGCGCGTCGCCACGCTCGTGCCCGCGCGTCTCGTTGAGCGTCTTGAAGTGGTCCAGATCGAGCATCAGCACCGCGCCGCACTGCCCGTTGGCGGCGCTGGCGGCCAGCGCGTGGCCGAAACGCTCGACCAGCATGCGCCGGTTGGCCAGCCCCGTGAGCGCGTCGTAATGGGCCAGGGCGTTGATTTCATCCTCGGCCGCCTTGTGCTGGCTCAGGTCTTCGAGAATGAACAGCTGCGAGCTCTTGAGCAGAATGCCCGAGATACCGACCGGCTTCATGCGCCCGTCGGCGCAGCAGATTTCGTATTCATCCCACTCGACGAAGCCGCCGTGCGACTTGGCCCGCAGGGTCCGCTCCTTCCAGCGCGTTTGCGCGCGCTGGCGCACCGCATCATTCGGGTAGGCCATGCGCCACCACTGCTCGCCGGTCATCATGATGTCGTCGCCGTAACCCGTAAGCTGGACGAACGAGCGGTTGCGAAACACCACGCGGCCGCTGTGCCACATGGCGATGCCCAGCGGCAGGTGGTCGAGGATGGCGCGCAGGCGCTGCTCGCTGGCTTGCAGTTCCTCGCGCATCGCGCGCCGCTCGGAGATGTCCTGGATAACGCCCACGTTGTGCTGCGGCAGGCCCCCATCGCGCAGCACCGGTGCCACCGTCAGGTCCACCCAGACCTCGGAGCCATCCTTGCGCAGCATGCACTTTTCCATGTGAAAGGCGGAAATCTTCCCCTGCCTGAGCTGATCGCGCAGATCGTCATTGACCGCCGCATCCCGACCATGGGAGACGTCGGACACGGACAGCTTCAGCATTTCCTCGCTCGTGTACCCGAGCATGTCGCAGAACTTGCGATTCACACGCTCGAAGCGCAGCGTGCGCATGTCGATCATGGCCACGCCCACCGCCGCCTGCTCGAACATCGCGCGCAGGCGCTGCTCGCTGCTTCGGTGCCTGGCGTCCGCCTCATCCACCAGCGCCACGGCACGCGCGCGCTGGGCCAGCAGCAACCACGCGCCCAGCGCCAGCAGCACGGACAGCGTACCGCCCGCGCCCGCCATCCAGCGCGGCAGCATGGCTTCGGCCGGGGACAGCAGCGACTGCGTGGGCACATAGATGAGCCGCCAGCGCCTGCCCAGGGTCTGCAGCGTGACCTCCTGACGCAGACCGGGTTGCCGCCAGCGCGCTCCCAGGTCGGCCGTTTCCCCCAACCACTGCGATGCACCCGACCCCGGCGCCGCCCCGACGGCCCCGTCATCACGCCACTGCAGCGCCACCAGACCGAGCACGCCGCTGAACCGCAGGCCGTCGAGCATCTCGTCGATGCCGAGGGTGGCCGCCACCGTGCCCATGAAGCGCGGCCCGCCGTCGGTCCCCGGCGCGGATGTGTCGAACACGGGGTAGCTCAGCGTGAAGAACCGCGGCGCATCCCGGGCCCCTGCCGGATCCAGCGGCGGCGAAGCCACGGGCTCCCCGGTCTCGCGCGCCCGCGCCAGAGCTTGCAGACTCTCGGGATCGGCACCGACGTCCAGGCCCAGGAGGTGAGATGCCTCCTCGCGCGGCCAGAGGTATTCGACGATGTGATGCTCGGAGCGGTCGAGCACCGGATGGATGATGCGACCTTCGACGGCCCCGCCCGCTTCACGCGCCTGATCACGCAGGCGCTGTTCGACGGCGGGCAGCTCCCCGGCGCCGACGGCGCGCGCGAACGTCAGGTAGCGCAGCTCGGGATAGTCCCCGGGAAAATCGCGCGCCCGGGCCACCCGATCGAACTGGCGCCAGGTGAGCCGCGGATTGGCCAGGAAGAGATCGCGCACCCCGGCAACCAGATCGGCATGCGCACGAACCCGCTGCGCGAGCGCACCGGTGGTGGCGCTCACCGCCTGCGAAAGGCGTTCGCGCCGCATCTGCTCGTTGGCCAGCAGCTGCCGATGCGTCAGCATCCACGTGAGCAGCAGCCCCACCGCCAACACGGCGGCGGCCACCACCCAGTGTCCGAGGCTACGCACCAGTTGCACGGTCCACTCCCACTGATCGAAGGGCGCCCGGCCACCCGGCAGAACGCCGGCCCTTTATAACAAAATGGCCGCAAACGCGGGTGGACCAGCGGGAAATGCTACTGTTTTTCCGTTTCCTTGCGCTCGACCACGACACGGGCGTTGGGCGCCTCGCCGAACATCTCGGGAGCGTACAGCGCCTCGACCCGGCTCGGAGGCAGCGCGAAGCTTCCGGGGTTGTTCAGCCGCACGGTGTACTGCAGCGTGCTCTCCCCCTTGGGCAGGTACTGGTAATAGGCGCGGTAGGCTTCGAACGAGCGTTCCTCGAACGCCGGCCAGCCGCCGCCTTCGCGCGTTTCGCCGCGCGTGGCGATTTCCGAATCACGCCCCAGGCCGCTGCCGAGAATCGTCGCGCCCCCCGGCACCGGATCGGTCACCGCCACCCACGTCATGTCGGTCTGCGCGTTCACCTGTAGCGTCACGCGCAGCACGTCGCCGCGCGAATAATGGCCCGCGGGCAGGCTCTTGTCGGCCTGCTCCACGGGCGTCACCGTGCGCGTGAGGGCGTAGCCCGCGCTGAACGGCGCCTTGAGCTCGATCGCCGCCACCGACTGCACGGTGAGCCACGGCTTGCCCGTGCCCTGGTGGCTCACCCGCAACTCGCCCCCTGCCATGTTGCGGCTCCAGGGCAGGAACAGGGTGTTGTTCAGCCAGTTGCCGGGCGCCGCCGGTGCGCCGAACCAGGTGCCCTGGTGCATCGCGCCGCCCTCGTCCGCGGCCTTGGCGCGCACCACCCTGGCCCAATCGACGCTGGCCTGGGCATCCCCCAGGGCGGCGCGCGTGACGCCGGCGACGGGCGCGGCCTCGAACTTGGCGCTGAACGCCTGCAGCGCCAGCGCGCCCCAGAGATTGGCCGTGGTCGTGTGCCAGGCGCCGCCCTGCTGGCGCGCGATGAAGCCGTTGGCCAGGCGCCCCATGTCGTCCTTCCACGCCGGGTCATCGAGCACGACGAGAATCAGGCGCGCGAGGTTCACGTCGCCGTTCTGCATCAGCCACCACCAGTAGTCGCTCTGCTCGGTGCTGAAGGCCACGCGCGTGCCCTGCCAGGACAGGCGCGCACGGATGATCTGCATGGCCTCCCGCAGCCGCTCTTCACGCCGCGGCACCGCCTGGACGCGCTTGAGGATGTTGATCCAGTCGATCACGGCATGCGTGGGCCACTCGTTGGGCGCGAGGGTGATCGAAGCCAGCCAGCGCGCATCGGCCTTGCCGTAGCGCGACAGCGCCTCGATGGCCGCGAGCTTGCGCAGATCGAGATCCTTGCGCGGGCTCCAGAAGCGCCGCTGCAGGTGCCCCTGGACGAACGCGGCCAGGCCCTGCTGCATCGCCTCGAGCTGATCGGGCGGTAGCGCGAACGATGCCTGCAGGCGCGAGGCTTCATCGGCCATCGCGAGCAGATACGCCGTGAGCGTGTCGCTGCCCTGGTGCGACATGCCGGCGCTCGGCGGAAAGTAGTATGCCAGGCCATCTTCATCGAGATAGGTCGGCAGCTGCGCCGACAGCACCTGCCAGGCCTTGGCATCCTGCATGCCTATGGCTTTGCTCGCGCGCTGCTCCAGGCAGCTGAACGGGTAATTGGCCCACCAGTCGCGCACGCCGGGCAGGCCCTCGGCCAGTTTGGGCTGCAGCGCCAGCTTGAGGCCGCCGCGGCCGGGCAGCGCGTCGCGCGGCGCGGCCACGGGCAGGCTCAGGCTCCCGTCGAGCTGCGCGAGCGTGGCCTGCTGCACCGTGAGCGGCACGGCCGGAATCAGGCGCTGGCTCACCTTGAGGGCATCGCGCGCCTTGCCGAGCGTGTCGTGCGCCTCGATTTCCCAGAGCAGCGCCTGCGCGCGCGTGCCCGCGAGCTGCGCCGGCGCCGTCACGTCCCACGCCAGCTCGCGCGCCTCACCCGCGGGAATGTCCACCGTCTGCCGCTCCAGCTTGAGCAGGGTGGCGCGCGGCGCCACCTGCACCTTCATCGCCTGCCCGGTGGTGTTGCGCAGCGTGATCTGCGCGCGGAAGGCATCGCCCTCGCGCACCAGCGGCGGCAGGCCGCTGATGATCTGCAGATCCTGCGTGGCGCGGATGCTGGTCTTGCCGGTGCCGAACAGGCCCACGCCCGAATCGGCCACGGCCACGATCTCGAACGTGGTGAGCGCGTCGTTGAGCGGCACCTGCACCACGGCGCGGCCCTCCCCATCCAGCTCTACCAGGGGTTTCCACAGCAGCAGCGTGTCGAGCAGCTCGCGCGTGGGCGCGTGGCCGCCGCCGCCGCCCGCGGGCACGGCCTTGCGGCCGTAATGGCGCCGCCCGACGATCTGCATCTGCGCCGTGGACGTGCTCACGCCCCAGGCGCGGCGCTGCAGCATGGCGTCGAGCAGGTCCCAGCTGGTGTTGGGCATCAGCTCCAGCAGCGCCTGGTCCACCGCCGCCACCGCCACCTGCGCGTGCGCGGCCGGCTTGCCATCGGGCAGCGTGGCCTCTATCGTCACCCTGGCCGTGCCGCGCACCTGGTAGCTCGCCTGATCGGCCTTGACGTTCACGGCAATGCGGTGCGCCTTCGCGCCCACGCGCAACTCGGTGGCGCCCAGCTTGTACGCGGGCCTGGAAAGATCGACCATGGCCGTGGGCGCGATGTATTCCTTGCCCTCGACCCGAAACGCCCGCCACCAGTCGCGCGGCGCCTTGAAGCCCCAGGTGAAAAAGCTGTACCACGGCACCTCGCGCAGGCGCCCGCGCAGCACCATCGCGCTCACGTAGACGTTGGGCGACCAGTGCTCGTCGATCTTCAGTTCTATCGTCGGATCCTTGCCGTCGAGCCGCATCACCCGCGTGGACAAGATGCCCTCGCGCTCCACGCTCACGAGCGCCGTGGCGTGACGAAACGGCATGCGCACCTGCAGCCTGGCGGTTTCGCCGGGCTCGTAGCTTTTTTTCTCGGGCAGCAGATCAATGCGGTCGTTGTCGTCGCCGCCAAACCACAGCTCACCCTCGCGCGTGACCCAGACCGTGGTGGCGGCCTGCGCCTCGTTGCCATCCTTGTCGCGCGCCGTGGCCACGAGCTGGATCTCGCCTGGCAGGGCCAGCTTGGCATCGCACAGCACGAGCCCCCGGCTGTCGCTCACGCCGGTGCACACGGTCCCCAGGTCCTTGGTCCGGGTCTGGTTGTCGTAGCTGTAGAAGCCCCCCACCAGGCGCTTGCGGCTCGAGGTGGTGGTGCGCGCGACGGCCTGAACCGTGAGCGGCACGCCCTTCATCACCTTGCCGTCGAGCGAGAGCGCCAGCGCCTGAAAGCGCATGCGCTGGCCCGAGGAGACCCAGCCCTCGGTCTTGATGCCGGCGATGACGGCGGCGGGCCACAGCGGCTGCGTGCTGCGCAGCGTCTGGATTTCGCCATTCGGATCTGCATAGGTGGCTTCGAGCACGACCTCCTGCGGACGACGCGAGGCGGGCAGGTCCGGCACCGTCACCTGGCCCATGCCGTTGCCGTCGAGCGTGAGCGCGAGCTTGTCGGCCACCACGCGGGTCTGCTGCTCGGCCTGGCTCGGCTCGGCGTCGGCGTCGGCGTCCTGCGCCTGCTCGCGCTCGCGCGCCACGGCAAAACTGAAACCGGGGTAGGCATCGAAATCCAAGGTCTTGGTCCGCACCATGGCCGAAACCCGCACCGGCAGCTGCGCCGCCGGACCGCCGGCCACATAGGCCACCTGCACCGCGGTCGGCAACTCGCGCACGTGCACCAGCGGCCGGGTGTCGACGGGGCCGATGCGGCCCTCGAACACCGGCAGACGAAATTCCTCCACCCGGAACAGCCCGCTATCATGGCGCCGCCCGCCACGCGCCCAACCCAGCTGCACCTGGTACTCGCCCAGTTTGGCGCCGGGCGGCGCATGAAAGGCACTGACCGCGCTCAGCCCGCCCGTCGGCGTGCGCCGCCACGCCAGCGGCTGCCGGTACTCCTGGCCACTGCCCACGTGGGTGACGATGAGCTGATCCGGGCGCTCCTGCGGCAAGGCAAAGCCGCGGCCCGTCTGCGCGCGCAGCAGATGCTTCATCGAAACCGTCTCGCCGGCACGCACCAGCGTGCGGTCGAACACGGTGTGCACCAGTTCGTCCGGCTGCCCGGACATGCTGCTCGGCAGATTGAAGCGCCAGGGCTCGATGCCGCGCTGCCAGTCGCTCCAGGTGAAGGCCATGTCGCCCTGGGTGCGCGCGCTCACGAAGTAGGCCTGGCGCCAGTCGGGTGTCCGGCACAGGGGCGCCTCGGGCGACAGACCCTGCAGCCGGGCGATACCCTGCTCGTCCGTCGTGGCCACGGCCAGCTCCTTGCCCTCGCAGGTGGACACGCGCACCGTGGCGCCCGCCACCGGCTCGCCCTTGTCCAGGCTCGTGACCCAGGCCAGCGCGTTTTCACGCCCCAGCTTGAAATGCACCCCCAGGTTGGTGACCAGCGCCGTGGTGCGCACGTACATGGTGCGATCGCTGCCGTAACCCGCGCCCAGCAGCGCCTGCCCCAGCTGTGGCGAAGCGATTTCCACCACGTTGAAACCCGTGGGCAGAGGGATGCCGACCACTTCGAAGGGGCGCGGATCGTCACCCCTGGCGTCGGGCAGGGTCAGCGTCTTGACGCCCTCGCGCCCCGCCAGCAGGGAGACGCGCCGCGCCTGAACGTACACACGCTCGTCCGGCGAGGTGTTGGCGGCATCGTCGCCCTCCTGGCCTGTCCGCGCCTTCTTCATGGGCGGCGGCAGCGGATCACTGACCGCCTTCTCGGCTTCGTCGCGCCTGAGCCACAGCGATTCGAACTGCTCCACGCGGCCCAGCCACTGGATGATCTCGGCGTCGCTCGTGGGCGTGAAGGTGCTCACCTGACCTGCCACGGCCCCGGGCTGCCAGCCCTGGACCTTGAGCTGGCGCTCCACGCGGCGCACGGTCACGGGCAGCAGCGCCGGGCCGTCCGGCCCCTCGGCGAAGCGCTCGATGATGCCGAAGGGTGCGGCGGCGAATTTGGCCAGCACCGGCATGGGGCCGGTGGCGACCTTGAGCGGAAAACTCTGCGCGTTGGCAAGCGGCCTGCCCGACGCATCCTGCCAGTGCGCGGGCAGCTCCAACGTGTAGGGCGTCTCGGGCGCGAACGGGCTGGAGAAC
>JAIOIA010000017.1:0-2102 GCA_019912745.1 Comamonas sp. | reverse complement strand
TCTTCCAGCCGCTGAATCAGGCGGCGATGCTGGAGGCGGCGAACCACCTGATCGGCGAGCACGACTTCAGTTCGTTTCGCGCGGCCGAGTGCCAGGCCAAAAGCCCCGTCAAGCACCTGCGGCACGTCACCATTTCCGTCCGCGGCCACCCGCAACCCGCCGCCACCGGCGTGCAGGGCTGCGCCAGCGCGTACTGGCGCTTCGAGTTCGAGGGCAACGCCTTCCTGCACCACATGATCCGCAACATCATGGGCTGCCTCGTGGCGGTCGGCCAGGGAACCCGGCCCAGCCGCTGGATGCGCGAGGTGCTGGACGCGCGCTCGCGCAGCGCCGCGGCGCCGACCTTCATGGCCGACGGGCTGTATTTCCTCGGACCACGCTACGACACCGTCTGGGGTCTGCCCGAGCGCACCCCTGCGTATGATTGGCTGCCATGAATGGCGCCTTTCATGCACAGCACCATCACCCCACGCGCACCCGCATCAAGATCTGCGGCCTGACCCGCGAAGAAGACGTGGACGCGGCGGTCGCTTTCGGCGCCGACGCGGTCGGCTTCGTGCTCTACCCCGGGAGCAAGCGCTGCATCTCGCCCGCGCGCGCCGCCGAGCTCGGCAAGAGGCTGCCGGCGTTCGTCACCCCCGTGCTGCTGTTCGTCAATGCGGATGCTTCTGATGTGATAGCTGCTTGCGCAGATTTGGCGGGCGCTACAGTCCAATTCCATGGTGATGAAACGCCCGAAGACTGCTGGCGCGCCAGTGATCGCGGGCGCATTCCCTTCATCCGCGCGGCACGTATTCCCCTGGGCGCCGCCGGCACGCGGTTCGACCTCGTAAAATACGCTCACGATTACTCCCACGCCCGCGCCATCCTGCTCGACGCGCATGTCGAAGGGTACGGCGGGGGCGGCAAGACATTCCATTGGTCACTGCTGCCACCAAACGTCGACGCTCACCTCGTTTTGTCTGGTGGACTCGCACCTGCAAACGTGGGCGATGGCATACGCGAGGTCCGGCCGCGCTGCAAGACGCTGGCCGTTGACGTGAGCTCCGGCGTGGAGCTTGATGCCCCCGATGGACACCTTCTTCACGGCATCAAGGACGCCGGCAAGATAGCCCGCTTCGTCGCAGCCGTGCGTGCGGCCGACGCAGCCTACGCCCCTGAACCCGATGTTTGATTATCACCAACCCGATTCCCGTGGCCACTTCGGCCCCTATGGCGGCAGCTTCGTGAGCGAGACGCTCACGCACGCCACCGACGAACTGCGCGCGGCCTATGCACGCTACCAGAACGATCCGGAATTCATCGCTGAATTTCAGCGCGACCTCGCGCATTACGTCGGGCGCCCCTCGCCCATCTACCATGCCGAGCGCATGAGCCGCGAGCTCAAAGGCGCGCAGATCTACCTCAAGCGCGAGGATCTGAACCACACCGGTGCGCACAAGATCAACAACGTGATCGGCCAGGCCATGCTCGCCAAGCGCATGGGCAAGCCGCGCATCATCGCCGAGACCGGCGCGGGCCAGCACGGCGTGGCCACGGCCACGATCTGCGCACGCTACGGCCTCGAATGCGTGATCTACATGGGCGCCGAGGACATCAAGCGACAGAGCCCCAACGTCTATCGCATGCAGCTGCTGGGCGCCACGGTCGTGCCGGTGCAATCGGGCAGCCGCACGCTCAAGGACGCACTCAACGAAGCCATGCGCGACTGGGTGGCGAATGTGGACAACACCTTCTACATCATCGGCACCGTCGCCGGACCCCACCCCTATCCGACCATGGTGCGCGATTTTCAGAGCGTGATCGGCCAGGAGTGCCTGGTGCAGATGCCCGAGCTGCTGGGCGCGGATCGCCAGCCCGACGTGATCGTCGCCTGCGTGGGCGGCGGCAGCAATGCCATGGGCATCTTCCACCCCTACATTGCGCACGAGAACGTCAAGCTGATCGGCGTCGAAGCCGCAGGGCTGGGGCTGGATTCGGGCAGACACTCGGCGAGCCTGGAGCGCGGCAGCCCCGGCGTGCTGCATGGCAACCGCACCTACATCCTGCAGGACGAGAACGGCCAGATCACCGAGACGCACTCAATCAGCGCGGGCCTGGAC
>JAIOIA010000162.1:0-2287 GCA_019912745.1 Comamonas sp. | reverse complement strand
CCAGCGCGCGCTGGACCTGGGCATCGAGCTGCGCTTCGTCACGGGCAGCGGCCCGGCCGGGCGCATCCTGCACGAAGACCTGGACGCCTGGGCCGCGCGCGGCGGCGCACCCGCGGGCGGCGCGTCGATCTACGCCGAGCGCCATGGCGAGCAGGCCATCCCCGTGATCGGCCTGCGCCGCAAGATCGCGCAGAAGATGCAGGAGGCCAAGCGCCGCATCCCGCACTTCAGCTACGTCGAGGAAGTGGACGTCACCGAGCTCGAGCAGCTTCGCGCGCGCATGAACCAGGTGCACGGCGGCGCGCGCGGCAAGCTCACGCTGCTGCCCTTCCTGATCCGCGCCATGGTCGTGGCGCTGCGCGATTTCCCGCAGATCAACGCGCGCTTCGATGACGACGCGGGCGTGGTCACGCGCTACGAGGCGGTGCACCTGGGGATAGCCACGCAGACCGACGGCGGCCTGATGGTGCCGGTGCTGCGCCATGCCGAGGCGCTGGACCTGTGGCAGTGCGCCGCCGGCGTGGCGCGCGTGGCCGAGGGCGCGCGCACGGGCAAGGCGCCGCGCGAGGAGCTTTCCGGCTCGACCATCACGCTCACCAGCCTGGGGCCGCTGGGCGGCATCGCCAGCACGCCGGTGATCAACCACCCCGAGGTGGCGATCGTGGGCGTGAACCGCATCGTCGAGCGACCCATGCTCAGGGGCGGCCAGGTCGTGGCCCGGCAGTTGATGAACCTGTCTTCATCGTTTGACCACCGCGTGGTCGATGGCATGGATGCGGCGCGCTTCATCCAGGCGGTACGCAGTCTGCTGGAAGCTCCGGCACTGCTCTTCATTGAATGAACGCGGGAGGCACGAACATGAAAGAAATCTCAACCAAACTGCTGGTGATCGGCGGCGGCCCCGGCGGCTACGTCGCGGCCATCCGCGCCGGGCAGCTCGGCGTGCCCACGGTGCTGGCCGAAGGCGCGAGCCTGGGCGGCACCTGCCTGAACATCGGCTGCATTCCATCGAAGGCGCTGATCCACGCCGCGCACGACTTCGAGCAGGCGCGCGCGCAGGCCGCGGGCAGCTCGCCCATGGGCATCCACGTGAAAGAGCCCACGCTCGATCTGGCGCAGACCGTGCGCTGGAAGGACGGCATCGTCAAGCGCCTGACCAGCGGCGTGGGCGCGCTGTTGCGCAAGGCCGGCGTGCAGGTGCTGCACGGCTGGGCCACGGTCGAGGACGGCAAGACGGCGGTGGTGCAGCAGGGTGGCGAGGCGGTGCGCGTGCGCTGCGAGCACCTGCTGATCGCCACCGGGTCCGAACCCGTCGCGCTGCCCAACATGCCCTTCAGCGGCGAGACGGGCGGCGCCATCTGGTCCTCGACCGACGCGCTCTCGCCCGCCGAGCTGCCCAAGCGGCTGGTCGTGGTCGGTGCGGGCTACATCGGCCTGGAGCTGAGCTTTGCCTACCGCAAGCTCGGCACCGAGGTCACCGTGGTCGAGGCCGCACCCGACATCCTGCCGCGCTACGACGAGGCGCTGACCAAGCCGGTGCTCGACAGCCTGAAGAAGGCCGGCGTGGTGCTGCACCTGGGCTGCAGCGTGGCCGGTTACGACGCCAAGAACGGGGTGCACGTGAGGAACGCCCGCGCCGACGAGTTCGCGCTGCCCGCCGACAAGGTGCTCGTCGCCGTGGGCCGCAGGCCGCGCACGGGCTTCGGCATCGAGGGCCTGCAGCTCACGATGGCCGGCCGCGCGATCGCCATCGACGCGCATTGCGCCACCTCCATGCGCAATGTCTGGGCCATCGGTGACGTCACGGGCGAGCCCGTGCTCGCGCACCGCGCGATGGCGCAGGGCGAGTGCGTGGCCGAGCAGATCGCCGGCAAGCCGCGGCGCTTCGAGCCGATGGCGATCCCGGCGGTGTGCTTCACCGACCCCGAGATCGTGCTTTGCGGCATGACGACGGACGAGGCCAAAACGGCGGGCGTCGACGTGCTGGAGGCGAGCTTCCCCTTCGCCGCCAACGGCCGCGCCATGACCCTGGGCGCCGAGGGCGGCTTCGTGCGCGTGCTGGCGCGCAAGAGCGACCACGTCATCGTCGGCTGGCACGCCGTGGGCCGCAGCGTCTCCGAGCTGTCGGCGGCCTTCGGGCAATCGATCGAGATGGGCGCGCGCCTGGAGGACGTCGCGGGCACCATCCACGCGCATCCGACGCTGGGCGAGGCGGTGCAGGAGGCGGCGCTCAGGGCGCTGGGGCACGCGCTGCATATCTGATGTCTTTCTCCTCCCCCTCTGGGGG
>JAIOIA010000161.1:0-12099 GCA_019912745.1 Comamonas sp. | reverse complement strand
GGGCTGGGGGGCGCGGCAGCGGGCGACCTGTTCCTGGAAGTTCAACTCAAGCCCGATCCACGCTGGCGCACGCAGGACCGCGACGTCTACCTGAGCGTGCCGGTCACGCCCTGGGAGGCGGAGCTGGGCGGCCCCATCGAGGTGCAGACCCCAGACGGCGCCACCGTGCAGGTGACGGTGCCGCCGCGCTTCAAGCCCGGGCGCAAGCTGCGCCTGAAGGCACGCGGCATACCCGCCGCCACGCCCGGCGACCTGTACCTGGAGCTGCACGTGGCGCTGCCGCCCGCCGGCACCGACGCGCAGCGGCAGGCCTACCGCGCGCTGGCCGAGGCCTTCCCGCAATTCCAGCCGCGCCACGGCGCCGGCGCACAAGGAGCCTGAACATGGCCACGCACAACTTCCTGGACAGCAGCCTGGCCGAACTGCTCGACGAACACGCCCGCCTCACCCTGGACGACCTGGCCCGCGCCTGCTGCATGGCGCCCGGCTGGGTGGTGCAGCGGATGGAGGCCGGCCTGCTGCACGGCGAGCACACAGGTGACCACTGGCAATTCACCAGTGCCATGGTGGTACGCGCGCGGCGCCTGGCGCGGCTGGAATCGACCTTCGACGCCGACCCTGAGCTGGCCGCGCTCACCGCCGACCTGATCGAGGAGGTGGTCGCGTTGCGCCAGCGCCTGCGGCAGCTGGGCGATCCGTCCTGAAGCCTGCCCCGCACCTGCACGCGGTGCGGTCACCTGACTGCGGACGGGCCATGGGCTGCAGGCGGCGTCCGCAGCGTCGGCCTCGAAGGCCGGGCCCCGGCCCTCGCCCAGCCGCAGCGAGGGCCGTCAATTTGCCGCCGGCCAATCGAGCGTGATGGTGCAGCCCCGACCGGGCCGCGCGCTGGCGCCGATCGTGGCGCCATGGCGCTCGGCGATCAATTTGCACAGCGCGAGCCCCGCACCCACGCCTTCGAACTCGCCGTCGCGGTGCAGGCGCTGGAACACGCCGAACAGGCCCTGCGCATGCTCGGGGGCGAACCCGACGCCGTTGTCCGCGATGCCGAGCCGTACACGGCCGTTTGGCACTGCGGCACCCGACACCTCGACGCTCGGAGCCTCGCACCCATGAGAAAACTTGATCGCATTGGCGAGCAGCTCCCTCACCACCTGCGCGAACAGCGCCGCATCGGCACGCACCGGAGGAATGTCGCCGTGCACGCGCCAGCGCACTGGCTGCGCGCCACTCAAGGCGTCACACTCCTGCAGCACGACGGCGCCTACGTCCACGGCCGCCAGCCGCAAAGGCGCGCTGCCGGCGCGGCTCATCGCCTGCAGGCCGTCGAGCATGGCGGCCATGCGGCGAGCCGACTGCTGCATCGTGGCAGCAAAGCCCAGCGCCTCGCGCACCTGTGCCGTCGGGTCGGGCTGCTGCTGCAGCACCTCGCGCAACAGCGCCGCATAAGACGTCACGTGACGCAGCGGCGCACGCAGATCGTGCGAGACTGCGCGCAAGAATGTCTCCTGCGCCGCGGACAGTTCTTGCACACGCCTGAGCGCCGCGTCGCGCTCGGCCTGCAGGCGCTGCAGCTCCTCGGTCACGGGGCTTTCTTCGCCGGGCGGTGCCACTCGGTCTTGCTCACCTGCCGCCCGCGGCCCAGTGTGAGCACACCGGGCGGCGTATCTTGGGTGACGATCGAGCCCGCACCCACCACGCCGCCCGCGCCGATGGTGACGGGCGCCACCAGCACGCAGTTGCTGCCCACGTGCACGTCGTGCTCGATCACCGTGCGGTGCTTGTTCACGCCGTCGTAGTTGGCCGTGATCGAACCCGCGCCATAGTTCACGCGCTCACCCACCGTGGCATCGCCCAGGTAGGCAAGGTGGTTGGCCTTGGCGCCATCGGCCAGCCGGGAATTCTTCACCTCGACGAAGTTGCCGACATGCACGTCGCGCCCGAGCTCGGCGCCGGGACGCAGGCGCGCAAACGGCCCGACGCGCGCGCCTTCGCCCACCTGCACGCCCCGGGCTTCGCCGTCGATGTGCGTGTACGGTTGGATCACCGCGCCTGCCGCGATCACCGCATGGGCAATGCAGCAATACGCGCCGATGCGCGCGCCCTCGCCGATTTCGACCGCGCCCGTGAAGATGCAGCCGACGTCGATCTCCACGTCCTGCCCGCACCTGAGCACGCCACGCGCGCCGCTGCGTTCATCATCACGCAAATCAAAGCGCGCCGGGTCCATCAGCCGCACGCCCTGCTCCATCAGGGCCTGCGCCTGGTGCAATTGACAGGCCCTCTCCAGGCTGGCGAGCTGCGCCGGGCTGTTCACACCCGCCACCTGCAGCGCGTCGTCGATGCAGTGCGCCACCACCGGCACGCCGTCGGCCACGGCCATCGCCACCACATCGGTCAGGTAGTACTCGTGCTGCGCGTTGTCGTTGGCCAGGCGCGCCACCCAGCCGCGCAGCAGCCGCGCGGGCACGGCCATGATGCCGCCGTAGACCTCGTCGATGGCGCGCTCGGCGGCGCTCGCGTCCTTGTGCTCGACGATGCGCTCCACCCTCCCGTCGGCGGTACGCACGATGCGCCCGTAGCCACCGGGGTCGGCAAGGCGCACGGTCAGCAGCGCGAGACGCTCGCCCCCGCACGCCTGCACCAGCGCCCGCAGCGTTTCGGCGCGCGTGAGCGGCACGTCGCCCGAGAGCACGAGCACCAGAGCGTCATCGGCCAGCAGCGGCAGCGCCTGCCGCACCGCGTGGCCGGTGCCGAGTGGCGGCTGCTGCAAGGCAAACTTTAGATCAAATTCGTCTGTATCGCTTGTCCATCCTGCGCAAGCAGCTTCAACTTCAGGAGCACCATGCCCCGTGATCACCACCACGCGCCGTGCCGAGAGGCTCGCCGCCTGATCGAGCACATGGTGCAGCAGCGGCCGACCGGCCAGGCGCTGCAGCACCTTGGGAATCCGGCTCTTCATCCGCGTGCCCTTGCCCGCGGCCATGACGATCACGTCGAGCATCGCGGCCGTCATGCCAGCGTCACCCGCGCGAACTTGCGCTTGCCGACCTGCACCACGTAGGTGCCCGCCGTCAGCTTGAGCCCTCGGTCACTGACCACGCCACCATCGACGCGCACGCCACCGCCGTCGATCAGGCGATTGGCCTCGCTGGTCGATGGCGCCAGGCCCGCCTGCTTGAGCACGTTGCCCATGCCCAGCGGCGCGCCCGAGAGCCGCACCTCGGCCACCTCGTCGGGCACACCGCCCTTGCTGCGGTTCTGGAAATCCTGCTCGGCCGCGTCCGCCGCGGCGGCATTGTGAAAACGCGCGGTGATCTCCCTGGCGAGCATCACCTTGGCCTCCTTCGGGTTGCGCCCGCCCGCCACCTCGGCCTTGAGCGCCGCGATGTCTTGCAGGCTCTTGAACGACAGCAGCGTGTACCAGTCCCACATCAGCTCATCGCTGATCGAGAGCACCTTGGCGAACATGGTGTTCGCGTCCTCGGTGATGCCGATGTAGTTGTTCTTGCTCTTGGACATCTTGTCCACGCCATCGAGCCCCACGAGCAGCGGCATGGTCAGGATGCATTGTGGCTCCTGGCCGTATTCCTGCTGCAGGTGCCGCCCCACGAGCAGGTTGAATTTCTGGTCCGTGCCGCCCAACTCCAGGTCGCTCCTGAGCGCCACCGAGTCGTAACCCTGCATCAGCGGATAGAGAAACTCGTGCACGCTGATCGACTGCCCGGCCTTGAAGCGCTTGTTGAAGTCGTCGCGCTCCATCATGCGCGCCACGGTGTATTTGGCCGCCAGCTGAATCATGCCGCGCGCGCCCAGCGGATCGCTCCATTCGCTGTTGTAGCGGATCTCGGTCTTGCCTTCGTCCAGCACCAGCCTGGCCTGGGCGAAGTAGGTTTCGGCGTTGGCGCGGATCTGCTCGGCCGTGAGCGGCGGGCGCGTGGCGTTTCGCCCGGACGGGTCGCCGATGAGGGTGGTGAAGTCGCCGATGAGGAAGATGACCTGGTGCCCCAGGTCCTGCAACTGGCGCATCTTGTTGAGCACCACGGTGTGTCCGACGTGGATGTCGGGCGCCGTCGGATCGAGCCCCAGCTTGATGCGCAGCGGCGTGCCCGTGGCCTCGGCGCGGGCGAGCTTGTGCGTCCAATCCTCGATCGGCAGCAACTCATGCGTGCCCCGCAATGACACCTGCAGCGCATGGCGCACGGCGTCGGTGACCGGATATTTTGTAACAACGGGCTGATTCATAAGGGTTTTCAACCATGCGCAAAGGCCGCTCGGGACTATACTTGCGCGGTTTTTTGACTGTGGCGCATTCTAGTGGTCAACCGCACCCGCGGCATCGACTGCCGCGCCACTCACGTTGACCAGCGCCACGCTGCAGCGCTTTCCCGCTGAAAGTATCTGCGCGGACGCCCATTGCTTGGGGCAGAGCTTGACTTACGGATTGAACGGTGCCGGTGCGGCATTCCTGACTTCACTGGAACAATCCATCCGCAAACATCCCAAACGCGTGGCCGCCGCCGTCGCGGCCGTGCTGCTCACCGGTGGCGGCGGCGCCTACGCCGTCGCCTCCTTCGGACCCGACCCGGCAGACCTGCCAATGGTCACGATCACCGAGAACGTGCCCTCGCTCGCCGCCGACATCGAGCTGGCCAGCCTGGACGACATCCACGGTTTTTCGCTCTACCGCTCCGACGTCACACGCAGCAACGACACGCCCGAGGCCCTGCTGCAGCGCCTGGGCATCGCCGATCCGGGCGCTTCGGACTTCCTGCGCAAGGACACGCTGTCACAGCGCAACCTGCTGGGGCGCACCGGCCGCGTGCTCTCGGCCGAAGCCAGCAACGACCACCTTCTCACGCGCCTGACCGCCCGCTGGGCGCCGGACGACAGCGGCAGCTTCAAGCGCCTCGTGATCGAACGCCAGGCGGACGGCGGCTTCGCCTCTCGCATCGAAACGGCAGCGCTCACCGTCGGCTCGCGCCTGGGCAGCGGCACCATCACCAGTTCGCTGTTTGCCGCCACCGACGCGGCCAACATCCCGGACGCCGTGGCCGTGCAACTGGCCGAGGTCTTCTCGGGCAATATCGATTTTCGCCGTGCGCTGCGCAAGGGCGACCACTTCAGCGTGGTCTACGAAACGCTGGAGGCCGATGGCGAGCCGATGCGCACCGGCCGCGTGCTCAGCGCCGATTTCCACAACAACGGCAAGGATTTCAACGCGGTCTGGTTCCAGGACAGCCCGACGGCCAAGGGTGCCTACTACACGCTCGACGGTCAGAGCATGAACCGCGCCTACCTCACCTCACCCGTGGCCTTTACGCGCGTCACCAGCGGGTTCAAGATGCGTTACCACCCCATCCTCAAGACCTGGCGCGCGCACTTGGGCACCGACTTCGCCGCCCCCACGGGCACACCGGTGCGCACCATAGGCGATGGCACGGTCGATTTCGCCGGCGTGCAAAACGGCTACGGCAACGTGATCTACGTCAAGCACGCCAACAACCACGAAACCGTCTACGCACACCTGAGCCGCATCGACGTGCACAAGGGTCAGTCCGTCTCGCAGGGGCAGACCATAGGCGCGGTGGGCCAGACCGGCTGGGCCACAGGGCCGCACTTGCACTTCGAATTCAGGCTCAACAACAAGCAGGTCGACCCCATGACGACGGCCCTGCACAGCGAAGCGGCCGCGCCCGTTGCCGCGGCGCAGCGTCCGGCCTTCGACCGCCTGGCGGCGCAGATGCGCATCGAACTGGCCGCGGCCGCGCAAACCCTCTCCGTCGCCCAGGCCAACTGAAGCGCCGCGCCGCACGCCCATGAACGCCCGCCCGGCGCGCTGGTTCATCGGGCTGATGTCGGGCACCTCGCTCGACGGCATCGACGGCGTGCTGGTTGACTTCTCCGCAAACGATTGCCGTGTCGCCGGTCACGTGGCGGCGCCGCTGGCGCCTGAATTGAAAGCCGAACTGCTGGCCCTGCACGTCAGTGGCCCCGACGAACTGCACCGCGCCCGGCTTGCCGCCAACGCCCTGGCGCGAGGCTACGCGGCCGTGGTGCGGCAGCTCCTGGCCGAGTCGGCGCTCGCCGCGAGCCGGGTGTGCGCCATCGGCGCCCACGGCCAGACCGTTCGCCACCGGCCGCAGGAATTCGACGGCACGGGCTACACCATCCAGCTGAACAACCCGGCGCTGCTGGCCGAGCTCACCGGCATCACGGTGGTGGCCGATCTGCGCAGCCGCGACGTCTCCGCCGGCGGACAGGGCGCGCCACTGGTGCCAGCATTTCACCGCAAGATCTTCGGCCAGCCGGGCCACGACCGAGCGGTGCTCAATCTCGGCGGCATCGCCAACCTCACGCTGCTGCGCCACGACGGCAGCACCTCGGGCTGGGATTGCGGGCCGGCGAACACGCTGATGGACCAGTGGTGCCAGAGGCATACCGGCCAGGCCTATGACGACGATGGCCGCTGGGCCGCCAGCGGCCAGCCCCTGCCCAGCCTGCTGCAGGTGATGCTGGGCGAACCGTATTTCACCCTGCCCCCACCCAAAAGCACCGGGCGCGATCTGTTCAACGGCGCCTGGCTCCAGAGGCAGCTGGCGCATGCGGCCGGCGCGGCACCCGTGGACGTGCAGGCCACGCTCGCCGAGTTGACGGCGCAGGCCTGCGCGCGAGACCTGCAGCGGGCCGCTCCCGCCGCACGCGAGCTCATCGTCTGCGGCGGCGGCGCGCGCAACGGTCACCTGATGCGACGCCTGCAGGCGCTGCTGCCAGGCTGCGCGGTGGCGTCCTCGGCACATCACGGCCTGCCCCCGCAGCAGGTCGAGGCTGCCGCCTTTGCCTGGCTGGCGCAGCAGTGCATCGATGGCCGGCCGGGCAACCTGCCCGCGGCCACCGGAGCGCACGGGCCGCGCATTCTGGGCGCCATCCATCAGGCGTAGACCTCGCCACGGCGGCAGCGCGGCCCTGCGGCCCCACGGCGCGGACCACCGCGCCACGGCTCACGATTCGATATCGGCCTCGAGCGCCACGGGCGCCTCATCGGGCGCCAACTGCGCAAAGATGAACGTGGCGGCCAGGGTCAGCAGTCCCATGCTCACAAACGTGGCCTGAAACGCATGCAGCGTCTGCGTGCTGCCCGCGCCGAATGCGTCTGAATAGGCGCCCAGCGCGGCGCCCGCGGCGGCCACGCCCATGCCCATGGACAGCATCTGCACCATGGACAGCAGGCTGTTGCCGCTGCTCGCCATGGCCGGCCCCAGGTCCTTGAGCGTCACCGTGTTCATGGCCGTGAACTGCAGCGAATTGACCAGGCCGAAGACCGCGAGCTGAGCGATGCGCAGTAGCAGCGGCTGCCCCGGCGTCATCAACGCCAGGCTCGCCATCATCAGCCCCACCGCGAACGTGTTGACGACGAGCACGCGCCGATACCCGAAATGCATGATGAGGGGCGTGGCGGCGCGCTTGACGGCAATGGCCGCGATCGCCACCGGCAGCATCATCATCCCGGCATACAGGGGTGAATAGCCCAGCCCCACCTGCAGCATCAGCGGCACGAGGAAGGGCATGCTGCCACTGCCCAGGCGGGCAAACAGATTGCCCAGCAGGCCGATGCGCATGGAGTCGATGCTGAACAGCCGGGGCGAGAACAGCGGCTGCGGCGCACGCGCCGCATGCAGCCAATAGGCCGCAAGAGCCGCCAGGCCAAAGGCCATCAGCAGCACCACGCCGGCCTGGCGCAGGCCCAGGCCCGACAGGCCATCGAGCCCGAGCGACAAGGCCACCATGCCGAAGGCCAGCAGGGCATAGCCGATCACGTCGAACCGCCCCGCCGGGAGCGGCTGGCCGCGCGGCATGTAGCGCAGCGTCGCCACCAGGCCCGCCAGCCCGACCGGAACATTGATCAGGAAGATCCAGTGCCACGACGCCACCTGCACCAGCCAGCCGCCCAGCGTCGGGCCGATGAGCGGCCCCACGAGCCCCGGGATCGCGACGAAGCTGATCGCCTCCAGGAACTCCTCGCGCGGGAAGGTGCGCAGGATCACGAGCCGCCCGACCGGCAGCAGCAGCGCCCCGCCGAAGCCCTGCAGCACGCGCGAGGCCACCAGCAGATCTAGCGTGGGCGAGAGCGCGCACAGCACCGACCCCAGCACGAACGCGACGATGGCACCGAAAAAGGCGCGCCGCATGCCGATGCGGTCGGCAATCCAGCCCGAAGCGGGAATCAGCATGGCCATGGCGACCGAATACGCCACCACCACCGACTGCATGCGCAGCGGGCTCTCCTGCAGGTCCGCGGCCATGGCCGGCAGCGCGGTATTGACGATGGTCGCGTCCAGCGTCTGCATGAAAAAGCCCAACGCCACGAGCCAGAGCAGCCGGGCGCGTGACCGGGGGAAGCCGTGCTTCATGGTGGAGAGTGCTTGCGGGAGGCGCCGCATCGAAAAAGCCGCCTGGGCGGCGGCTCGACATCGCGGATGCGCGGACGCAGGCCCGATTCAGCTCAACACCCGCACCCCGCGTCCGCGTTGGGGTTGCGCACCACGAACTGCATGCCCTGGGAGCCCTGCGGGCAATCGATCTCCGAGCCCTGCAGATACGGATAGCTCATCGGATCGACGACGAGCGCAGCGCCATCCTGCGCCAGCGTCACGTCCCCGTCGCGTACCACGTCGTCCAGCGAAAACCGGTACTGGAAACCCTCGCAGCCACAGCCGTCCACGTGCGCGCGCAGCCTCAACTGCGTGTTGCCCTTCTCGGCAACCAGGTGTTTGACGCGCGCGGCGGCGTCGTCGCTCAATCGTATCGATGGATTTGCCATGGAGTCCGTCCCAAAATCGTCAAAAGCTCGAGAAAGGCCCCGCATCGTAAGACAAGACCGGAAATCGTGCTCGGTCAGTCCGCGGAGGACGCCAGCTTGAGCTGTGGCACGCCTTCCAGCAGCATTTCGCTGGGGAACATCTGGCCCGCGATCACCGCGCCCTGGTGCATCTCGAGCGTCTTGTAGTGCACGTCGCCCGTGACACGGCCGCGCGGCTGCAGCTCCAGCAGCTCCCCCGCGTGCACCGGACCCCGCACCATTCCATTGACGATCACATGCGCCGCATGCACCGCGCCCTGCACCACGGCGGAGTCGGAAATCACGACGATGCTGCGCTCGCCGCCCGCCCGCACATCGCCTCGAACCTCGCCATCGATGCGCAAGCCGTCGCTGAAACTCACGTTGCCGTGCACGCTCGTGCCCTTGGCGATCAGGCTCTTGATCAGCGGTTGCTTCTTGCGGGAAAACATCGACAGCCTCCGGAAGGGTCAGGGCACCAGCGCGCCGGATCGGGCCGCTCAGTCCAGTGTCAGCGACTGGATGGCGCGCACCGACGCGCCCTGCAGCAGTCGCACCGTGACGGCTTTTACCACAACCCGCGCGGGCACCTGCACCACGTCTTCGATGCGCCGGTACTGCTGCAGCCGCAGCTCGCGCGCCACGGCGGGCGGATCGGATGTCCAGGGCCTGCCGTCGCGCAGCCCCGCGAGCACCAGTTCCAGCTTACCCTTGAACTCGGGTGCGTTGCGCACCGGCTGAATCACCAGCACCTGCCAGCGTAGCTGCACGCCATCACCGATGAGCTCGGCCTGCAGCCCGCGGATGTCCGGCGCGGCGCTCCCGGCGGACGAAGCGGGGATCAGCTTCTCGAAAAACGCCAGATCGTCGCGCAAGCTGCGGTTGTCCGCCTCGAGCTCACGCATGCGCTCGGCCAGCGCATCGGCTGCGGCGCGCTCCGTGGCACGCAGGCTCTCGGCGGCCGTGGCCGCCTGCCGCAGTCCGCGCACCTGCTCATGCAGGCGTTTGGATTCGGCACGCAGGTCCAGGAGCTCCTGCCGCGCGCCGGCATCGAGACCGGCCAGACTCTTGCCGAACTCGAAGGCCCACAGCGCCACCGCGGCGCTGAGTCCGAGCACCAGAGCCGCCAGCAGCCAGCGCAACGGCCAAGGCAAGGTGTGGCGCACCGACAGACGCGGCCCGGTCAGGAAAAAACGACGATGCAGACGACGCAGACGCATCAGCGCCACCTCGAGCCCACGGACCGCGGCAGACGGCGTCCCGGCGGATCGGCGTGCGCCAGAGACGCAAAAACCGCCCCGAAGGCGGTTTTTGGTGCTTGAGCATGCCACGCGCGTGCTAGGCGGGGCTGAAAGCAGCCGTCCGGCACGCCCCCCGCGTACCAGCGCAGGTGCACGACAGGCGGACAGGCGTGCGGCGGCGGCATGGCGGTGGCGACCCGCGGCGACTCAGCGCTTGGAGAACTGCTTGGCGCGGCGTGCGGAGTGCAGACCGACCTTCTTGCGTTCCACTTCACGAGCGTCGCGCGTGACGAAGCCGGCGGCGCTGAGCTGGGGCTTGAGCGTGGCGTCGTAGTCGATCAGCGCGCGGGTGATGCCATGGCGTGTGGCGCCGGCCTGACCGGACTCACCGCCGCCATTGACGTTCACCTGGATGTCGAAGGTCGCGACGTGGTCGGTGAGCACCAGCGGCTGCTTGGCGATCATGATCGAGGTCTCGCGGCCGAAGTACTGCTGAATGTCCTTGCCATTCACCGTGATCTTGCCGCTGCCTTTTTTGAGAAACACGCGGGCGACGCTGGACTTGCGACGGCCGGTGCCATTGTTCCATTCACCAATCATTGTCCGGCTCCTCAGATTTCGAGCAGCTTGGGCTGCTGCGCGGTGTGGGGGTGCTCGGCGCCGCCGTAGACCTTGAGCTTCTTGATCATGGCGTAACCGAGCGGCCCCTTGGGCAGCATGCCCTTGACGGCCTTCTCCAGCGCGCGGCCGGGGTGCTTGGCTTGCATGTCACGGAAGTTGGTCGCACGGATGCCGCCGGGGAAACCCGAGTGGCGGTAGTACATCTTGTCGATGGACTTGGTGCCGGTGACCTTGAGGTGCGAGGCGTTGATGACGACGATGTAGTCGCCCGTATCGACGTGAGGCGTGTAGATGGCTTTGTGCTTGCCGCGCAGACGGTGGGCCACTTCGCTGGCAACCCGACCGAGCACCTTGTCGGTGGCGTCAATCACAAACCACTCGTGCACGACCTCAGCGGGTTTTGCGCTGAACGTAGCCATGAGTTTCTCTCTTGAAAGAGGGTTTGAAGGCCCTTTTCCACGGTCGGTGCTCCTCTTGGGACGGGAGCCTCTTAGGTGGGTGTGAAACTTCGCCGCGGGGCCATGAATTCGCTGCGAAGCCGGGCATTATAACGAATCGGGCGTCGGTGCCCCTCACGCTCGCGCCAGCACCGGCGCGAGCGCCTTGCCGGTGTGCGTGCCCAGGCGCACCAGGTCCTCGGGCGTGCCGTTGGCCACGATGCGCCCGCCGCCCGCGCCGCCTTCGGGGCCCAGGTCGATGACCCAGTCGGCCTCGGCGATCACGTCCAGATCGTGCTCAATCACCAGCACGCTGTGGCCGCCATCGACCAGGCGGTGCAGCACTCGGATGAGCTTGTGCACGTCGGCCATGTGCAGGCCCACCGTGGGCTCATCGAGCACGTAGAGCGTGTGCGGGGCTTTCTGGCCGCGGCGGGTGACGTCGTCGCGCACCTTCGTGAGCTCGGTCACAAGCTTGATGCGCTGCGCCTCCCCGCCCGAGAGCGTGGGCGAAGGCTGGCCCAGCGTCAGATACCCCAGGCCCACGTCCTGCAGCAGCTTGAGCGGGTGCGCAATGGCGGGCATGCTCGCGAAGAATTCCACCGCCTCGTCCACCTCCATGCGCAGCACCTCGCCGATGCTCTTGCCGCGCCAGGTGACGGCCAGCGTCTCGGGGTTGAAGCGCGCGCCGTGGCAGACCTCGCAGGGCAGCTTCACGTCGGGCAGGAAGCTCATCTCGATGGTGCGCATGCCCTGGCCTTCGCACGAGGGGCAGCGGCCCGCGCCGGTGTTGAAACTGAAGCGCCCGGCCGCATAGCCGCGCGCCTTGGCCTCCAGCGTCTCGGCGAAAAGCTTGCGGATCAGATCCCAGAAGCCGATGTAGGTGGCCGGGCAGGAACGCGGCGTCTTGCCGATCGGCGTCTGATCGACTTCGAGCACGCGATCGATCGCCTCAAAGCCCGAC
>JAIOIA010000160.1:0-4226 GCA_019912745.1 Comamonas sp. | reverse complement strand
GTCGGCGTGGGCATGCGCTACACGCTGTGGCCGCAGGTGGATCGCTCCAGCAACGAAGCGGCCGCGCAGGCCAGGGAAGAAGCCGCCGAAGCCGCCACGCGCGAGACCTGGGTGCAGATCCAGACCGGCATCCACCAGAGCTGGCAGATGACCGAGGCGGCGCGCCGCGAGTTCCTTTCGCTCGCGTCCAGCATCCGCTCGACGCAGGAGTCGCTGCGCGTGCAGGAGATTTCGTTTCGCGAAGGCGTGGGCACGATGAGCGAGCTGATCGACGCGCGCAACGCCCTCGCCCAGGCGCGCACCGAACGCGCCAGCGTGGCCTACAAATACGATCTGTCGCTCGCCTCGCTGCTGCTGGCCAGCGGTCAGGGCGAGCAATTCCAGGACTACCTGCTGCGTGCCGACGAGCACCTCACCACCCCATGAGCGCAAGCCCACTGCCCCTTGCCTCGCGGCGCATCCTGCGCGCCGTCGCGGCGTTCTTCGTCCTGTTCGCCTTTCTCGCCTTCATCGCCTGGGGCCTGAAGCAGGCCATGCGGCCCGTGCCGCAGCAGATCCAGGGCATGGTCGACACCAACCAGATCAACGCCGCCACGCGCATGACCGGGCGCGTGCGGGAGGTGCTGGTGCACGAGGGCGAAGCGGTGCAGGCCGGGCAGTTGCTGGCCCTGCTGGTGAACCCCGAAATCGCCGCGCAGGAAGACCAGGCGCTGGCCTCGCTCGCAAGCGCCCAGGCGCTGCGTGATCGCACCGACGCGGGCGCGCGCCACCAGGACATCGCCTCGCTCAAGGCCACCTGGCAGAGCGCGCAGGCGCAGGCGGATCTTGCCGCCGTGACGGCGCGGCGCATGCGCAATCTGTTTGACCAGCAGGTCATCTCCGAGCAGCGGCGCGACGATGCCGTGGCCGCGCAAAAGGCCAGCGAGGAAGCCGCGCGCGCGGCGCACCAGCAGTACCTGAAGGCGCTGGAAGGCACGCGCATCGAAGACAAGAAGGTCGCGGCCAGCCAGGTCGAGGGCGCGCAGGCGCGCGTGCGCGGCGCCCAGTCGATCAGCGCCGAGCTGCAGCTGCTGGCGCCCGCCGCTGGCGAGGTGGACAAAATCTTTGCTCACCCCGGCGAGATCGTGCTGCCGGGCGTGCCCGCGATCACGCTGGTGGACCTCTCCAAACTGTGGGTGGCCTTCAACGTGCGCGAAGACCAGTACGCGGCACTGGCCGTGGGCAAGGCACTCAAGGGCAGCATTCCGGCGCTCAAGCTCGACCATGTCGAATTCAAGGTGAGCCACATCCGCGCCCAGGGCGACTTCGCCACCTGGCGCGCCACGCGGCAATCGAGCGGCTACGACGTCAAGAGCTTCGAGGTGCGCGCGCTGCCGCTGCAGCCCATCGAGGGCCTGCGCCCCGGCATGAGCGTGCTGTTCGCGTGGCCGCAAGACTGAGCTTCCTCGCGGCGCTCGGCGCGTCGCTGCGCCGCGAACTCGCGCTGCTCGCGCGCAGCCGCTGGGACCTTCTTTTGCTCCTCGGCCTGCCGCTCGTCGCCGTCGTCACGCTGGCGCTGATGTTTCGTCCCGGCAGCTTTGACCAGGTGCCGATCGCGGTGGTCGATGCCGACCACTCGGCGCTCAGCCGCACCCTCGTGCGCGCGCTGCAGGCCACGCCCAAGCTGCAGGTCGCCGCCAGCCCGGCGGCATTGCCCGAGGCCATGGCGCTGATGCGCGCGGACCGGGCCTACGCCGTGGTCTACCTGCCACCGGGCCTTGAAGACCACCAGGCGCGGCGCGAGGACGATGCCGTCATCGTCTACTTCAACGCGGCCTTCCAGACCGTGGCCTCACAGGCGGCCGATGCCGCGCAAGCCGCCGTGCAGCAGGCGCTGGCGCCGCCCCGGCTCCAGGAGCTGGCGCACCTGGCGGGTTTTCATCCGCCCAAGGTGCAGATCAACGTCGTCGGCAACCCGCAGGCGAGCTTCGAGTTGTTCCTGGAAACCCTCGCCACGCCGCTGGTGCTGGCGATGCTGCTGGGCTGCGCGGCGGTGTACGCCGTGGGGCGCGAATGGGCGGACGGCACGCTCGCCCGCTGGCTCACCGACTGCGGCGGCCGCACCCTCGCGGCGCTGCTGGGCAAGCTGCTGCCCTATGTGCTGGTGTTCTGGCTCTGGGGCGTGGCCTTCACCCTGTACCTGGCAAGCGCGCGCGGCTGGCATGTGGCGGGGTCGATCGGCTACCTGTTGCTGGTTCAACTCATTTTTTATGCGGGCGTGGGCGCGCTCTCGGCGGCGCTGATCGCGCTCGTGAGGGACCTGGACACCGCCCTCTCGGTCTCGGCCTTCTACCTCGGCTCGGGCCTGTCGTTCGCCGGGGCCACGCTCACCCTCAACGGCAGCCCGCTCTTCGTGCGCGCCTGGTCGGCGGTGCTGCCCAGCACCAGCTACGTGCAAATCCAGGAGCAGCAGTGGGTGATGGGCTCGCCCCTTTCCAGCAGCGCCGTGCCGCTGGCCATTTTGCTGGCCTTCGTCGTGGTGCCCATGGCGGTGGCGGTCTGGGGCCTGGCGTGCCTGGCGCGTTCGGGCGCGCGCCCGGCGCCGCTGCGGGCCACGCCCACGCCCGAGCACTGGCTGGGCAGCTTTCTGCACACGCTGCACACCGTGGCCATCAACCGCCCCATCGTGCTCACGGCCGTGGCCGCGGTGGTGTTCTACGGTTTTTACTACCCCTCGGCCTATTCCATCCAGACGGTGGTGAAGATCCCCGTGGCCGTGGTCGACCTCGACCATTCACCGCTCAGCCGCAGCCTGCTCAGGAACCTGGACGCGACGCGCGTGGTGCGCGTCGCCACGCAGGTGGATTCCATCGCCGAGGCGCAGCAGCTGCTCCGGGCCGACGCGGTCGATGGCGTGATCGTCGTCGCCAGTGGCCTTCAGGCCAGCGTGCTCAAGGGCCAGCCTGGCGGTGTGAACGTGGACCTCAAGGGCGCCTATCTGGTGCGCGCGCGCTTCGTCGGCGAGGCGCTGCGCGGCGCCATCGGTGGCGCGATGCAGGACATCGTCCGCCCCATCGCCTCCATCGCCCACGTGGGACGAATCACGGTGCACCAGCGCGCGCTGTTCAACCCCGACAACGGCTACGGCAGCTACGTCGTGCCGGGCGTGGCCTCCATCATCCTGCAGGCCACGCTGCTCTTCGCGGTGGCGATGTTCATGGGTCTGAAGCGCGAGCACAGCCCCTGGCGCATGTCGCACCGCGGCTTTCTCGGCACCTGGAGCGCGTTCACGCTGCTGGGCAGCCTGATGAGCGGGTTCTTCTTCGGCTTCATCTTCTGGTTGCAGGACTACCCGCGCGGCGGCAACCTCTGGGGGCTGCTCTTGTGCGTGCCGCTGTTTGCCGCCAGCGTGTCGGCGCTGGGCCTGCTCGTGGGCTCGCTCTTCGAGCGCCACGAGCGCAGCATGCAGATTCTGGCGGGCACGTCGATCCCGGTCTTCTTCCTCTCGGGGCTATCGTGGCCCTTCCTGGCGATACCGCCGCTGATGGTGGCGCTGGCCCAGCTCATTCCATCCACCACGGCGGTGTTGATGTTCGTGCAGCTCAACGCCATGGGCGCATCCTTGGCCGAGATCGCACCCAAAGCCATGACCCTCGCGCTGCTCGCGCTGCTGTACGGCGCCGCCGCCTGGCTGCGCCTGACGAGGCTGCCCACCCAGCCAGCAACCGCACCCGCCTGACGGCCTTGCACGCGGTGCCGACACAGCACCGAGCACGCTGATAAGCTAGTCGGCTATTTTCCAAACGAAGTCTCACGAGGGCTGTCGCATGACGCAATTGAACGAAACCCATGACCCCGCGCTGCGCAGCTGGGTTGCCTCCGCCCACGCCACGGGCACCGATTTTCCGATCCAGAACCTGCCGCTGGCCATCTTCCGCCGCAGGGGCAGCACCGAGCCGCTGCGCGGCGGCGTGGCGATCGGCGATCAGATCGTGGACCTGGCCGAACTCGCGCAGGCCCGGCCCTTCAGCGGCCGCGCCGCCGAAGCGCTGGCTGCGGGCAGCCAAGGCACGCTCAACGCGCTGATGGCGCTGGGCCCCGCGCACTGGAGCGCGCTGCGCCTGGCACTCTCGCGCGCGCTGCGCGAAGGCGCGTACGAGCAAGCCGTGATGCAGGTCTGCCTGGTGCCGCAGGCGCAGGTGGAGTACGCGCTGCCGGCGCGCATTGGCGACTACACCGACTTCTAC
>JAIOIA010000159.1:0-53912 GCA_019912745.1 Comamonas sp. | reverse complement strand
GCCTACAGCGCGCGCAACCGCTCGGCCTCGATCCGCATTCCCTACGTGGCCAATCCAGTCGCGCGGCGCGTCGAGGTGCGCTTTCCGGACCCGCTGGCCAACCCCTACCTGGCGTTTGCCGCGCTGCTCATGGCCGGGCTCGATGGTGTGGAAAACCGCATCCATCCCGGCGAAGCCATGGACAAGGACCTCTACCACCTGCCGCCGGAAGAAGATGCCAAGGTGCCTACCGTGTGCCACAGCCTCGACCAGGCGCTCGGCTACCTTGACAAGGACCGCGGCTTCCTGACCCGCGGCGGCGTGTTCTCGGACGCGATGATCGACGCCTACTTGGAACTGAAGATGGCCGAAGTCACGCGCCTGCGCCTGACAACCCATCCCATCGAATTCGACATGTACTACAGCATGTAAACCCCAAGGGCGCCATGAAATTCACCAAGATGCATGGCATCGGCAACGACTACATCTACGTCAACACGCTGGATGAGTTCGTGGCCGATCCCCCGGCCCTGGCCGTGGCGATGTCGCGCCCGCATTTCGGCGTCGGCGCCGACGGGCTGGTGCTCATCGGCGCCTCGGATACGGCGGACTTCGACATGCGCATGTTCAACGCCGACGGCTCCGAGGGCGAGATGTGCGGCAATGCCGTGCGCTGCATCGCCAAGTACGTTTACGAACGCGGCCTGACTCAAAAGACCACGCTCACGCTCGCCACGAAGGCCGGCATCAAGACGCTGGACCTGCGGATCGACGCGGGCCAGGTCACGCAGGTGCGCGTGGACATGGGCAAGCCGATGCTCGCGCCCGCAGCGATACCGGTCGATCTGCCGGGCGAGCGCGTGATCGACCAACCCATCGCCATCGGTGGCCAGACATGGCGCATGAGCTGCGTGAGCATGGGCAATCCGCACGCGGTGATCTTCGTGGACGACCCGTCGACCTTTGACGTTCACGGCATCGGCCGGCAGATCGAACGCCACCCGCTGTTTCCCCGGCGCACGAACGTGGAGTTCGTGCGTGTGCACTCACGCGAGCAGCTTGAGATGCGCGTCTGGGAGCGCGGCAGCGGCGAAACGCTGGCCTGCGGCACCGGCGCTGCGGCCGTCGTCGTGGCGACCGTGCTGAACGCACGGACCGAGCGCAGCGTGCGCGTCAAGTTGCTGGGCGGCGAGTTGCACGTCCATTGGGACGAGGCCGACAACCACGTCTACCAGAGCGGTCCGGCAAGTTTCGTGTTTGACGGCGTCTGGCTCGCCTCATGAGGTAGCACAGGCCGCAAGCGCCGCACCGCCATGACCGCCGCGTTCGACTACAGGACCCAGGAAGCCTACGACAGGCTGGCCACGCTCGTGGCGCTGGTGCGCGTGGACGGCGTCTGCCTGATGGTCAACACCGCGCTCGAAAACGCCTTGCACCAATCCCGACGCAAGCTCACCGGGAGCAACGCGTTCGAGTGGTTTGCCGAGCCTGCCCCCATGCGCGAAGCGCTGCAACGCGTGGCCGACCAGACCGTGATGAGCAGCCGCCTGCAGGCGAGTCTGCACTTTCACCCGCCAGGATCATCCGATCTGCCGGTCCACGTGTGCGTGAGTCCGGCGCCATCCGATGGCCCTTTGCCGGTTGTGCTCGTGGAGATGACGGAAACCGAGCAGCAGGCCAGGCTCGAACGCGAGGAACACGCCAACGACCTGATCGAGGCGCACAAGCAATTGCTGCGCAACCTGGCCCACGAGATCAAGAACCCGCTGGGGGGCATTCGCGGCGCCGCGCAGTTGCTGGCGCTGGACGCCGCATCGCGTGAAGTCAGCGAGTACACCGACGTCGTCATTCACGAAGTGGACCGGCTGCAAACGCTGGTCGACCGCCTGCTCGCTCCGCATCAGGGCGCCCCCGCCCGGGCGCGGCTGAACATCCACGAAGTCTGCGAGCGTGTGCGCATGCTGGTGCTCGCCGAATTCGCGCGTGGGCTTCAGATCCAGCGCGACTACGATGCGTCGCTGCCGGACCTGATCGGAGACCGGGAGCGCCTGATCCAGGCACTGCTCAACATCGTGCGCAACGCCGCACAAGCGCTGAGTCAGCGCATCGCCCAGGGGGATGCCCGCATCGTGCTGCGCACGCGCATCGCGCGCCAGGCCACGCTTGGGGGCAGGCGCCACCGGCTGGCAATCCAGATCGACGTCGAGGACAACGGTCCGGGCGTGCCGCAGGCGCTTCGCGAGCGCATCTTCCAGCCGCTGGTTTCCGGACGGGCGGGCGGCAGCGGGCTGGGACTGACGCTGGCGCAGACCTACGTGCAGCAGCACGGCGGCATCATCGAATGCGACAGCGTGCCGGGCCAGACCCGTTTCACGCTGCTGCTGCCTCTGGCAGACTCACGCTGAGCACCACACATGCCGCGAACTGCCATGCACCCGATCTGGATCGTCGACGACGATCAGTCCATCCGCTTCGTGCTCGAGCGCGCGCTCGAACGCAGCGACCTGCCGGTGCGCGCGTTCACCGGCCCGGACGAGGTGCTGGCCGCGCTGCAAGCGGGCGAGACGCCGCAGGTGCTGGTGAGCGACATTCGCATGCCTGGCGGCAATGGCCTGGCCCTGCTGGCCGAGGTCAAGCGGCGCCTGCCGCTGCTGCCCGTCATCGTGATGACGGCCTATACCGACCTGGACAGCGCCGTCGGCGCGCTGCAGGGTGGTGCCTTCGAGTACCTGCCCAAGCCCTTCGACATCTCGCGGGCGCTGGATCTGATCCGCCGCGCCGCCGACGAAAGCCTGCGCGCCGCCACGCCGCCCCCAGGCTCGCCGGACATCCCGCAGATGCTGGGTCAGGCCCCGGCCATGCAGGACGTGTTTCGCGCCATCGGCCGACTGAGCCTGAGCCACACCACGGTGCTCATCACGGGCGAGAGCGGCAGCGGCAAGGAGCTGGTCGCCCACGCCTTGCACCGCCACAGCCCGCGCGCAAGCGGGCCATTCATCGCCATCAACACCGCCGCCGTGCCGCGCGAGCTTCTCGAGAGCGAGCTGTTCGGTCATGAGCGCGGCGCCTTCACCGGCGCGCAGGCCACCCGGCGCGGGCGCTTCGAGCAGGCGGCGGGCGGCACGCTGTTTCTCGATGAAATCGGCGACATGCCGCTGGAGCTGCAGACGCGGCTGCTGCGCGTGCTCAGTGACGGGCACTTCTACCGCGTGGGCGGCCAGGAACCGCTCAAGGCCGACGCGCGCGTGATCACGGCCACGCACCAGAACCTGGAGCAACGCGTGCGCGAAGGGCACTTTCGCGAGGACCTGTATCACCGTCTGAACGTCATCCGCCTGCGTCTGCCGCCGCTGCGAGAGCGCCGCGAGGACATCCCCATGCTCACGTCCTACTTCCTCGCCCGCAGCGCGCGCGAGCTGGGCGTGGAAACCAAGCACATCAGCGAGGCGGCACTCGCACGGCTGAGTGCGTTCGACTTTCCGGGCAACGTGCGCCAGCTCGAAAATCTGTGCCGCTGGCTCACCGTGATGGCTCCGGCGCAAACGATCGAGCTCGGCGACCTGCCCCCGGACGTCGTCGCGCCCGCGCTTGGGCACCCTGCGTCCGAGGGCAGCGCGCAAATCGACAGCGCCACGACCGCGCATTGGCTTGAACCGCTGGCCGAGGAAGTGCGCCTGCGCCTGCAGGCCGGCGAGAGTGATCTCTGGCGCACGCTCGGCAACCTGTTCGAGACCCAGCTGCTGCGAACTGCGCTGGCGCTTACCGACGGACATCGCGCCGAAGCAGCGCACAGGCTGGGCATGGGCCGCAATACCCTCACGCGAAAGATCCAGGAGCTGGGGCTCGATGACTGAGTTCGCGCTACCGCCCTCGTCGTTCCCGCTCAGTTGGCCCCGCCATGCCGCCCTGGAGGGCATGCAAACGGCGGGCAGGCCGCATTCGTGACCACGCGCCATGGCCCGCCTGCCCCGCCTCGTCCTTGCCGGCCAGCCGCACCTGCTGATCCAGCGCGCACTGGACCAGCAGGCCATCTTCATGGATGAGCAAGACCTCGCCCGCCTGATCGAAGTGCTGCGCATGGGCCTGGCGGATGAACGCGTGCAGCTGCATGCCTACGCGCTGCGCACCCATGAAATCCAGCTGCTGGCCACGCCGGCCGCACCGCAATCACTGGCCCGTCTGATGCAGACCATCGGCCGCCGCTATGTCGTCGCCTTCAACCATCGCCATGGCCGCAGTGGAACACTGTGGAACGGACGGTTCAGCGCCGCTGCGGTCGAGCCGGGCGAGCCCCTGCTGACCGCGATGAGCTGGGTGGAGCAAAGCGGCAACACGGCCGAAGCCACCAGCGCCGCGCACCACCTCGGCCACCGCCGCGATCCGCTGATCACGGACCCGCCGGCCTACTGGAGCCTCGGCAACACGCCCTTTGCACGTGAAGCGGCATGGCGCGATCGTCTGACGGGCGGGATTGCCGAAGCCCAGGCGGCACGCCTGCGCCGTGCGGCCCGCGGGGGCTGGGCTTTCGGCTCGCCCGGGTTCGTCAGCGCCGCTGGCGCGCACGGCCGTCCGGCCGCCCCACGCGCCCCGGGGCGTCCGCCACGCAACCAACATTTGGTCTGACCCCTATTTAATAAACAGCGGGTATTTCCGTTGCCGACAGGCGGGGAACCCGGTTCAGACCGCGGCGACAGACCCCTCTGAACGCTGATGAGACCTTGTTCATTTCAAATTGTTCTGACCCTTATTTAATTGGCTAGTAAATCTGGTGGATTTAATTGTTATCTGACCCCGTTTTATTGTTCTTGTGATGCGATTCGGCGAGTGTTAGCCTCACTGTCAAGTCAGTCATTGCCGGAGTCCATCTTGAGCTATCGCACCTGTGCCCCATCCGAAGAAATCCGCGCCGCCACGGCGGGCGGCCTGTATGACCCGCGCTTTGAACACGATGCCTGCGGCGTCGGTTTCGTCGCCCACATCAAGGGAGATCGCAGGCACGCCATCGTCACGCAGGCGCTCAAGATCCTCGAGCACCTGAACCATCGCGGTGCCGTCGGCGCCGACCCGCTCATGGGTGACGGCGCCGGCGTCCTGCTGCAGATTCCGGACGCGCTCTACCGCGCCGAGATGGCCGCGCAGGGCGTGCAGTTGCCGCCCCTGGGCGAATATGGCGTGGGCATGATCTTCCTACCCAAGGAGCATGCGAGCCGCCTCGCCTGCGAGGAAGAGCTTGAGCGCGCGATCCAGGCCGAGGGTCAAGTGCTGCTGGGCTGGCGCGACGTGCCCGTCGACCGCGAACTGCCGATGTCGCCGACGGTGCGCGCCAAGGAGCCGGTGATCCGCCAGGTCTTCATCGGCCGCGGCGCCGACGTGATCGTGCAGGACGCGCTCGAGCGCAAGCTGTACGTGATCCGCAAGACGGCCAGCGCCGCAATCGAGAACCTGCAGCTCAAGTACAGCAAGGAATACTACGTTCCGAGCATGAGCAGCCGCACCGTGATCTACAAGGGGCTGCTGCTCGCGCACCAGGTGGGCGCCTACTACCTGGACCTGCAGGACGAACGCTGCGTCTCAGCGCTGGGCCTGGTGCACCAGCGTTTTTCGACCAATACCTTTCCCGAGTGGCCGCTGGCGCACCCCTACCGTTACATCGCGCACAACGGCGAGATCAACACCGTGCGCGGCAATTACAACTGGATGCGCGCACGCGAAGGCGTGATGAGTTCGCCGGTGCTGGGCAGCGATCTGCAAAAGCTCTATCCCATCAGCTTTCCGCACCAGTCGGACACCGCCGTGTTCGACAACTGCCTGGAACTGCTCACCATGGCCGGCTACCCGCTGGCGCAGGCCATGATGATGATGATCCCCGAGCCCTGGGAACAGCACACCACGATGGACGAGCGCCGCCGCGCGTTCTATGAGTACCACGCGTCCATGCTCGAACCCTGGGACGGTCCGGCCGCCATCGTCTTCACCGACGGGCGCCAAATCGGCGCGACGCTGGACCGCAACGGCCTGCGCCCCGCACGCTACTGCGTGACCGATGATGACCTCGTGGTCATGGCTTCGGAATCGGGCGTGCTGCCGATTCCAGAGCACAAGATCGTCAAGAAGTGGCGCCTGCAACCGGGCAAGATGTTCCTCATCGACCTGGACCAGGGCCGCATGATCGACGACGAGGAACTGAAGGCCGGCTTGGCCAATGCCAAGCCCTACAAGCGCTGGATCGACAACCTCTGCGTGCGCCTCGACGATGTAGTGCAGCCGGTGGCCGGCGCCGACGCACACGAGCTGCCGATGGCAGCGACCGATTCGCAACTGGCGGGCGCGGCATCGGCCTCTCCCGACCTGCTCGACCTGCAGCAGGCCTTCGGCTACTCGCTGGAAGACATCAAGTTCCTGCTCAGCCCCATGGCGGTGCATGGCGAGGAAGCCATCGGTTCGATGGGCGACGACAGCCCGCTGGCGGTGCTCTCCGACCAGAACAAACCGCTGTACAACTACTTCCGGCAGATGTTCGCTCAGGTGACGAACCCGCCGATCGACCCGATCCGCGAGGCCATCGTGATGAGCCTGGTGAGCTACATCGGTCCCAACCCCAATCTGCTGGACATCAACCAGGTCAACCCGCCGATGCGGCTGCAGGTGAGCCAGCCGGTGCTCGACCCCGATGACATGGCCAAGCTGCGCGACATCAAGCGGCGCACGCAGGGCAAATTCAGCTCGCACGTGATCGACATCACTTACCCGCTCGCCTGGGGTGCCGAGGGCGTGGAGGCGCGCCTGGCGAGCCTGTGCGCACAGGCCGTGGATGCCATTCACAACGGGCACAACGTGCTGATCCTGAGCGACCGCGCCGTGAGCCGCGACCGCGTCGCGATCCCGGCGCTGCTGGCGCTCTCCAGCGTGCACCAGCACCTGGTGCGCACGGGCCTGCGCACCAGCACCGGCGTGGTGGTGGAGACGGGCAGTGCGCGCGAGGTGCATCACTTTGCCGTGCTTGCCGGCTACGGCGCCGAGGCGGTCCATCCTTGGCTGGCGATGGAGACGCTGGCCGCGATGCACAAGGATCTGCCCGGGCCGCTGAGCGCAGACGAGGCGATCGCGCACTTCATCAAGGCCATCGACAAGGGCCTCTCGAAGGTGATGTCCAAGATGGGTGTCTCCACCCACATGAGCTACTGCGGCGCGCAGCTCTTCGAGGCCATCGGCATCAACACCGAGACCATCGAGAAATACTTCACCGGCACCTCCAGCCGCGTCGAGGGCATCGGCGTGTTCGAGATCGCCGAGGAGGCGCTGCGCTGCCACCGTGCGGCCTTTGGCGAAGAAATGGTGCTCGCGCACCGGCTGGCCGACGGCGGCGACTACGCCTGGCGCGTACGCGGCGACGAGCACATGTGGACGCCCGACGCCATTGCCAAGCTGCAGCACGCCACGCGTTCCAACCAGTTCGGCACCTACAAGGAATACGCGCAGATCATCAACGACCAGTCGCGCCGCCTCATGACGCTGCGCGGCCTGTTCGAATTCAAGGTCGATCCGGCCAAGGCGATTTCCGTGGATGAGGTGGAACCAGCGAGCGAAATCGTCAAACGTTTTGCCACGGGCGCGATGTCGCTGGGCTCCATATCCACCGAGGCGCACACCACACTCGCCATCGCCATGAATCGCCTGGGCGGCAAGAGCAACACCGGCGAGGGCGGCGAAGACCCGCACCGCTACCGCGAGGAACGCAAACCCATCACGGTGCGCAAGCGCAAGTCGCTCGCCGCGGTGATCGGCAAGGATGTGGTCGAGGTGGACCAGCCGCTGCAAGACGGCGACAGCCTGAGAAGCCGCATCAAGCAGGTGGCCTCGGGGCGCTTTGGCGTGACCACCGAGTATCTCGTTTCGAGCGACCAGATCCAGATCAAGATGGCGCAAGGCGCCAAGCCCGGCGAAGGCGGGCAGCTGCCCGGCGGCAAGGTCACCGACTACATCGCCAAGCTACGTCACAGCGTGCCTGGCGTGGGCCTGATCAGCCCGCCGCCACACCACGACATCTACTCCATCGAAGACCTGGCGCAGCTCATCCACGACCTCAAGAGCGTGGCGCCGCACGCGAGCATCAGCGTCAAGCTGGTGTCCGAAGTGGGCGTGGGCACGGTGGCCACGGGCGTGGCCAAGTGCAAGGCCGACCACGTGGTGATCGCAGGGCATGACGGCGGCACCGGCGCCTCGCCCTGGTCCTCGGTCAAGCGCGTGGGCAGCCCCTGGGAGATCGGCCTGGCCGAAACGCAGCAGACGCTGGTCTTGAACCGTCTGCGCGGGCGCATCCGCGTGCAAGCCGACGGCCAGATGAAGACCGGGCGCGACGTGGTCATCGGCGCGCTGCTGGGTGCGGACGAATTCGGCTTCGCCACCGCGCCGCTGGTGGTCGAGGGCTGCATCCAGATGCGCAAGGGGCACCTCAACACCTGCCCCGTGGGCATCGCCACGCAGGACCCGGTGCTGCGCAAGCGCTACACCGGCAAGCCCGAGCACATCATCCACTACTTCCTCTTCGTCGCCGAAGAGGTGCGCCAGATCATGGCGCAACTCGGCATCCGCACCTTCGATGAGCTGATCGGCCGCAGCGACCTGCTGGACACGCGCCGCGGCCTGGACCACTGGAAATCCGAGGGGCTGGATTTTTCGCGTCTGTTCGCGCAGCCGCAGGTGAACGCCGACGTGGCGCGCAGACACTGCGAGGAACAGGACCACGACCTGGGACGCGCGCTCGACCATCGGCTGATCGCCAAGGCCCGGCCCGCGATCGAGTCCGGTGAGCGCGTGCGCATCCTGGACGCCACGCGCAACGGCGACCGCTCGGTCGGCGCGATGCTGGCAGGCGTGGTGACGCAGGCGCATCCCGAAGGCTTGAGCGACGACAGCATCCACGTGCAGCTGGAGGGCACGGGCGGGCAGAGCTTTGGCGCCTTCCTGTGCCGAGGCATCACGCTGATGCTGATCGGCGACGCCAATGACTACACCGGCAAGGGCCTGTCGGGCGGGCGCATCGTGGTGCGGCCCAGCCTGGATTTCCGCGGTGCCTGGCACGAGAACATCATCGCCGGCAACACCGTGCTGTACGGCGCGACCAGCGGCGAGGCCTACTTCGCCGGGGTCGCGGGCGAGCGCTTCGCGGTGCGCCTCTCGGGCGCCACCGCGGTGGTCGAGGGCACAGGCGACCACGGCTGCGAATACATGACCGGCGGCACCGTCGCGGTGCTGGGCGGCACGGGGCGCAATTTCGCCGCCGGCATGTCGGGTGGCGTCGCCTATGTGTACGACGAGGACGGCCGCTTTGCCAGCCGCTGCAACCACGCCATGGTCAAGCTCGAACGCGTGCTGCCCCGAGCCGACCAAGCGGCGCGCGAGCCGCTGGCGAGCATGCACCGCGGGCGCACCGACGAAGAGCAGCTCAAGGCGTTGCTGGACGATCACCTGCGCTGGACCGGCAGCCGCCGCGCACGCACACTGCTCGACGACTGGGAGGCAGCACGTGCGCGCTTCGTCAAGGTCTTCCCCACCGAGTACCAGCGCGCCCTGGCGCGGATTCATGAGGAAAAACAGGCTCAATCACAGGTCAGTCAAGCGCTGTCAGCTACGAAAACAGGGGCTACTTCCCCGACGTGAGCGGGCCCCGGTTTTCAAAACAAAGACACACGCAACAGGACACTCACCATGGGCAAGATCACTGGCTTTCTGGAATTCGACCGCGTCGAGGAACCGCACGCGCCGGTCGCCGAGCGCGTCACGCACTTTCACGAATTCGTCACCACCCTGACCGAATCGCAGGCGCGCCAGCAGGCGGCGCGCTGCATGGACTGCGGCATCCCGTTCTGCAGCAACGGCTGCCCGGTCAACAACATCATTCCGGATTTCAACGATCTGGTCTACCGGGGCGACTGGAAAAACGCTTTTCTGGTGCTCGACTCCACCAACAACTTCCCCGAGTTCACCGGCCGCATCTGCCCCGCGCCCTGCGAAGTCGCCTGCACACTCAACATCAACAGCGAGCCCGTGGGCATCAAGTCGCTGGAGCGCGCGATCATCGACCGTGCCTGGGCCGAGGGCTGGGTGGTCTCGCGACCGGCACCGCGCAAGAGCGGCAAGCGCGTGGCGGTGGTCGGCTCCGGGCCTGCGGGGCTGGCGGCGGCGCAGCAGCTTGGGCGCGCGGGGCACGAGGTCACGGTGTTCGAGAAGAACGACCGCATCGGCGGCCTGCTGCGCTACGGCATTCCGGATTTCAAGCTCGAAAAATCGCACATCGACCGGCGCATCGCGCAAATGCAGGGCGAAGGCGTGAGCTTTCGCACCGGCGTGCTGGTGGGCGGCATGCCCAGCGAGGGTGTGGGCACCACGATCACCAACCTGTCGCGCGAGACGATCTCCGCCGACCAGTTGCTCGAAGAATTCGACGCCGTGCTGCTCACCTGCGGCGCCGAACAGTCGCGCGACCTGCCGGTGCCCGGGCGCGAGCTGCGCGGCATCCACTTCGCCATGCAATTGCTGCCGCAGCAAAACCGCGCTGACGCGGGCGACAAGGTCAAGGACGCGATTTCAGCCAAGGGCAAGCACGTCATCGTGATCGGCGGGGGCGACACCGGCAGCGACTGCGTCGGCACCTGCAACCGCCAGGGCGCCACAAGCGTGACGCAGTTCGAGCTCATGCCCATGCCGCCGCTGCAAGAAAACAAGGAACTCACCTGGCCCTACTGGCCGATCAAGCTGCGCACCAGCGACAGCCACGCCGAAGGCGTGCAGCGCGAGTTCGCCATCTCCACCCAGGGGTTCGTGGGCGGCGGCCGCGGCAACGCCGTCAAGGCGCTCAAGACCGTGCAGATCGAAATCAAGGGTGGCAAGCCCACCGAAATTCCGGGCACCGAGAAGGACTGGCCGGCCGATCTCGTGCTGCTGGCCATGGGCTTCACCGGGCCCACGACCACGCTGCTCGATGCCTTGGGCGTGGAGCGCGACGCGCGTGGCAACGCGCGTGCCAGCGTGGACGATTCCCTGGGCTACAAGACCAACGCCAAGGGCGTCTTCGCCGCCGGTGACATGCGCCGCGGCCAGAGCCTGGTGGTCTGGGCCATCCGCGAAGGCCGCCAGGCGGCGCGCGCGGTGGACAAATACCTGATGGGCACCACCACGCTGCCGCGCTAGGCTTTACGGATTTGCATCCGGTCTCGGATGACGAGGCGGGAAGCCGGAAACCGTGCGGCCGCACGGCAAGGCGAACCCACAAAGCGGGACGATCGAAGGCAAATTCGGATCAGACTTCCAGCCACTCCTTTCGCACCTGCGCATTCGCACGCAGGGCGTCGGGGGTGCCTTCGAAGACGATGGCGCCGTGCCCCATGACGAGCACGCGGTCCGAAATATCCATCGCAATCGTCAGCTTCTGCTCGATGAGCAGCACCGCGATCCCGCGCTCCTTGAGCCGCGTGAGGTACTGCCCCACCTGCTCGACGATCTTGGGCGCGAGGCCCTCGGTCGGCTCGTCGATCAGGATGCAGTCCGGGTCGCCCATGAGCGTGCGGCACAGGGTGAGCATCTGCTGCTCGCCGCCCGAGAGCAGCCCCGCCTCGATCGCGCAGCGTTCCTTCAGGCGCGGGAACATCGCATACATGTCCTCCAGGGCCCAGCGGCTGCCGCGCCCGCTGCCCTTGCGCCCCAGCAGCAGGTTCTGCTGCACCGTCAGGCGCGGGAAAACGTCACGGCTTTCCGGCACATAGCCCAGACCCAGGTGCGCGATCTCGAACGACTTGTGGCCCAGCAGCTCCTGATCCTTGAAACGCACGCTGCCCTCGGCATGCACCATGCCCATGACAGCCTTGGCGCAGGTGGAGCGCCCCGAGCCATTGCGCCCGAGCAGCGCGACGATCTCCCCCTGGCGCACCGTGAAATTCACGCCGTGCAGCACATGGCTCTTGCCGTACCAGGCATGAAGGCCCTGAATGTTCAGCATCAGTGCGCCCCTTCCTGCGCCTCGGCTACGCTGGAGCCCAGATAGGCCTCCTGCACGCGCACGTTGGCGCGGATCGCCTCGGGGGTGTCGAACGCGATCACCTCGCCGTAGACGACCACGGCGATCCTGTCGGCCAGACCGAACACCACGCCCATGTCATGCTCCACGGTGAGCAGGGTCTTGCCCTCGGTCACCTCGCGAATCAGCGCAATGAAGTGGGCGGTCTCGGTCGTGCTCATGCCGGCCGTGGGCTCGTCGAGCAGGATCACTTGCGCGCCGCCCGCGATGGTGATGCCGATCTCCAGCGCCCGCTGTTCTGCATAGGTGAGGTTGACCGCCTGCACATCGCGCTTGGCCACAAGGCCGACCTGCGCCACCAGTTCGTCGGCGCGTGCGTTCGCATCGTGCAGGCTGGAGAGAAAACGCAGGAAGGTATAGCGATAACCGAGGCTCCAGAGCACGGCGCAGCGCAGGTTCTCGAACACGCTCAGGCGCGGGAAGATGTTGGTGATCTGAAAGCTGCGCGAGAGCCCGAGTCGGTTGATCTCGAACGGCTTTTTGCCATCGATGCGCGTGCCGTTGAGCAACACTTCGCCACTCGTGGGCGCCAGGCGCCCGCTGATGAGATTGAACAAGGTGGATTTGCCCGCGCCGTTCGGACCGATGATGGCCACGCGCTCGCCCGCGCGCACGGCCAGATTGGCACCGCGAATGATCTCGGTCTTGCCGAAGCTCTTGCAGAGGTTTTTCAGTTCGAGCGCACAGGTCATGCCGCTTGCCCCCCGTGCTGCAGCCCGGCCTCGATCTCTTCCTGTGCCTTGCCCCAGGCGTGCGCAAAGCGCCGGCCCACCTGGTGCACCGCCAGTGCACCGATGAGCGCGACCACCACCGCACCCAGCCACGGCGCAACCGTGGCGGCGTCGAGCCGCATGCCAAGGTATTTCACCTCCGAGCCGACCGCGGCGTTGAGCTGCATGTGGTAGATCATCTCGATCAGCGCCGACGTGCCCAGCATCAGCAGCGCGCAAGCCAGCACCAGCGCGCCATACAGCCCCGCAAAGCGCCCGAGCTTGCCCGCGCGCGCCATTCGCACATTCATCATGATGAGGCTGGCCACGCCGCCGGGCGCATACATGATCATCAGCACGAAGACCAGGCCCAGGTACAGGAGCCACGCGGCTGTGAGTTCCGACAGCAGCACGGTGCACAGCACCATCAGCACCGCGCCTATCATCGGCCCGAAGAAGAAGGTCACACCACCCAGGAAGGTGAACAGCAGATAGGCGCCCGAGCGCATGCCGCTCAATGAATCGGCGGCGTTGAAGATTTCGAAGTTGATCGTGCTCAGCGCCCCGCCCACACCCGCGAAGAAGCCGGCGATGATGAAGCTGTACCAGCGCACGAGCTGGGTGTTGTAGCCGACGAACTGCGCACGTTCGGGGTTGTCGCGCACGGCGTTGAGCATGCGCCCGAGCGGCGTCGCGGTGAAGGCGTACATCAGCGCGGTGCAGATGAAGCAGTAGGCCGCGATCAGGTAGTACAGCTGGATTTGCGGGCCGAAAGTGATGCCCCCCCAAGGTTTGCCGTAGGTGCGATTGATCGAGATGCCGCCATCGCCACCGAACAGATCCGGCAGCATGATGGCAAACGCCACCACCAACTCGCCGATGCCGAGCGAAATCATGGCGAACGTGGTGCCTGCCTTGCGGGTTGAAACATAGCCCAGCGGCACCGACACCAGCGCGCCCATGAGGCCGCCGACCAACGGCATCAGCACCAGCGGAAACGCGACGCCGTGGCCATCGACATAGCCGATCGCCGCCACCGCCGCGTAGCCGCCCAGGCCCGTGAACACCGCGTGACCGAAGCTCAGCATCCCGCCCTGCCCCAGCAGCAGGTTGTAGGACAGGCAGATGATGATGAGATAACCCATCTGCGAGAGCATGTTCAGCGCCAGGCTGCTGCGAAATATCCACGGTGCCGCGATCAGCGCCGCCGCCAGTCCGCCCCAGGCAAGCCAGCGCCCGCGAGCGGTCGTCATCGTTGAAGCGCTCATGTCAATCCTCCCGCGTGCCCATGAGTCCGCGCGGGCGGAAGATGAGGATCAGCACCATGAACAGGTAGGGCAGCATGGGCGCCACCTGCGCCACGGTCAGGCGCAGCGCCTGCTCCATCGGATTGCCGCTGGCCACCTTGAGCCCGGCGGCGCCCAGCAGATCGGCCAGCGAGACGTCAATGGCCACCGCGAAGGTCTGCACCACGCCGATGAGGATGGACGCCAGAAAGGCCCCGGCCAGAGACCCCATGCCGCCCACGACCACCACCACGAAGATGATGGAACCCACGGCATAGGCCATGGCCGGCTCGGTCACGTAGGTGTTGCCCGCCACCACGCCCGCGAGCGCGGCCAGCGCCGCACCGCCGCCAAACACCAGCATGAACACGCGCGGCACGTTGTGCCCCAGCGCCTGCACCGTGTCCGGGTGCGTGAGCGCCGCCTGGATCACGAGACCGATGCGCGTGCGCTGAAGCACCAGCCAGATGCCGCCCAGCATCAGCACGGCCACCAGCATCACGAAGGCGCGCGACTTCGGGAACTGCGTGCCATACAGCGTGAACAGCGGCCCCTGCAGTTGATCGGGCAGGCCATAGGGCACGACGTTGCGCCCCCAGATGAGCTGCACCACCTCGAGCACCAGATACGAGAGGCCGAAGGTGATGAGCAGCTCGGGCACGTGCCCCCACTTGTGCACGCGGCGCAGGCACAGCTGCTCGAATGCCGCCCCGACCAGCCCGACGGCCAGCGGTGCGATCACGAGCGCGGGCCAGTAGCCCAGGGACTGCGACAGCGCGAAGGCGAAATACGCGCCCAGCATGTAGAAGCTTGCGTGCGCGAAATTGAGCACACCCATCATGCTGAAGATGAGCGTGAGGCCAGAGCTGAGCATGAACAGCATCAGCCCGTAGCTCAGTCCGTTGAGCAACGAGATCGTGAAAAATTCCATCTGCCCTCCCGAGGCAGCAAGATGACACGCGGCGCCGACCGCCAGGCCCCGCCGCCCGGCATCGGCGGTTCGTGGCAGGCGCTTACTTGCCCGGGCGCTTCATCTGGCAACTCGTGGGGGTGCTGGCGATGTAGGGCTCGAGGTATTTGACCGGCGCGAAGGTGTAGCCGGTGTTCTCCACGCTGTAGCTGTTCTTGGCATCGACCTTCTGCCACTTGGAGATCCACATGCCCAGCTGCAACTGATGGTCGGTGGCGCGCATCTGCGCCTCGCCGTTGAATCCGTCGAAGCGCAGGCCTTCGAGCGCGGCGGCCACCTTCACCGGGTCGGTGGACTTGGTCTTGGCCATCGCGTCCGAGAGGGCCACCAGCGCGTTGTAGACCGAGAAGGTGTAGAAATCGTCGTTGTACTGCGCCTTGAACCCCTTCATCAGCTCACCCATGCGGCCGGGGTAGTTGGAGTGGTTGTAGGCGATCTGGTAGACCTCGGCGATCTTGCCCTGCGCGAGCGCAGTGGGCGTGCCCGAGACCCCAGCATAGTAGGCATAGATCGGGATGTTCAGGCCCGCGTCGTTCATGGCCTTGACCAGCAGGGTGAAGTCCTGCCCCCAGCTGCCCGTCACCAGCGTGTCGGCGCCCGCGGCCTTCATCTTGGCCACATAGGGCGCGAAGTCCTTGACCTGGCCGAGCGCCACATAGTCCTCGCCGACGATCTTCACGTCGGGGCGGTTGCGCTCGATGCCTTCCTTGAAGTACTTGGCCACCTGATGGCCATGCGAATAGTTCTGGTTGACCAGATACACGTTGTGGATCTCGCCCTGGCCCTTCATGAAGTTGGTGAGCGCGGCCATCTTCATCGACGTATCGGCGTCGAAACGGAAGTGCCAGTAGTTGCACTTCTCGTTGGTCGATGCAGGATCGACCGCCGCATAGTTCATGTAGATGACTTCCTTGCCGGGGTTGCGCTCGTTGCTCTTGGCCACGGCGTCCGCCAGCGGCAGCGCGACGTTGGAGCCATTGCCCTGCGCGACGTAGTGGATGCCCTGATCGACCGCGGCCTTGAGCAGGTTGATCGCCTCCTGCGGCGAGCTCTTGCTGTCCATGGGCACAATCTCGAACTTCACGCCCGCGGGATTTTCCCGGGCGTTCAGGTGCGCCGCCACGTACTGCCAGCTCTTGAACTGGTTGGTGCCGACATTGCCCATGGGCCCGGAAAGCCCCTCGATCATGGCGATCTTGACCGTCTGGCCACTTTGAGCAAAAGCGCCGCCAGCGCACACCAGTGCGGTGCAGGCAGCCATTGTTTTGATAGTGAAACGCATCAAATCTCCTTGGGGTGTTGGCATTGCGCCATAGCCTACAAGAGACCACGAAACAAGCGTTCAGGGTTTGCCCGGGTTCCGGCGCCGATCCAGTCACCTACATGACTGCATCGGCGCTCTTCATGCGCGATTCAGAGCCCCGGCAGCTTGTAGCCCTTGAGCTGTTCGCGCAGCTTGCTCTTCTGCATCTTGCCGGTGGCCCCCAGCGGGATGGCCTCGACGAAGACCACATCGTCCGGAATCTGCCACTTGGCGATCTTGCCTTCGTAGAACTTGAGCAGCCCATCCCGCGTGAGATCGGCGTCCGGCTTCCTGACCACGGCGATGACGGGGCGCTCGTCCCACTTGGGGTGCGGCATGCCCACGCACGCGGCCATGGCCACGGCCGGATGCGCCATGGCGATGTTCTCGATGTCGATCGAACTGATCCACTCGCCGCCGGATTTGATCACGTCCTTGCTGCGGTCGGTGATCTGCATGAAGCCGTCGGCGTCGATCGTCGCCACATCCCCGGTCGGAAACCAGCCGCGACCCTGGGCATCCTTGATGAGCGGGCTGCCTTCCACCTTGAAGTAGTGGTCCATGATCCACGGGCCACGCACCAGCAGGTCGCCATAGGTCTTGCCGTCCCAGGGCTGGTCCTGGCCGTTGTCGCCCACGATCTTCATGTCGATGCCGAAGATCGCGCGCCCCTGCTTGGTGCGGATAGCCAGTTGCTGCTCGGCCGGCAGGTGCAGCTGCTTGTTCTTGAGCGTGCACACCGTCCCCAACGGGCTGGTCTCCGTCATGCCCCAGGCGTGCAGCACGTCCACGCCATAAGTGTCGCGGAAGGTGTCGATCATCGTTGGCGGGCAGGCCGAACCGCCGATGACCGTGCGCTTGAGCGTCGAGAACTTCAGCCCGCCCGCCTGCAGGTGCCCGAGCAGCATCTGCCAGATCGTCGGCACGCCCGCGGCCATCGTGACTTCCTCGGCTTCCATCAGCTCGTAGATCGACTTGCCGTCCATCGCCGGACCGGGAAACACTACCTTGCAGCCCGTGAGTGCGGCGCCATAGGGCAGGCCCCAGGCGTTGACGTGGAACATCGGCACCACCGGCATCATCGAGTCGCGCGCCGACAGATTGAGCGCGTCGGGCAACGCGCCGCCGTAGGCATGCAGCACCGTGGAGCGGTGGCTGTAGAGCGCGCCCTTGGGGTCGCCCGTGGTCCCGCTGGTGTAGCACAGGCCGGCCGCCGTGTTCTCGTCGAACTGCGGCCAGGCGTACTCGTCGGAGGCACCGGCGATCCAGGCCTCGTAGCTCGTCAGGCCCGGAATGCCACTGTCCGCCGGCAGCTTGTCCGCGTCGCACAGCAGCACCCAGCTCTTGACCGTCGGGCACTTGGCGTGCACCGCCTGCACCAGCGGCAGGAAGGTGGCGTCAAAGCACACCACCTTGTCCTCGGCGTGGTTCACGATCCACACCAACTGCGTCGGATGCAGGCGCGGGTTGAGCGTATGCATCACGCGCCCCGAGCCGGCCACGCCGAAGTACAGCTCCATGTGGCGGTAGCCATTCCAGGCGATGGAAGCGATGCGATCCCCCTGCTCCGTGCCGCTGGCCTGCAGCGCATTGGCCAGCTTCTTGGAGCGCCGTGCCAGATCGCGGTAGGTGTAGCGATGAATGTCGCCCTCGACCCGGCGCGAGACGATCTCGCCGTCGCCATGGTGGCGTTCAGCGAAATCGATCAACATCGAGATGAGCAGGGGTTGGTTCTGCATCTGTCCCAGCAGCATGATGGCTCCTTATCACTTTGATTGAAATGAACCATACGATGGTAGCGCTCGCCCTCCCCGACGCGTAGCGGGCAAGCCCTGATGCGCGGGTGATCTGTCCCCTACCGGACAAAGCAACCCCGCGCACCACCAGTGATCGTGCCCGGTCACACAATGCACCCATGTCCACCACCGCCACACATGCTCCCATCGCCTGGCGCCAGGGCTATGGTGCGCTCGGCCCGGCCTTCGGCACCGCGCAGCCGCCCACACTACTGCCCGAACCCCACTGGATCACCCGCGACGACGCGGTGGCCACGCTGCTGCACCTGCCCGCGCACTGGCTGCAAAGCGACGAGGCGCTGCAAGCCCTGAGCGGCAACGCCGTGCTGCCCGGCAGCACGCCATGGGCCAGCGTCTACGGCGGCCACCAGTTCGGCATCTGGGCCGGGCGCCTGGGAGATGGCCGTGCCGTACTGCTCGGAGAAACCATGCAGGGGCAGGAAATCCAGCTCAAAGGGAGCGGGCGTACCCCCTATTCACGCGGCGCCGACGGGCGCGCCGTGCTGCGCTCGTCGATCCGCGAATTCCTGGCCAGCACCGCCATGCATGGCTTGGGCATCCCGACCACGCGAGCGCTGGCGCTCATCGGCTCGCCCCTGCCCGTTCAGCGCGAGGAACCGGAAACCGCCGCGGTCCTCACGCGCGTCGCGCCCAGCTTCATCCGCTTCGGCCACTTCGAATGGTTCGCGTCCCAAGGCCAGACGACAGAGCTGCGCCAGCTCGCCGACTACGTCATCGAGCGCTACTACCCCGAATGCCGCGACGCAGACAGCACGGGCGGCAATGCCTACGCCGGCCTGCTGCGCGCGATCAGCGAGCGCACCGCGCACCTGATCGCGCGGTGGCAGGCGGCCGGCTTCATGCACGGCGTGATGAACACCGACAACATGAGCATCCTCGGCCTCACGCTCGACTACGGACCGTTCCAGTTCATGGACGGCTACGACCCGCGCCACATCTGCAACCACAGCGACCCGCTCGGCCGTTACGCCTTTGACGAGCAACCCGGCGTGGGCCACTGGAATGTCGCATGTCTCGCACGGGCGCTGCTGCCGCTGATCGCCGACGTCGCGCTCGCGCAGACCGTGATCGCGGCCTATACGCCAGCGTTCCACGACGCCTACCTCGCCCGGATGCGCGCCAAGCTCGGACTGCGCGCGGCCTTTGAAGGCGACGAAGCCTGCATCGCCGACCTGCTGCGGCTGCTCGCGAGCGAACGGGTCGATTACCCGATCTTCTGGCGTCGCCTGTCGCACGCGGCGGCCAGTGGCGACCATGCACCAGTGCGAGGGTTGTTCATCGACGGCGCGGCATGGGATACCTGGTTGCTCTCATTCGAGAAGCTGCTCGCGCTTGATGGGAAAGCGCCAGAGGCTGATTTGATGCTCAAAACCAATCCCCAATACGTGCTGCGCAACCACCTCGCCGAGCTCGCGATACGCGACGCGAAACTCGGCGACTTCAGCACGGTCCAAGCACTGCAGCGCGTTTTGGCGCATCCTTTCGATGAACACCCCGGCCACGATGCCTGGGCCGGTTTCCCGCCCGACTGGGCAGGCACCCTTTCCCTGAGCTGTTCCTCATGATTTTTCCCATCACCAAGACCGAAGACGAGTGGCGCGCGCTGCTCGCGAGCAAGAACGCGGAGCCCGGCGCGTACCAGGTCGCGCGCCACGCCGCCACCGAACGCCCGTTTTCCGGCAAATATGAACGACACTGGGAGGACGGCAGCTACCACTGTATCTGCTGCGGTGCGAAGCTGTTCGAATCCGGCACCAAGTTCGATGCAGGCTGCGGCTGGCCCAGCTTTTCCGAGGCTCTCCCCGGCGCCATCCGCGAAATCGAGGATGACAGCCTCGGCATGCGGCGCACCGAAACCGTGTGCGCGCAGTGCGGCGCACACCTGGGCCACGTCTTCAACGATGGGCCGGCCCCCACCGGTCTGCGATACTGCATGAATTCCGCCTCGCTCGATTTCGAGCCTCCCTCGCGATGAAGCTGCTGATCGATTTTTTCCCCATCATCCTGTTCTTTGCAGCATTCAAGTTCTGGGGCATCTACACCGCCACCGCCGTGGCCATCGCCGCCACCGTGGTGCAGATCGGCTACATGCGCATGCGCCACGGCAAGGTCGATGCCATGCAGTGGCTGAGTCTGGGTGTGATCGTGGTGTTCGGCGGAGCCACGCTACTGGCCCACAGCGAGACCTTCATCAAGTGGAAGCCCACCGTGCTCTACTGGCTCATGGGCGGGGCGCTGCTCGTGGGGCAGTTGATTTTGAAGAAGAACTTCATCAAAACCCTCATGGGCGCGCAGATCACGCTGCCGGACACCATCTGGGCCCGCCTGAACTGGGGGTGGACGGGGTTCTTCACGGCCATGGGCGCCATCAACCTCTGGGTAGCCTACACCTTCGATACCGACACCTGGGTCAATTTCAAACTCTTCGGCAGCCTCGGCCTCATGGTCGTCTTCATCATCGCGCAGGCCCTGTATCTCTCGCGCTATGTCGAAGAAGACGCCAGCGTGCCGCGCCAGGACGCACAACCATGAGCACCACCATCACGCCGCCGGGCACAGGCAACGCCGTCACCGCCGAAGCCATCGACAGCCATCTGCGAACGGTCTTCGAGCCCACGCAGCTCGAAGTGCTGGACGAAAGCTGGCAGCACGAAGGACACACCGGCGCCAACGGCACGGGTTACGGCACACACTTTCGCGTGCGCATCGCAGCCGCCACCCTGCACGGCAAGCGCCGCGTGGAGCAACACCGCCTTGTGTATGATGCGCTTCGCGACTACATCGCCATGGGCGCGCATGCCGTCGCCATTGAAATTCTCTGATTCAATCTCATGTTGCTCGCGGGCACGCCGCCCGTTCTCTTTCCTTCCTCGCATCATCTCCATGCAAAACAAGCTCTTGTCCGGCCTGATGGCCGTTGCCGTCGCGGGCGCGTTCGCCCTGCCGGTTGCTGCTCAAAACATCGCCGTCGTCAACGGCAAGCCCGTGCCGACGTCACGCGCCGACCTGTTTCAACACCAGCTGGAGCAGTCGGGCCGCGAGGTCACGCCTGAGCTCAAGAAGCAGATCAAGGAAGAGGTCATCGCGCGTGAAGTCTTCATGCAGGAAGCGCAGAAGCGCGGTCTGCAGAACAACCAAGACTTCAAGGACCAGATGGAACTGGCCCGCCAAGCCCTGCTGATCCGTGAACTGTTCACCGACTACCAGAAGAAGAACCCGGTCACCGACGCCGAAATCAAGGCCGAATACGACAAGTTCGTCGTCGCCAATACCGGAAAGGAATACAAGGCCAGTCACATCCTGGTGGACAGCGAAGACAAGGCCAAGGCCATCGTTGCGCAACTGGACAAGGGTGGCAACTTCGAGGAAATCGCCAAGAAGGAATCCAAGGATCCGGGCTCCGGCGCCAAGGGCGGTGACTTGGGCTGGGCCAATCCGAGCAGCTATGTCCCAGAATTCACCGAGGCCATGATCAAGCTCGAAAAAGGCAAGATCACGCAAACGCCGGTCAAGAGCCAATTCGGCTGGCACGTCATCCGCCTGGACGACGTGCGCGATGCCCAGCTGCCCAAGCTCGACGACGTGAAAACCCAGATTCGCCAGCAATTAGAACAGCAAAAGCTCGCGCAATTCCAGAAGGATCTGCGCGAGAAGGCCAAGGTGGAATAAGCACACGCGGGCACTTCAGGAACGACGCGGCCGATGGCCGCGTTTTTCATGCCCTGGCGACCCAGCCGGCCAGCATCAGCGCAGCGATCATGACCGGTTGATGCAACATGTAGTACAGCAGGCTGTGGCGTCCCAGCGATGCGAGCGCCCTTGACCCGCCGCTTGCAAGTGGCCTGGCAAGCCACGCCGGGCGATGCCGCAACAGCCTTTGCCCGCTGGCCACGCCCCACCAGAAGACCCCCATCCACGGAAACAGCGGCACATAGTCTTCCGTGACGGGCTTGCGCGTGATCAGGCCCAGCCAGTTCAGCCAGCGGCTGTCGAACGCATCGGCCGCGAACGCCAGGGGTCCACCCAGCAGCCACGACGCCGCCGACGGCAACAGCAAGGCCAAGCCGCCGGCAAGCCAGAGCCAGTTTCCCAGGCCCCGCGTGATGCGCGCGAGCAGCCACATCAACGCCATGCCGTGCAGCACCCCGAAATAGATGAAGCTGCGTGGAAACATCACCAGCGAGCCCGCTGTCACCAACAGCGCGCACGCGGCAATCTGCGCCCAGCGCCTGGCCAGGCGCCGCCACGAAACCTCGTGCGCCTCGGCGATGGCCTGCCCCATGCCTGCGCACAGCAGGAACAGGCTCAGGATCAGCGTGCGCTGGACCGTCCAGAGCGGGTCGCGGTAAAAATCCTGGTGCCAGTAACCAAAGTGATTCAGGTCAAAACCGAAGTGGTAGAGCGTCATCCACACCAGCGCGAGGGCGCGCAGCGCATCCAGCACGGCGTAGCGGCTTGAAGGATTCGATTCATCCGACGGCATGTTCACCTCTTGGGCCCGCCTGCGCGGCAGAAACAAAAATGGGGTTGACTTCGAAGTCAACCCCATGCATTTTGGTCGGAGCGATAGGATTCGAACCTACGACCCTCTGGTCCCAAACCAGATGCGCTACCAGACTGCGCTACGCTCCGAAGAGTCAATCCACGCGCCTTCGCGCGGCAACCGGATCAGGTTGGAGCCGGTCCGCGCCCCGCCAGGTGGCGGAAGGTGATGCGCCCCTTGGTCAGATCGTAGGGCGACATCTCCAGCGAAACCTTGTCGCCCGCCAGAATGCGGATGTGGTGCTTGCGCATCTTGCCGCCCGTATAGGCGATGAGCTGGTGGCCATTGTCCAGCGTGACGCGAAAGCGCGAATCAGGCAGCACTTCGGTCACGCTGCCCTGCATTTCAATGAGTTCTTCCTTTGCCATAAAGGTCTGTGCTTTTCTCCGGAGGGGTCGCCATCGCGCTCGAGCCAACCCAGCCGCGCAAGCGAAAGTCAATCGCGTATTGTACTGTGAGTCGCAACTTTGAGGGGCGCTTTCGGGGCATGCCGTTACACTGCGCGCTTTTGCACCCGCCGTGTCAGACCGCTTCGCCACCGCCCTTCAATACCTGACCCCCAAGCAGGCCATGACGCAACTGGCCGGTCGCTGGGCGCACGCGCGAGCGGGCCGCTTCACCACAGCCACGATACGCTGGTTCGTCAGGCGCTATCAGGTGGACATGGCCGAAGCTCTTGAACCCGACATCACGGCCTACGCGAGCTTCAACGATTTTTTCACCCGTGCGCTCAGGCCCGAGGCCCGGCTCATCGCACCCGCGCGCCTGATCTGCCCGGTGGACGGCGCGGTCAGCCAGCTGGGCCGCATCACGCAGGACAGCATCGTCCAGGCCAAGGGCCATACCTACACCGCCAGTGCCCTGCTCGGGGGCGACCGTGCCCTGGCGGCGCAGTTCGAGGGGGGGCGGTTCGTCACGCTCTACCTGAGCCCGCGCGACTACCACCGCATCCACATGCCGTGCCGCGGACGGCTCTCGCACATGACGCACATTCCGGGCAGTCTTTTTTCGGTCAACCCGGTGACGGCACGCAATGTCCCGGGACTGTTCGCCCGCAATGAACGCATCGTCTGCCTGTTTGAAACCGAACTCGGCACCATGGCGCTCGTGCTGGTGGGCGCCACCATCGTCGGCAGCATGTGCACGGTCTGGCACGGCCAGGTCAACCCGCCACGATCCGGCCACATCCGTCACTGGGACTACGCGCAACAAGACATTACCCTGAACCAGGGCGAGGAAATGGGACGATTTCAGCTCGGCTCCACCGTGATCGTGCTACTTCCCGAAGGGCCCACGCAGTGGCAGGCCGACTGGACCCCTGGACGCGCCGTGCGCTTGGGAGAAACCATGGCACAGGAAGGCGCCGAAACTGAAAATGGCCGTTGACCGCTCGCGACCCTCGACCCGTCATCACGGAAGCTGACCCTTCGGGCATTTTGCCGCCTTCACCCTTGGGGTGACAGCGCCACCGGCAACACGCCCCGCGGCTCGGCCCTTGCTGGCGCGGGAGTGCGCTTTGTCATCACCGGCCTCGCCAGGCACACCGCCGGCGGTGCCGACGGACGCATTCAACGGCCCCCTTCAGCCTCAGAGGCTGTGGGTATAGCCCAGGTTCTGCAGCGTCGGCATGCGCTCTGTCGTGAACAAGGTGGGGGCCAGCTCCAGCTCGCGCGTCGCCACCGGTTCCGCATGGTCCAGCAGATACACCATCAGCTCGAGCCGGCGCAGTTTCACATAGTCCACGGTTTCCCAGCGCCCCGCATACTTGACCCGAACGCCATGGCGGAACACCGGCATGACGAAGTGTTTGCTCCATCCCTGCGGGACGGCTTCGGGCGAGTGCTCGCGGGGCGTTGCCTGGACTTGCATGAGATCAGTATCGGCAATCGACGCCCATACCTGAGCCCGAAATCGGCATAGGGGGCCTCCATCATAGGAGGCACCCCTGCCACACCACCCGGCGTGCGGGTCCGCACCGGGCGGTCCGAGAGTTTGAGGTCATGACAGTCTGGGAACGCCCAGCCGGTCGAAGTAGGCGATGGTCAGCACGGTCTTCAGCAGGCGCTCGCTGTTGCGCCACCAGCGGCGGCCGTTGGCCGCCACCCGTCGTGCCTCAGTCTCCCCCGCACCGAGCGCCTTGAGCTCACGGTACATGGTTGCCGGTCGTTTCCAGTGCTTGAGCTGGATCGCCCTCAATCGGTGACGCAGCCATTCGTCCAGCTCGCGCTCGCAGCTTCGCTCCACGCTTCCTCCCCACAGTCGGTCGCCCTCATGCAGTTGCGCTTCGCTTCGCTCGCTGTGATCAACTTACGGCGGACTCGCACCCGCAAGAGTGCGCCCGTGCCGGGCGCACAACGCAAAACCACCCCGCAGGGTGGTTCTGTCGTCCGTTCATCGAGGGGCAGCAGAACTGCCCGTGGTCTCAGTGGAACTGCGCTTCTTCGGTGGAACCGGTGAGCGCCTTGACCGAAGAGGTGCCGCCCTGTATCACGGTGGTCACGTCGTCGAAATAGCCCGCACCCACTTCCTGCTGGTGGCTCACGAAGGTGTAGCCCTGCTGGCGCGCCGCGAACTCGGGCTCCTGCACCATTTCCACGTAGTGCTTCATGCCCTCGCCCTGCGCATAGGCATGCGCCAGCTTGAAGGTGTTGAACCAGTTGCTGTGGATGCCCGCGAGCGTGATGAACTGGAACTTGTAGCCCAACGCCGAGAGATCGTCCTGGAAGGTGGCGATCTGCTTGTCGCTCAGGTTCTTCTTCCAGTTGAACGAGGGCGAGCAGTTGTAGGCCAGCAGCTTGTTGGGCGACGAGGCCAGCACGGCCTGCGCGAACTCGCGCGCGAAGCCGATATCGGGCACGCCGGTTTCGCACCACACCAAGTCGGCATAGGGCGCGTAGGCGACGCCTCGGCTGATGGCCTGCTCCAGGCCGTTCTTCACGCGGAAGAAACCCTCTTGCGTGCGTTCACCCGTGAGGAAGGTCTTGTCGTTGGCGTCATGGTCGGACGTGATCAGATTGGCGGCTTCGGCATCGGTACGCGCAAGCACGATGGTGGGCACGCCCATCACGTCGGCTGCGAAACGTGCCGCCGTGAGTTTCTCGATCGCTTCCTGCGTCGGCACCAGCACCTTGCCGCCCATGTGGCCGCACTTCTTCACGGCCGCGAGCTGGTCTTCGAAGTGCACGCCCGCCACGCCCGCGGTGATCATGTTTTTCATCAGCTCGAAGGCGTTGAGCACGCCGCCGAATCCGGCTTCGGCATCGGCCACGATGGGCAGGAAGTAGTCGATGAATTCCTTGTCGCCGGGGTTGGTGCCGCGGCCCCACTGGATCTCGTCGGCGCGCTTGAAGGTGTTGTTGATGCGGCACACCATGGTGGGCACCGAGTCGTAGGCGTACAGCGACTGGTCGGGGTACATGGTCTCGCTGGTGTTGCCATCGGCCGCCACCTGCCAGCCCGAAAGGTAGACGGCTTCGAGACCGGCCTTGGCCTGCTGCATGGCCTGTCCCGCGGTGATCGCGCCAAACGCGTTGACATAGCCCTTCTTGGCGCCGCCATGCAGCTTCTCCCAGAGCTTTTCGGCGCCCAGCCGGGCCAGCGTGTACTCGGGCTGGACGCTGCCGCGCAGGCGCACCACGTCGGCGGCCTTGTAGCCGCGCTTCACGTCCTTCCAGCGCGGGTTCTGCGCCCAGTCCTTTTCGAGGGCGGCGATTTGTTGTTCACGACTGAGTTGCGCGGTGATCGATTGCGGCATGGTCTTCTCCGAACGTTGAAAATGGGGTGGTGCCTGCGTCGGCGCCATGGTTGAATTCTAAGTCTTATAGAAGAGTTGATTTATGTCTTGTGTCTTATACAAGACATAAATTTTATTCAATGAAATCAATTGAATGCGATGAGTTTATCAAATAGTGAAATAGAATTTCTTGTATTGAGAAATTTTCGTGCGCTGCAACATTTGAATTTTCAACAGAGAATTCATGATTTCACCATATGAATTCATCTGTTCTGTGCCAGCCAGGCGTGCACGCTACGATCGCTGCACCCGCATCGAGGAAAGCAAGTCATGATCCCGTCGACCCGCTCTTCAGCCCCCTTTTCCTTTGCCGTCATGGGGGCGGGGGCCGTGGGATGCTACTTCGGCGCCCTGCTTGCGCGCGCGGGCCACGCGGTCACGCTGGTGGGGCGCACGTCGCACGTGCAGGCCATCCAGACGAGCGGCCTGCGGCTGCAGACGACCACGGGCGATGAACACATTGCCCTGACGGCCAGCACTCAGCCTGACGCGGTGCGCGGAGCCGACATCGTGCTGCTGTGCGTCAAGTCCGGAGACACACAGGAGGCCGCGCGCCAGATCGAGCCTTTCGTCAGCCCGCACACGCTGGTGCTGACGCTGCAAAACGGCTTGGACAACGATGAGCAGGCGCGCGCCATTCTCGGCCAGCGCTGCACCGTGGCGGCCGCCGTGGTGTATGTCGCCACGGCCATGGCGGCACCGGGCCATGTGCGCCACTACGGTCGCGGTGATCTCGTGCTGGCTCCCTCGCCGATGAGCGAGCAAGTGGCCGCGCAACTGCAGGCAGCCGGCATTCCGACGCGTGTCTCGGACAACGTCCGGGGCGCCCTCTGGGCGAAGCTCATCATCAACAGCGCCTACAACGCCCTGTCCGCCCTGTTGCAGCAGCCCTACGGCTGGCTGATGAGCCAGCCCGGCGCCGATGAGCTGGTGCAGGACATCGTCGCCGAATGCCTCGCCGTGGCCCATGCGGATGGCGTGAGCATCCCCGGCGACATCCAGGCGGCGCTGCGCTCCATCGTGCAGACGATGCCCGGGCAGCTCTCGTCCACCGCGCAGGACATCGCGCGCGGCAAGCCTACGGAAATCGAGCATCTAAATGGCTATGTGGTCCAGCGGGGCCGGGCCCTCGGCATCGCCACGCCCGTCAATCACGCCCTGCTCGTCCTGGTGCGCATGCGGCAGGGTTGCGGCGCCCCTGCGGACACGGCATGAATCTTCGCCTTTCATAGCGGCACGCGCTTGAGCCGTGCGGGCGCGCGGTGGAAAAGGTGCGCAAAAGCAACAAAATCAGCGCACGCGCGCAAGGCGGCCCGCAAATGGCAACGGACTTTATCATCCAAACTGGCGGTACGCGCGTTTCCACGTTACCATAGCGCTATCCTTTTCGATGTTCCGGCGGACATTGCCGCATCTGTGCATCCTTCAGCACCAGGAGACACGTACATGGGTTCAAAAGAAAACGCCGCCGTCAATCAGCTCCTGGAACGACTGGAGCGACGCTACGCGCTGCGCGTGCTCTGGGCACTGCGCGACGGGCATCCGCAGACCTTCCGCCTGCTGCAGGACAGCGTGGGCAACATCACCCCGAACACCCTCAACACCCGCATCAAGGAACTGCGCGAAGCCGGTTTCCTCGACCACGGCAGCGACGGCTACATCGTGACCGCCTCAGGCCAGGATCTGCTCAAGCGTCTGTCGGACCTGCAGGCGTTCGCCACGCGCTGGGTCGCGGCGCGCGCCAGGAAATAACCCACCTCCCCCTCCCTGTACAAGGAATACGCGCGTGCCATTCATCACCACCCCGTCCGGACTGCAATACGAAGACGTGTGCATCGGCAGCGGAACACCCGCCTCGGCAGGCTGCTCCGTTCATGTGCATTACACGGGCTGGCTGCACGAGGACGGCGCCAGGGGAGCACGTTTCGATTCCAGCCGCGACCGGGGCGAGCCCTTCGAATTTCCGCTGGGCGCCGGCATGGTGATCCGAGGCTGGGACGAGGGCGTACAGGGCATGCAGGTGGGTGGCCAGCGCACGCTGCTCATTCCCTCAGCGCTCGGCTATGGGGCTCGCGGAGCCGGTGGCGTGATCCCTCCGAACGCCACGCTGATCTTCGACGTCGAATTGCTGGCTATCGACTGACCCGGGAGCGCGTGAGCAGGCTCACGACCCAGGTCGTCACGAAGGACAGCGGCGCTCCGAAGACACCCGCCGAGATGGGCTCTATGCCCCACCACAGACCCGGCACCAGCATCGATTGCGGCAGAAGGGCGCGCAGCGCGGTGTTGTGGATCACGAGGTAGTAGACCGTCACGCTGAGGCCGACCAGCATGCCAGCCACGGCGCCGGCCCGCGTGGTTCTGCGCCAGTAAATGCCCAGCACCATGGTCGGCACGAAGGTCGCGGCCGCGATTGAAAACGAGGCCGCCACCAGCGGCAGGATTTCCGAAGGCTTGAGCGCGGCGACAAAGGCCGCGGCCAGCGCCACCGTGAGCAGCGTGAACTTGGTGAGAATCACGCGCTGCTCCGGCGAGGCCCTGTGCCGGGTGGACTGGAAGTACAGATCGCGCACCAGCGCATTGCTGATCGTGAGCAGCAAGCCGTCGGCCGTCGACAGTGCCGCCGCCAGCCCACCAGCGGCCACCAGCCCCGAAATCACGTAGGGAAGCCCCCCGATCTCGGGCGTCGCCAGCACCAGCAGGTCAGCACCCAGGTGCACCTCGCCGAACTGCACGATGCCGTCGCCGTTCATGTCCTGCACCGACAGGAGCGACGGATCCACCCTCGCCCACTGCGCAATCCAGCCGGGCAGCGCATCGAAGCGGCTACCCACGAGATGCGTCATCATCTCGAACTTCACCAGTGCCGCAAGAGCTGGAATGCTCAGGTACAGGAGCGCCACGAACACGAGTGACCAGGCCACCGACGCGCGCGCGCCCGCCACCGAGGGCACGGTGTAGTAACGCATCAGGAGGTGGGGCATGCCGGCGGTGCCGAGCATCAGACAAAACAACAGCGCCAGAAAATTGCGCCGCGAAATTTCGTACTGCGCCTGCTGCGTCTCATCTCCCGCCGGGTCGCCCGCAAAGGGCTGGGTGTGCCTGGGCAGACCACCGAGCGGCCGGGCGCGCTCCTGGTTTTCCACCAGCTCCCGCGTCCAGCGGGCACGGGCCTCCGCCTCGTCGCGCGGCATCGCCAGCAGCTCCCGGCTCGCCGCCACGATCAGGTCCACCTCCGCATTGCGCGAGCGCAATTGCTGGATGCGCTCACGCGCCTCGCGCCGCTCACGCTCGAGCGCGGCGGGCACATCGGCCAGGCGCTCCTGGTAGTCGTGCACCCTGTTCTCGTAGGCGGCAATCACCTGCTTCTCGGCGTCGGACGCCAGCAGCGCGCTCTCGCGCTCGGCGATCTTGCCCAGCTGCTGCCCGTAGGCCAGGGGTGCGGCCGGGTTGCCCAGCTGCTTGTAGGACAGCCAGGAGACGGGAATCAGGAATGCCAGCAGCAGCACGACGTACTGGGCCACCTGCGTCCAGGTGATCGCGCGCATGCCACCCAGGAACGAGCACAGCAGCACGCCCCCCAGCCCCAGCATGATGCCGATCTCGAACTGCACCCCGGTGAGCCGCGACGCAATCAGCCCCACGCCATAGATCTGCGCCACCACATAGGTGAACGAACACAGGACCGCGCCGATGGCCGCAAGGATGCGCGGCCAGCTGCCACCGAAGCGCACCTGGAAAAAATCCGGAATGGTGTAGAGCTGCATCGCCCGCAGGGCCGGTGCAATCAGCATCGCCACCAGCACGAACCCTCCCGTCCAGCCCAGCATGTAGGCCAGACCCCCCGGCACGCCTGGAACACCGGAAAACCCCTGCAGGTACAACGCCCCGGACAGACTGATGAAGGAGGCCGCGCTCATCCAGTCGGCGGCGGTGGCCATCCCGTTGTAGATCGGCGGGATGCGCCGTCCGGCGACGTAGTACTCCGCCGGATCGGAAGTGCGGCCATAGACGCCGACCGCGGCATAGGCCATCACGGTCAGGAACAGGAAGATCGGTCCGATCCAGTGCCGCGAGAGCCCGCGCTGCTCGGCCCAGGCCATGGCGCCGACGAAGCCCAGCAGGCCGATGACGTACAGCCCCATCACTCGATTCAGGCGTGCGATGTAGGGGCGCTCCACCGACTCAGCCATGTGGCCCCGCATCGCCGCGTGCCGACGCGACTTCGTCGGCACGTCGGTCATACCCGCGCATCACCCAGTAGTAGACCCAGATGAGCACGATGAACACCAGCACGCCACCCTGCGCCGCCACCCAGTAACTGAAAGGCCACGGGCCAATCCGGAATTGCAGGTACTCGGCGAAATAACCCACGCCGAACGACGATGCCGCCCATACGGCGAGCAGCACCAGCTTGAAGCCGAGGTGGTGCAGGTCCGGCAAAGCCGGGTCCAGCGGCACCCCCACCCGCTCGGGGCCGGAGTCGGGTGCGGGGGCCGGCAACATGCGCGATTCAGGGGGCGCGGCGCTCAGCGCGCCAGCTGCTGCCAGGTGGCAACCACCGTATCTGGGTTGAGCGAAATCGAGACGATGCCCTCATCCGCCAGCCACTGGGCGAAATCCGGATGGTCGCTAGGGCCCTGGCCGCAGATGCCCACATACTTGCCCTGGCGCTTGCACGCGGCGATCGCCTGCTTGAGCAGCGCCTTGACGGCCGGATCGCGTTCGTCGAAATCACGCGCGAGCAGCTCCAGCCCCGAATCGCGATCGAGCCCGAGCGTGAGTTGCGTCAGGTCATTCGATCCGACCGAGAACCCATCGAAATATTCGAGGAATTCGTCGGCCAGCACCGCGTTGCTCGGCACCTCGCACATCATGATGATCTTCAGGTCGTTCTCGCCGCGCTTCAGGCCGTGCTCGGCCAGCAGCTCGGTCACGCGCCTGGCCTGCCCCAGCGTGCGCACGAACGGCACCATCACCTGCACGTTGACGAGACCCATCTCGCCGCGTACGCGCTTCAAGGCCTCGCACTCCATGGCGAACGCCTCGGCGAATTCGGCGCTGATGTAGCGCGCCGTGCCGCGAAAGCCCAGCATTGGGTTCTCCTCGTCGGGCTCGTAGCGGCTGCCGCCGATGAGCTTGCGGTACTCGTTGCTCTTGAAGTCCGACAGGCGCACGATCACGGTTTTAGGCCAGAAGGCGGCAGCGATGGTCGCCACGCCCTCGGCCACCTTGTCCACGTAGAAGGCCCGCGGGCTGGCATGGCCGCGCGCCACGCTCTCCACCGCCTTCTTCAGGTCGGCATCGACGGCGGGGTAGTCCAGGATGGCCTTGGGGTGCACGCCAATGTTGTTGTTGATGATGAATTCCAGCCGCGCCAGCCCCACACCGTCGTTGGGCAGCTGGGCGAAATCGAACGCGAGCTGCGGGTTGCCGACGTTCATCATGATCTTGGTGGCGATCTTGGGCATCTCGCCGCGCTGCACCTCGGTCACTTCGGTCTCCAGCAGGCCGTCATAGATGTGACCGGTGTCGCCCTCGGCGCAGCTCACCGTGACCAGCGTGCCATCCTTGAGCAATTCCGTCGCATTGCCGCAGCCGACCACAGCGGGAATGCCAAGCTCGCGCGCGATGATGGCCGCGTGGCAGGTTCTGCCGCCCCGGTTGGTGACGATGGCGCTGGCCTTTTTCATCACCGGTTCCCAGTTGGGGTCGGTCATGTCGGTCACGAGCACGTCACCGGCCTGCACCTTGTCCATCTCGCGGATGTCGTGCACCAGCCGCACCGGGCCGGTGCCTATCTTCTGCCCGATCGCGCGGCCCTCGGCCAGCACCGCGCCCGTGCTCTTGAGCCTGAAGCGCTGCTCGGCCTGGCCCTTGGCCTGGCTCTTCACCGTCTCGGGGCGCGCCTGCAGGATGTAAAGCTGGCCGTCGCCTCCGTCCTTGCCCCATTCGATGTCCATCGGACGGCCGTAATGCTGCTCGATGGTGAGCGCGTAGTGCGCGAGCTGCTCCACCTCGGCATCCGTCAGGCTGTAGCGGTTGCGCAGCTCGGCAGCCACATCGGTGGTCTTGACGAGCTTGCCACTGGCGGCCTTTTCCTCGGGCGTGGAAAACACCATCTGGATCAGCTTGGAACCGAGGTTGCGCCGGATCACCGCGCGCTTGCCCGCGCGCAGCATGGGTTTGTGCACGTAGAACTCGTCCGGGTTCACCGCGCCCTGCACCACCGTCTCGCCCAGGCCGTAGCTGCTGGTGATGAAAACCACCTGATCAAAACCGCTTTCAGTGTCGATGGTGAACATCACGCCGGCCGCGCCCAGGTCCGAGCGCACCATGCGCTGCACGCCCGCCGACAGCGCCACCACGTCGTGCGCGAAGCCCTTGTGCACGCGATAGCTGATGGCGCGATCGTTGTAGAGGCTGGCGAACACCTCCTTCATCTTGTGCAACACGTCCTCGATACCGACGACGTTCAGAAAAGTCTCCTGCTGTCCGGCAAACGAGGCATCGGGCAGATCCTCGGCCGTGGCCGAGCTGCGCACGGCGAAGCTCGTCTGCGCGTTTCCGCTGCTCAACGCGGCGAAGGCATCGCGCACGGCCTTTTCCAGGTCGGCCGGAAAAGGCTGGTTTTCCACCCAGCCACGGATCTCGGTGCCCGCCTCGGCCAGCGCGCGCACGTCATCGACATCGAGGCGCGCCAGGCGCTCGCTGATGCGGGCCGACAGGCCTTCGTATTTCAGGAACTCGCGAAACGCGTGCGCCGTCGTCGCAAAGCCCGTGGGCACGCGCACGCCTTGGGGCAGTTGAGAAATCATCTCGCCGAGGCTGGCATTCTTGCCGCCGACCACCTCGACGTCGGTCATCCTCAGGTTTTCAAACGGTACGACCAGGGCGGTCGCCTCAAAGCGTGCAGACATGGGAAAGCTCCAGAAGTTGAAACCGGGTCTGCCGCGCCCCGCAAGTCGGGCAGGCGAACGCCCATGCAGCCTCTTGGGCTTTGTCGTTGGAGGTGTAGGCCAGCGCGCTGCATGGTGCAAGAAACATGAATAATCACTCGATTGTAGGCGTTGCGCATGCAACGCCGCTACCCCCTGTCGACCCGGCCCCGGCCCGCACGCATGACCCATCGCACCGTATTTTTCGTCTCCGACGGCACCGGCATCACCGCCGAAACCTTCGGCAACGCCATCCTCGCGCAATTCGACATCGAGCCCCGGCGCGTGCGCCTGCCTTTCATCGATTCCGAGGACAAGGCGCATCAGGTGGTGCGCCAGATCAATCACACGGCCGAGGTCGAAGCGCGCAAGCCGCTGGTGTTCACCACGCTCGTGGACATGCAGGTGCTCAAGGTGATCCGGGATGAGTGCAAGGGCATGATGCTGGACATGTTCGGCACCTTCGTGCAACCGCTGGAAGACGAGCTGGGCATCAAGAGCCACCATCGCGTCGGGCGTTTCTCGGACATCAGCCAGAACAAGCAGTACCACGACCGCATCGAGGCGATCAACTTCAGCCTGGCGCACGATGACGGCCAGACGCATGACGACCTGGTCGGTGCCGACGTGATTCTGGTGGGCGTCTCGCGCAGCGGCAAGACACCCACCAGCCTGTATCTGGCGATGCAGCACGGGCTGAAGGCGGCCAACTACCCCTTGATTCCCGAGGACTTCGAACGCAAGCAGTTGCCACCCGCGCTGGCGCCGTTTCGCAAGAAGATCTTCGGCCTGACCATCAGCCCCGAGCGCCTGTCGGAGATCCGCAGCGAGCGCCGCCCCGGCTCACGCTACGCCAGCCTGACCAACTGCCGCGCCGAGGTGCACGAGGCCGAGGCCATGATGCGCCGCTCGGGCATCCGCTGGCTGTCCTCGACCACCAAATCCATCGAAGAGATCGCTACCACTATCCTGCAGGAAATCCGGCCGGAACGGCTCGGCTACTGAGTCCGACCATTTCCGGCCATTGGCATCACAAATGAAACGGTGTAACGCCTTCAGGCCAACGCCCTGAATTTGTATTGGTTTTTACAATCAAAACCAGAGCAAAGGAGTTCACCATGAAGCAGGTAGAGCACGTCTTCAGCGCCCCACAGGGCCACTGGGTGGGCGACGGTTTTCCGGTGCGCACGCTGTTCAACTACCACCAGCACGCGCCGCTGCTCTCGCCCTTCCTGATGCTAGATTACGGCGGCCCGGCGCAATTCGAGCCCACCACGCGCCGGCGCGGCGTGGGCGAGCACCCGCACCGGGGCTTTGAAACCGTCACCATCGTCTTCGATGGCGAGGTCGAGCACCTCGATTCCACTGGCCAGGGCGGCACGATCGGCCCGGGCGACGTGCAGTGGATGACCGCCGCCAGCGGCATCCTGCACGAGGAATTCCACGGTCGCGAATGGGCACGCCGGGGCGGCCGGTTCGAGATGGCGCAGCTCTGGGTCAACCTGCCCGCGCGCGACAAGCGCGCCGCGCCCGGCTACCAGGCGATCAGCGCCGCGCAGATTCCCACCGTGGTGCTGGCCCATGGCGCGGGCAGCGCGCGTCTCATCGCGGGCGAGCTCGATGGCCGACGAGGCCCGGCCAACACCTTCACCCCCATGCACGTCTGGGACGTGCGTCTGACGGCGGGCGGCGCCTGCGAGCTGCCGCTGCCCGAGGGCTGGAGCAGCGCCGTGGTCGTGCTGCAGGGCCATATGACCGTGGGCGACACCGCCGCGTTCGACGCGCAGGTGGTGCACCTGAGCCGCGCGGGCAGCGGCGCACGCGTGGCTGCCGAGAGCGGCGCGCATCTGCTGGTGCTGAGCGGCGAACCGATCGATGAGCCCATCGCCGCCTACGGCCCGTTCGTGATGAACACCCAGGCCGAAATCCGCCAGGCCTTCGTCGATCTGCAGGGCGGACACTTCGGCGAGATGCCGGGCCGCGCCGCCGTGGAGGGCTGAGCGCCATGACTGCAGCACACGACGGCGTCATCGACATCATCGCGGCGCGCGAGCGGCCGCTGGACGGCCTGGCGGTGCGCCGCCTGCTGCCCACCGCGCGGCGCAAGACCGTGGGGCCGTGGATCTTCCTGGATCACATGGGCCCGGCCCGGTTCGCGCCAGGCGACGGCATCAACGTACGCCCGCACCCGCACATTGGACTGGCCACCGTCACCTACCTGTTCGAGGGCGAAATCCTGCACCGTGACTCGCTGGGCCATGCGCAGACCATTACGCCCGGCGACATCAACCTGATGGTGGCCGGGCGTGGCATCACGCATTCGGAGCGCGAACGCCCCGAGGTGCGCGATCGCGTCCACCGGCTACATGGCCTGCAGCTGTGGCTGGCGCTTCCCGAAGAGGACGAGGACTGCACACCGGCCTTCTTTCACTACGACGCCAGTGACCTGCCCCGCACGACCATCAATGACGTGAACGTCCGCGTGATGATGGGCGCTGCCTGGGGCCTGCAATCCCCGGTACCGACCTATGCGGGTGCGCTCTACGCCGAAGCTCATATGGCACCCGGCCAGACCCTGCGCCTGCCGCAGGTTCCGGAGCTGGCGCTGTACGCCGCCAGCGGCACCCTCGCTGCGGGCGACACGGCGCTGCCCGAGCATGCACTTGCTGTAGTCGATGGCCCGGCAGACGTGGTGATACGCGCCACGACCGACGCGCGCATTGCGCTGATCGGCGGCCACCCCATAGGGAAGCGCTTCATCGACTGGAACTTCGTCGCGAGCACCAAGGAGCGCATCGAGCGCTCACGCGAAGACTGGCAGGCACAGCGCTTTCCGAAAGTGGTGGGCGACGAGGTGGAGTTCATCCCGCTGCCGAAATGACTGTTTCCATAGCTGCCAGCGCTTATCCAGAAAGCGTTAGAACCGTATTCCACCAATATATCCGATAGAGTCGGATGGCACTCCAACCGTGCCTTATTCCTCGGCAAAGAAGTCCGAATCGATGCGCTTGATCGGGTAGTTGGCAATGACCGACACGCCCAGTTCGTTGTCGATCATCAGGTCCGCCAGGCGCTCACCATCAACCAACACCACCTTGTACTGGCTGTTGGCCGCGTAGCTGCGCGCCTCCTGCGTGAAGCGGGAGGTCGTGATGAACACGCCCTTGCTCGCTCTTTGCCCTGCCAATGCACCGACAAACTGCTGTATTTCCGGGCGCCCCACCCCATTGCCCCAGCGCTTGGCCTGCAGGTAGATGGCATCCAACCCCAGGCGGTCTTCATTGATGACGCCGTCAATCCCGCCATCGCCACTGCGGCCCACGGCCCGCCCCGCCTCGTCACGGCTGCCACCGTAGCCCATTTTGATGAGCAACTGAACCACGAGCCGCTCGAAGAACGCAGGGGAACACCCAGCAATGCGCTCCAGAACCTCATCTGCCAATGCGGAACGGGATTTCAAATATGCAGACTCCATGATTTCATCTGGAGTCAGATCGGAAGCGAGTGCGGTGTTCGCCTGCTCGTGTTCAGTGCCTTCCTTGGCCTTCGCACCACTCCTGAACTCCATGAAGTCGGCGTACTGCTCCAGGAACTTCACGTCAATCCGTGCTGGTTTCTGCGCTAGCGCCTCCTTGCCACGTTCAGTGATCTGCACGTCACCGCGTCGAGGTTGACTCACCAGCCCTGCCTTCTTCAGATAGGTCTTCGCCCACCCCATCCTGGAGGCAAACGTGAGCGTTGCCCCACTGGGAAGTAACTGCATGCGCTCCTCATCCGTCAGCCGAAATTCATCGGCCAGCTCCTGCTGCAGATCTTTGAGCACGCGCTCTCGCCCATCCTCCAAGCGCATCAACAGCGGCAACATCAAAGATTCGTAATCCGGAATCACCATCCCACCTCCCAAAACGAAGGGCGCACAAGGCGCCCTTTGCATTCTGCATCACGCGTTATCGCGTTCAACCAGCCACCACCGGGTTGCGCAGCCGGATATGCAGCTCGCGCAGCTGCTTTTCATCGACCGGCGACGGTGCCTGGGTGAGCAGGTCCTGCGCGCGCTGGGTCTTGGGGAAGGCGATCACGTCGCGGATGGATTCGGCGCCGGTCATCAGGGTGATCAAACGATCCAGGCCGAACGCCAGGCCGCCATGCGGCGGCGCTCCGTACTGCAGCGCATCGAGCAGGTAGCCGAACTTGGCACGCGCTTCCTCGGGGCCAATCTTGAGCGCGGCAAACACCTTGCTCTGCACATCGGCACGGTGGATACGCACCGAACCGCCGCCCAGCTCCCAGCCGTTCAGGACCATGTCGTAGGCCTTGGACAGGCAGGCGCCCGGGTCGGTGTCCATCAGGTTTTCATGGCCGTCCTTCGGCGAGGTGAACGGATGGTGCACGGCCACCCAGCGGTCTTCCTCGTCGTCGTGCTCGAACATCGGGAAGTCCACCACCCACAATGGCGCCCAACGGTCCTCGAACAGGCCGTGCTTGCGCCCGAACTCGCTCAGGCCCACCTTCAGGCGCAAGGCACCGATGCTGTCGTTGACGATCTTTGCCTTGTCGGCGCCGAAGAAGATCAGGTCGCCGTCGCGCGCGCCGGTGCGCTTGAGAATTTCGGCGATCGCCGCATCGTGGATGTTCTTGACGATGGGTGACTGCAGGCCGTCCCTGCCCTTGGCCGCTTCGTTGACCTTGATCCACGCCAGGCCCTTGGCGCCGTAGATCTTCACGAACTCGGTGTAACCGTCGATCTCGCCACGCGAGATCTGCGCGCCGCCCGGCACGCACAGCGCCACCACGCGGCCCCCAGGCGTCGTCGCAGGAGCGGAGAACACCTTGAAGTCAACGTCCTTCATCACGTCGGTCAGCTCGGTGAATTCGAGCTTCACGCGCAGGTCAGGCTTGTCCGAGCCGTAGCGGTGCATGGCCTCGGCGTACTTCATGACCGGGAACTCGCCCAGATCGACATTCAACTGGGTCTGGAACACTTCCTTGATCATGCGCTGGAAGATGTCGCGGATTTCCTCCTCGCCAAGGAACGAGGTCTCGCAGTCGATCTGCGTGAACTCGGGCTGGCGGTCGGCGCGCAGGTCTTCGTCGCGAAAGCACTTGGTGATCTGGTAGTAGCGGTCGTAGCCGGCCACCATTAGCATCTGCTTGTACAGCTGCGGCGACTGCGGCAACGCGTAGAACTGGCCATCGTGCACGCGGCTGGGCACGAGATAATCGCGCGCGCCCTCGGGCGTGCTCTTGCCGAGCATGGGGGTCTCAATATCGACGAAGCCTTCCTGGTCGAGGAAATTGCGCACCTGGATCGCGGTCTTGTAGCGCAGCATCATGTTGCGCTGCATGGCCGGGCGGCGCAGATCCATCACGCGGTGCGTGAGGCGCGTGGTCTCCGACAGGTTGTCGTCGTCCATCTGAAACGGCGGCGTGACCGAAGGGTTGAGCACCGTGAGCTCGTGGCACAGCACCTCGATCTGGCCGCTGGTGAGCTTGTCGTTGGTGGTGCCCTCGGGACGCGCGCGCACCAGGCCCTTCACCTGCAGGCAGAACTCGTTGCGGATGCCCTCGGCCGTCTTGAACATTTCGGCGCGGTCGGGGTCGCAGACCACCTGCACATAGCCTTCGCGGTCGCGCAGGTCGATGAAGATCACGCCGCCATGGTCGCGGCGGCGATTCACCCAGCCGCACAGGGTGACGGTTTGACCCATCAGGGCCTCGGTCACAAGACCGCAGTAGTTGGAACGCATGGCCATGGTGTTTTCTTCCTGCGCCCGCGCGGGGCGCTGTCGATCAGTCAAAGGTGTTGCTCGCTGTCGGCCAGCACCGGGTCGGGCGGCGCCACGACGCCCATCGAAACAATGTACTTGAGCGCCTCGTCAATGCTCATCTCCAGCTCGATGCAGTCGCTCTTGCGCATGAGCACGAAATAGCCGCTAGTCGGGTTCGGCGTGGTAGGCACGTAGACGCTGACGAACTCATCACGCAGATAGCCCGCCACCTCGCCATTGGGGTTGCCCGTGACAAAGGCGACGGTCCACATCCCGTCGCGCGGCCACTGCACCAGCACGGCCGTGCGAAAGGCGTTGCCGCTTTCGGAAAACAGCGTGTCCGAGACCTGCTTGACGCTGGAATAGATCGAGCGGACGACCGGGATGCGGCTCACCAGCGCATCGCCCATGGAGACGAGCTTGCGGCCAAAGAAGTTGCTGGCGAGCCCCCCCACGACGAGCAGGATGAGCAGCGTGAGCACGACGCCGAAGCCGGGGATGTGAAAACCGAGCAAGCGGTCCGGCTGCCAGGCAGTCGGCAGGATTTCCAGCGTCTGATCGAGCATCCCGACCACCCAGGACAACACCCAGGCGGTGATGATCACCGGCACGATCACCAGCAGGCCGGCGAAAAGCCATTTGCGCAATGCAGCCATCAATGCACTCCGCCTCAAGCGTCTGAAGTGGCGGGAGCAGCTGCTGGTGCCGCGACAGGCGCTTCTGGTTTGGCAACCTCCGTGGCTGCGGGGCTGGCGGCTGGCGCCGGGGCCGCGGTCGGCGGCTTGGCGCCATCGGCGGGCGCGCTGCTCTTGCGGCCGCTGAAATCCGTCTCGTACCAGCCTGTACCCTTGAGCTGGAAACCCGCCGCCGTCAACTGCTTGACATACGCATCCTGCCCGCAGGCAGGGCAATGCGTGAGCGGCGCATCCGATATTTTTTGCAGCGCATCCTGGGCATGACCGCAATGACTGCAGCGGTAGGAATAAATGGGCATCTCAAATGGCGCAAATTTCTTGCAAAGCCCACGATTATAGGGAGCGCAGCCCGGCCGGGCGGCACACCCGTGCGGCGCGCCGGTTCAGGCGCCTGCCGTCTCGTAATGGTGCGTGCGCCCCTTCTGGTCGGCGATGAACTGCGGCGCCAGCGAGCCCCCCAACATGCCGGCAAAGGAGGCGATCAGCCCCGCGAGCTGCTGCGGAAAAGCTTCGTTGAGCACCGGACTGGCCACGAACCACAGCCACACCGCGATGCCCAGAACCACGGCCAGCAGCGCGCCCTGGGTTGTCGCACGCTTCCAGTACACGCCCATCAGCAGCGGCACGAAGGCCCCCACGAGCGGCACCTGGTAGGCGCCCGACACCAGATCGTAGATCGACGAGCCCTCCATCGTTATCGAATAGATGAGCACGCAGAAGGTAAACACCAGCACGCTCACGCGCATGGCCTTGAGCGTCTCTTCATCACTCATGCCGGGCTTGAGGTTGCGCAGGATGTTTTCCACGAAGGTCGTGGCAGGCGCGAGCAAGGTGGCCGACGCGGTGGACATGATGGCTGAGAGCAGCGCGCCGAAGAAGGCCACCTGCAGCAGCACCGGCATGTGCGTCATGACCAGCGTGGGCAGCACCTTTTGCGGGTCGTCGTCGAGCATGGCGGCCGTGCCCGGCAGCACCAGCAGCGCGGCCATCACCACGAACATGGGCACGAAGGCGAAGCCGATGTACAGCAGTCCGCCGACAATCGGCCCGTTCTGGGCGGTATTGGCGCTGTTGGACGACATCACGCGCTGGAACACATCCTGCTGCGGAATCGAGCCGAGCATCATGGTGATCGCCGCGGCGAAGAAAAACGTCCACTCCTTGACGCCGCCCGTCGGCAGAAAGCGCAATTTGCCCTCGCTGTCCGCGTAGGCCACCACCCGCTCGGCGCCCCCGGCGATGTCGGCCGCGTACCAGGCGATGGCCACGAGCCCGGCCACGATGACGATCATCTGCACGAAATCGGTCAGCGCCACCGACCACATACCCCCGTAGAGCGTGTAGATCAGCACCACCACGGTGCCGATCACCATGCCCCAAGAGAGCGTGATGGCGCCGTCGCTCAGGATGCTGAATACGAGGCCCAGCGCCGTGATCTGCGCTGCCACCCAGCCGAGGTAGCTCAGGATGATGATGGTGGAGCACAGCACCTCGACCACGCGCCCGAACCGGCGCCGATAGTAGTCGCCGATGGTGATGATGTTCATCGCGTAGAGCTTGCGTGCGAAGAACAGGCCCACGAGCACCAGGCACAGGCCCGCGCCGAACGGATCTTCCACCGTGCCATGCAGCCCTTCCTTGACGAACTGCGCCGGCGCGCCCAGCACTGTCTCCGAGCCGAACCAGGTGGCGAAGGTGGTGGCAATCACCACCGCCAGCGGCAGGCTGCGCCCGGCCACCGCGTAATCCGCCGTGTTTTTCACGCGCCGCGCGGCCAGCAGGCCGATGGCGATCGATACCAGCAGATACAGGACGATGAAAGTCACCAGCATGGGCCGCTCCGCGTGCAGTGGAAAAAGCGCCGCGGATTATCCCGGCTGTCGTGGCCGCACCTCCGTCACCACGGCGCAATGCGCGTATTTACAACACCGTGACCCGGACGATGAGCTGCACCACGATGAGGCCGAGCACAAAACCCAGCCCGGCGTAGAGCAGCCGCTGCAGCAGCCGGTTGGTGCGCCTTTGCTCGGTCAGCAGCTCCTGCAGCGCCTGCGATTCGCCCTGCTGCTGCGGCTGACGCAGCCAGCCGTGCAGCAGCCGCGGCAGCTCGGGCAGCATCTGTGCGTAATGCGGCGCCTCGGCCTGCAGCTCGCGCCACAGGCGCCGGGGACCGAGTTGCTCGCGCATCCACCGCTCGAGAAAAGGCTTGGCCGTGCTCCACAGATCAAGCTCGGGGTCGAGCTGACGGCCCAGCCCCTCGATGTTGAGCAGGGTCTTTTGCAGCAGCACGAGCTGCGGCTGGATTTCCACCTGAAAGCGTCGCGAGGTCTGAAACAGCCGCAGCAGCACCATGCCCAGCGAGATTTCCTTGAGCGGCCGGTCGAAATAGGGTTCGCAGACCGCGCGGATCGCCCCTTCGAGTTCATTGGCGCGCGTATCGCGCGGCACCCAGCCGCTTTCGATGTGCAGTTCGGCCACGCGCTTGTAGTCGCGGCGGAAGAACGCGGTGAAATTCTGCGCGAGATATTCCTTGTCAACGGCCGTGAGCGAGCCGACGATACCGAAATCCAGCGAGATGTAGCGCCCGAAGGTCTCGGCAGCGGTGCTCACCATGATGTTGCCCGGATGCATGTCCGCATGGAAAAAGCCATCGCGAAACACCTGGGTGAAGAAAATGGTGACGCCGTCGCGCGCGAGCCTGGGAATGTCCACGCCCGCATCGCGCAACTGCGCGATCTGACTGATCGGCACGCCCCGCATGCGCTCCATGACCAGAACGTCGCTGTGGCACCAGTCCCAGAACACCTCGGGGATCAACACCAGATCGAGCCCCGCCATGTTGCGCCGCAGCTGCGCCGCATTGGCCGCCTCGCGCACGAGATCGAGCTCGTCGTGCAGGTAGTTGTCGAACTCGCGCACCACCTCGCGGGGCTTGAGGCGCCGGCCGTCCGCCGAAAGGCGGCTGACCCAGCCCGCGACGATGCGCATCAGGGCCAGGTCTTTCTCGATCGCCTCGAGCATGCCCGGGCGCAGCACCTTGACGGCAACCTCACGCTCGCGCCCGTCGCGATCGCGCAGCACGGCAAAGTGCACCTGCGCGATCGAGGCGCTGGCCACGGGCGTGCGCTCGAACGACACGAAGATGTCACCGATCGGCTTCTTGAACGAACGCTCGATCGTCGCCACCGCGATCTCCGGGTCGAACGGCGGCACGCGGTCTTGCAGCAGCGCAAGCTCATCGGCGATGTCGGCCGGCATCAGATCGCGCCGGGTGGAGAGTACCTGGCCGAACTTCACGAAGATCGGCCCCAGCTGCTGCAGCGCCTCGCGCAGGCGCTGACCGCGCGGCGCGTCCAGCCGCCGGCCCACAGTGACCCAGCGCGTCAGCACCCGCACCCAGGGGCGCGAAAAGCGCGAGAGCACCAGCTCGTCCAGCCCGTGACGCAGCGCCACCCAGAGGATGGCCACACCACGAAGAAACCGGCTCATGCAGCCCCGTGCCCCGCCGTGGTCGCCGACGCGCGGCCGCGTCCGCCCACAAAGCGGCGCAGCGCGGCGTGCACGCGCCGCGCCGCCGAAGCGATGGCATGCGCGGGCGCATCGCCGACCATGCGCGCCAGGTCTTCCTCGACATCCCAGCGCAGGTTTTCGGCCAGCCACTGGATATCGCTGGCCAGCTGCACATCCCCTTCGATGCGGATCGCGGGACGCTCTCCGGCGAGCGCTTCACGCGCCAGTCCGAACGGCGACGCCTGGGTCAGCTCGACGCGCAGATCCGCCACCGCCCCCATCGGCGCCAGATCCAGCAGGCCCGCCGGGGTGACCTGCAGCGCCATGAAAAATCCGCGCCACTGCACGCGCGCCACGCGGCCGCGCTGGCGCGCGAGCCGCTGCATGGCCTGCGGCTCCTGCATCAATACGTGGTTGAGCCACAGCACGAGGCGATGCTGCACGCCCTGCACCAGCCAATCGGGCGCCGCGGGGGGCCTGGGCAGGCGTTGCGTCAATTCGTGCAGCCAAGAAAAAGGGGACCGTGGTTTCATGGTCCCCGATTATTCCCCGTTTGGGCGCGGGCTACTGCAATGCCTGCAGCCCCGTCACCAGCCAGCCGCTCTTGCCGTCCTTGGGCTTGGTCATGTTCCAGACCTCGCGGAAGGGGTTGGGGCCGCTCGAGATTTCCTCACGGATCACGCCGGAGAATTCGACGCTGGCCATGTACTCGCCATCCATCTCTTCGATGCCGAGCAGCTTGGCTTCGAGCATCAGCACCTCGGTATGGTTCGGCTCCTGCGCACCGTCGCGTTGCTGCTCGCGCTCCTTGAGCTGGGCACGCACCTCGCCCAGCATGCCATCGGTCATCATGGAACGCAGCATGGTGAAGTCGCTGCGGTCCCAGGCCGATTGCAGCGTGGTGAAGTTGCGCTTGGCCGCTTCCAGGAAGCCATGCACGTCAAAACCCGCCGGAACGCCCCAGTTCTGCGCGCCGGCCAAGGCCGAGCCGATGTTGACCGCCCCCGCCGCGGGCGCCGCATCAAAAGCCATGCGTGGATCTTCCCACGGGCGCGCCGAGGCATCGTTGCCAACCTTGGCTGGGTTGTACTGTCCGGGCACGCGCTCGGGCGGCGCGGGCGTGGCACCGCCCGCCCCTTGGAAGGCGAACAGTGACGGTGCGCCCGAGGCCGCCTGACGCGGACGCATGAGCATGCGCACGACCGCCAGCGCCACCAGCACCAGCAGCGCAATCAACAGGAACTGCCCGAACTCCGCCCCCAGACCCAGCGAGCTCGCCAGCCATGCCAGCCCGAGGCCCGCAGCCAAGCCACCGAGCATCCCCGCCCACGGCTTGCGCGTCGCGGTATTGGCCGCACTGGCCGACTTGGCCGCGCTGGTGCTGCTGGCGGCGTCCTGCGCCCCATTGGTCGCCTGAGCCGGCGCGCGTACCGCTTCGCGTTGCGTCACATTGGCCGATTGGCGGCCGGCCGAGCGCCCGCCACCCAATCGTGCTGCCTCTGCGTCTGCGTACACCAGCGTGAGCAGCGTCACCAGAACCACAGACCACAGTTGTTTCATAGTTTCCTCATCCACCCAGGTTTCAAAAAAGACATCAGCACTTCACGCCCACATGCAGCGCCACCACGCCGCCGGTCATGTTGTGAAAATCGACATGCCCGAATCCATGGTGTTGCATCAGGGCTTTAAGTTCCTCCTGCCCGGGATGCATGCGTATCGATTCGGCGAGATAGCGGTAGCTCTCGGCATCACCAGCCACCCACTTGCCTAAACGCGGCAGCACCTGAAAGGAATACACGTCGTAGATTTTTCTCAAAGGCGCGGCCACCCTGGAAAATTCCAGCACCAGCAGACGGCCCCCGTCCTTGAGCACGCGGGCCATTTCGGCGATCGCCCGCTCCTTGTGCGTCATGTTGCGCAGGCCGAAGGCGACGCTCACCAGGTCGAAGTAGCCATCCGCAAACGGCAACTGCTCGGCATCGCAGACCACGGTGGGCAACACGAAGCCCCGGTCGATGAGCCGATCGCGCCCGGTGCGCAGCATGGCTTCGTTGATGTCGGTGTGCACGACCTCGCCGCTTGCGCCCACCTGCTTCGCGAACGCCAGCGCCAGATCGCCCGTGCCGCCGGCGATATCGAGCACCCGATCGCCTTCGCGCACGTGGGCGGCGATCACGGTGGCCGCCTTCCACAGGCGGTGCAGGCCGCCGGACATCAGGTCGTTCATCAGGTCATAGCGCGGCGCGACCGAATCGAAGACACCGCGCACGCGCCGTGCCTTGTCACGCTCGTCCACCGCCTGAAACCCGAAATGTGTCGTTCCCATGCCGCCATCGTAGGCGAGGGATGCGACAAATGCAGTGACACCCCGGGGTATCCCCCGGTCATGTGTCGCTATTTCGTTGAATCGACGCCCGCCGCCATCAATGCTCTTTCTTTTTCGACACCGTGGCGCCCCTGCGGATCATGGGCGTGTCGCGGTTGGCGCCAGCCTCTTCGAGGCGCTGCAGGTAGGTGGCCCAGAGCGCATCCTGCTCCCGCCCGAGCTTGTAAAGGTAGCTCCAGGTGAACAGGCCGCTGTCGTGCCCGTCGGAAAAGATGGGGCGGATGGCGTAGTTGCCCATGGGTTCGATGTCGTTCACGGTCACTTCGCGCTTGCCCGTCTGCAGCACTTCCTGGCCCGGCCCGTGGCCCGTGACCTCCGCCGACGGTGAATACACGCGCATCAATTCGAGCGGAATCCTGAAATGCTCGCCGCTGGAAAACAAAATTTCGAGAATGCGGGAAGCCTGGTGAACGGTGATGGACGTGGGCATGGGGGTGCCGGTGGTCTGGTCTGCCATGGTCTTGTCTAGCGTTATCAAGGTCAAATACGCCACAAAGCCTTGTACAGCAAGCGCTTGCAGCTATCAAACAAGTTGCTTTTGCGCCCAAGCATCGAGGCGCGAACGCAGCGCATCATGCACCATGGGCTGGCGCGCTGCCATGGCCGCAACGCGGTCAGTGTCTTGCGCGCGCAGCGCGGCGCCCCAGACGGCATCCGGGAAATGGCTGTCCCAGTCGAAGCGGGCGATCACATGCCAATGCAGGTGCGCCACCTTGTTGCCCAGCTCGGCCAGATTGATCTTGGCGGGCGCAAGCTGCTCGCGCAGAACCTGCTCCACCAGCACCACGGCCTGCATGCAGTGTTCGCGCTCACGGGGCGGGAGATCGGAGAATTCCGGCACATGCGCGTTCCAGATCACGCGGTAGAACGCCGCAAAGCCCGGCTCGTCGGCATGGATCACGCGCAGGCGGGCGCCGCGCCAAACGAGCCGCCCGCCGTCGGCAAGGCACAGCGGGCACTCGGGCACCACCCTGCCTTCCACTTCAGAACAGCACGCGCGTGCGGATCGTTCCGGGCACCTTGGCGAGCTTTTCCAGCGCCATGTCGGACGAGCGCGCATCCAGGTCGACGACGACGTAGCCGACGTTGTCGCGCGTCTGCAGGAACTGCGCGGAGATGTTCACCTCGCCGTCCGACAAGATGCGGTTGATCTCGGACATCACGCCGGGAATGTTGCGGTGGATGTGCAGCACGCGGTGCTTGCCCGGGTGCGCGGGCAGCGCAACCTCGGGCAGATTGACCGATGAGGTGCTGGCGCCGGTGTCGCTGTAGGTAATGAGCTTGGCCGCCACCTCCACGCCGATATTGGCCTGCGCCTCCAGCGTGGAGCCGCCGATGTGCGGCGTGAGGATGACGTTGTCCAGCCCGCGCAGCGGCGAGACGAATTCGTCCTTGGTGCTCTTGGGCTCGGCCGGAAACACGTCCACCGCCGCGCCCACAAGGCGCTTTTCCTTGATCGCCTCGGCCAGCGGCTCGATGCGCACCACGGTGCCGCGCGAGGCGTTGATCAGGATGCTGTTCGGCTTCATCGCGGCGATCTCGGCCTCGCCGATCATCCATTGGGTGGAAGGTAGTTGCGGTACGTGCAGGCTCACGATGTCGCTTTGCGCCAGCAGCGCCTTGAGCGATTCGACCTGGTGCGCGTTGCCCAGCGGCAGCTTGGCGATGACGTCGTGAAAGATCACGTGCATGCCCAGGCTCTCGGCCAGCACCGACAACTGCGAACCGATCGCGCCGTAGCCGACGATGCCCAGCGTCTTGCCACGCGCCTCGTGCGAGTTCTCGGCGCTCTTGAGCCAGCCGCCACGGTGCGCCGCCGCGTTGCGCGCCGGGATGCCGCGCAGCAGCAGGATGGCCTCGGCCAGCACCAGCTCGGCCACCGAGCGGGTGTTGGAGTACGGTGCGTTGAAGACCGCGATGCCCTTTTCACGCGCGGTGTTCAGATCCACCTGGTTGGTGCCGATGCAAAAGCACCCGATGGCCACCAGCTTGTGCGCGTGCGCCAGCACCTCGGCGGTGAGCTGGGTGCGCGAGCGCACGCCGACGAAATGCACGTCCGCGATCTTGTCGAGCAGCTCCTGCCCTTCCAGCGCACGCGGCAGCAACTCCACGTTGGTGTAGTCGGCCGCATGCAGGGCATCCACCGCGCACTGGTGGATGCCTTCGAGCAGCAGGAACTTGATTTTGCTTTTGTCCAGGGACGTCTTGGGCATGATGCACTTCCGATAGTTATGGCGCCTGCGGGCAGGCATTGAAAAACGGCTTGCAAAGTCGCGATTGTGCACCGCACCAATGAAGGCTTCACGCAGCCCTTGCCAGACACCGCGCCGATCGCCTCATTCACCGCGGGTGAACACGGTTGAAACGTCATATATCTCTGACACAATTTGCGGCGGGTAAACCCGGTTGCACGTTGCATGGTGCTGTGCGAAAACACGCGCTCGGCCCCATGAGAGCGGCGCTCGGCGCAATGCCCATGCCGCACTTATCTGATCCACAAGGAGTATTCATGCGATTCAAACCCCTGGCGCTGGTCGGCGCCACGATGCTGTCGGTGGCGATGGCCGTGCCCGCGCACGCCCAGACCGAAATCCAGTGGTGGCATTCCATGGGTGGCGCACTGGGCGAGTGGGTCACGGACCTGGCCAACCAGTTCAACGCGAGCCAGAAGGACTACAAGGTGGTCCCGACGTTCAAGGGCAGCTATGACGAATCCATGACGGCGGCGATCGCGGCCTTTCGCGCCGGCAACGCGCCCGACATCCTGCAGGTGTTCGAAGTGGGCACGGCCACGATGATGGCCAGCAAGGGCGCGATCAAGCCCGTGGCCGAGGTCATGAAGATGGCTGGCGTCAACTTCGACCCCAACGCCTACGTGCCCGCCGTGGCCGGTTACTACACCGCGCCCAACGGCCAGATGCTGAGCATGCCGTTCAACAGCTCGACGGCGGTCTTCTATTACAACAAGGACGCGTTCAAGTCCGCGGGGATGGACCCCGACAAGCCACCAAAAACCTGGCCCGAGGTGGTGCTGGCCGCGGGCAAGCTCAAGGCGGCGGGCCAGAAATGCCCGTTCACCACGAGCTGGATCAGCTGGACCCAGCTGGAGAACTTCTCCGCCTGGCACAACGTGCTGTTCTCGTCGCTGAACAACGGCTTCGGCGGCCTGGGCACGCGCCTGGTCTTCAACAGCCCGCTGCACGTGCGCCACTTCGAGAACCTGGCCAACATGTCCAAGCAGGGCCTGTTCGTCTACAAGGGCCGCAACAACGCGGCCGACGCCACCATCGTCTCGGGTGAATGCGCCATGGCCACGGCCTCGGCCGGGTTGCTGGGCAACCTCAAGCGCAACGCCAAGTTCGACTTCGGCGTGAGCACCCTGCCCTACTACCCCGACGTGCCCGGCGCGCCGCAGAACTCCGTGATCGGCGGCGCCAGCCTGTGGGTGATGTCCGGCAAGAAGAACGTGACCTACAAGGGCGTGGGCGAGTTCCTGAGCTTCCTGGCCAAGCCCGACGTGGCGGCCGCCAGCCACCAGCGCACGGGCTACCTGCCGGTGACCAAGGCCGCGTATGAGCTGACCGAAAAATCCGGCTTCTACGCCAAGAACCCCGGCGCCGACGTGGCGGTGCAGCAGATGATCCGCAAGACCACCGACAAGTCGCGCGGCATCCGCATCGGCAACTTCGTGCAGATCCGCACCATCATCGACGAGGAAACCGAGAACATCTGGTCCGGCAAGAAGAGCGCCAAGGAAGCGCTGGACACCGCGGTCAAGCGCGGTAACGAACAGCTGGTGCGCTTTCAGAAGGCCAACGGGGGCTGAACGCCACCCGCCACAGGGCTGGCCGCCAGATTAAAGTCAAATCCAGCGAAAGCCCATACAGGGCAAGCGCTACGCGCTCCTACTTTAAGAGTTGATCGGCCCAAATCCGTGGCCGCACACCGTTCACGCATTCGCCCACTGCCATGGAAAAACGCGTTCGTTTCAAATCAGCCTGGCTGCCCTGGCTGCTGGTGGCGCCGCAGATGGCCATCGTGCTGGTGTTCTTTTTCTGGCCCGCGGGCCAGACGCTGTACCAGAGCGTGCTGCAGGAAGACGCCTTCGGCATGAGTCGCCAGTTCGTCGGCTGGCAGAACTTCGAGCGGCTGTGGGAAGACCCGAGCTACCTCGGCTCGTTCTACACCACCGCCATTTTTTCGCTGCTGGTGGCGGTGCTGGGCATCTGCATCGCGCTGCTGCTGGCGGTGATGGCCAACCGCGTGGTGCGCGGCGCCGCCCTCTACAAGACGCTGTTGATCTGGCCCTACGCCGTCGCCCCGGTCGTCGCGGGCGTCCTCTGGCTGATGATGTTCGCCTCGCCCTGGGGCGTGGTGTCCTACACGCTGCAGGCCATGGGCTACGACTGGAACCACCTGCTGAGCGGCACCGACGCCATGGCGCTGATCGTGATGGCCTCGGTCTGGAAGCAGATTTCCTACAACTTCCTGTTCTTCCTCGCGGGACTGCAGTCGGTACCCTCTTCGGTGATCGAAGCGGCCACGATCGACGGCGCCTCACCCTGGCGGCGCTTCTGGAGCATCGTCTTTCCGTTGCTCTCGCCTATCACCTTCTTCCTGCTGGTGATGAACGTGATCTACGCCTTCTTCGACACCTTCGCCATTGTCGACGCCGCCACGCAGGGCGGCCCCGGCAAGGACACCTCCATCCTCGTCTACAAGGTCTATTACGACGGCTTCAAGGCGCTGGACATGGGCGGCTCGGCCGCGCAGTCCGCGGTGCTCATGGCCATTGTCATCCTGCTCACGGTGTTCCAGTTCCGCTTCGTCGAGAAGAAGGTGCAGTACTGATGATCGAACGCCGGCCCGTCCTGGATTTCGTCTCGCACGCCGTGCTCATCATCGGCGTGGCGATCATCGCCTTCCCGGTCTACGTCGCCTTCGTCGCAAGCACGCAGACCGCGGCGCAGATCACCGGCAGCAACCCGCTCTCGCTCGTGCCCGGGGGCAACATCGTCAGCAGCTACACCCTGGCGCTGATGGGCGGCAAGGTGGCGGCGGGCGGCACCATCCCGCCGGGCTGGCCGATGCTGTGGATCAGCTTCGTCGTGGCCATGACGATCGCGCTGGGCAAGATCGCCATCTCCATCATCTCGGCATTTGCCATCGTCTACTTCCGCTTTCCGTTTCGTGGCCTGGTGTTCTGGATGATCTTCATCACGCTGATGCTGCCCGTGGAGGTGCGCATCGGCCCGACCTATCAGGTGGTCGCCGACCTGGGTCTGATCAACACCTACGCGGGCCTGACGGTGCCGCTCATCGCCTCGGCCACGGCCACCTTTCTGTTTCGCCAATTCTTCCTCACCGTGCCCGACGAACTGGCCGAGGCCGCGCGCATCGACGGCGCCGGGCCGATGCGCTTCTTCATCGACATCCTGCTGCCGCTGTCCAAGACCACCATGGCGGCGCTCTTCGTGATCCAGTTCATCTACGGCTGGAACCAGTACCTCTGGCCCTTGATCGCCACCACGAGCGAGGACATGTACCCCATCGTGCTTGGCATCAAGCGCGCCATCTTCGGCGAGATCTACGTCGAATGGAACGTGGTCATGGCCACCGCCATCCTGGCCATGATCCCGCCGGCCATCGTCGTCATCCTGATGCAGAAGTGGTTCGTCAAGGGCCTCGTCGATACTGAAAAATAATGGCAGCCATCGCATTCAACAAGGTCATCAAGCGCTACGGCAGCGGCCCCAAGGCCAACCAGGTGCTGCACGGCATCACCGCCGACGTGCTCGACGGCGAATTCATCGTCATCGTCGGGCCCTCGGGCTGCGGCAAATCCACGCTGCTGCGCATGGTGGCGGGCCTGGAAGAGATCAGCGAAGGCACGATCTCCATCGGCGACCGCGTGGTCAACGAGCTCGAGCCGTCGGAGCGCGACATCGCCATGGTGTTCCAGAACTACGCGCTCTACCCGCACATGAGCGTGTTCGACAACATGGCCTACGGCCTGAAGATCAAGAAGGTGCCGGTCGCCGAGATCCGCCAGCGCGTGGACAAGGCGGCGCAGATCCTCGAACTCGGCGGCCTGTTGCAACGCAAGCCGCGCGAGCTCTCGGGCGGGCAGCGCCAGCGCGTGGCCATGGGCCGCGCCATCGTGCGCCAGCCGCAGGTGTTTCTGTTCGACGAGCCCCTGTCCAACCTCGACGCCAAGCTGCGCGCGCAGACGCGCCTCGAAATCGAAAAGCTGCATCGCGATCTGGGCATCACCAGCCTCTTCGTCACGCACGACCAGGTCGAGGCGATGACGCTGGCGCAGCGCATGATTGTGATGAACGCCGGCCACATGGAGCAGTTCGGCACGCCCGAGGAGGTCTACCACCGGCCGGCCTCGACCTTCGTCGCGGGCTTCATCGGTGCGCCCCCGATGAATCTGCTCAAGGACGTGCAGGGCGTGCGCGACGGCGTGCTGCTCGGCATCCGGCCCGAGCACCTGCGCGTGGTCGCATCGGGCGGCTGGACGGTCGCGGTGGAAACCATCGAAATGCTCGGCGCCGAGCGCCTGGTCCACGGCCACCTCGGCGGCCCGCAAGGCCAGCGCATGATCGTGCGCATGCAGGAAACCGAAACACCCCCCGTACCGGGCCAGACCTTGCACGTGCTGCCGCTCGAAGACCGCATCCACGGCTTCGACGCCCAAACCGGCCGGCGCATGGAACAGCCGTAGCGCGTACTCCGGTTTGATAGCTGCCCGCGCTTGTTTCACAAGGGTTTTAGGCTTATTTCATGTCAAACACCTCCCTGCCCTACTGGCCTTATCCACGCTGGATCGCGCACCGCGGCGCGGGCACGCTGGCGCCCGAAAACACGCTCGCGGCGTTCCGCCTGGGTGCGGCGCACGGCTATCGGATGTTCGAATGCGACGCCAAGCTCAGCCGCGACGGCGTGCTCTTTCTCATGCACGACACCAGCCTGGAGCGCACCACCAACGGCCACGGCACGGGCGGTGACCAGCTCTGGGGCTTGCTCGCCCAGCTCGATGCCGGCAGCTGGCATTCGCGCCGTTTCGCGGGCGAGCCCCTGCCCACGCTGGAGCGCATTGCCCGCTGGTGCATCGCCAACAGCCTGCATCTGAACATCGAGATCAAGCCCACGCCAGGCGCCGAGCGCGACACCGGCCACGCCGTCGCCCTGCTTGCCGCGCGCCTGTGGCAAGGCCACACGCCGCCGCTGCTCACATCGTTTCAGCCCCTGGCGCTCCAAGGCGCGCGCGAGGGCGCTCCCACGCTGCCCCGAGGCCTGCTGCTCGATCGACTCCACCCGGACTGGCTGGACACCGCCACTCGCCTGAGCTGCATCGCCATGGTCTGCAACCACGCGCTCTGGGACGCCGCCACGGTGCCGGCGGCACACGCCGCCGGCCTGCGCGCGCTCAGCTACACCGTCAACGACGAATGGGCGGCCGAGCGCCTGTGGGGCCTCGGCACCGACGGCATCATCACCGACCGCGTGGACCTGTTCAGCCCGGCGGCATAGCCGCGTCATCTGTTACAGCCCACCGCGGCCGCGGCGGACAATCCGCGCATGCACCGCCCGACCCGCATCCGCCCGCCCGCACCCGCGGCGGCACGCCTCTTGCCCACCCTCTTCTTCGCGATCTGGCTGGCCTGCATGGGCACCACGTCAGCGCGTGCCCAGGGCCGGGCCGGCGCATTGCTGCCCGCCGCTTCCGTGCCCGCTGCGCTGCCAGCGCTCACCGCGCCGGCCGCGCCCCAGGCCGATACGGATGACACACCCCTGATTCCGGTGGACGAGTTGCGCAAGCAGCTGAGCGCGATTCCGCAGAAGCTGGGCGAGGAGGACGACGGCCGCAAGCTGCTGACCGACGTCAGCACCATCGGCAAGGCGGCCGAGCGCGTGATCACGCGCCGCACCACGGAACTGGCCGAGCTGGACCGGCGGCTCGAAGGCCTGGGCCCGGCGCCCGAGAAAGGCTCGCCGGCCGACGCGCCCGACGTGATCCGCCAGCGCAAGGCGCTGGACAAGCAGCGCGCCGCGCTGGACGCCGAACTCAAGCTCGCGCGCCTGGTCGCCGTCGACGCCGAGCAGCGCAGCGCCGATCTGCAGCGCCAGCGGCG
>JAIOIA010000158.1:0-4861 GCA_019912745.1 Comamonas sp. | reverse complement strand
CCGCTCACCCAGGGCAAGCGCAGCGCCTTGCGCCATTGGCGCGTCCAGCTGATCCAGACGAAAAGCACGAGGCCCGGCAGCACCACACCGATCAAGCCCTTGGTGAGCAGCCCGAGCGCGCAACAGGCGAATCCGAGTCGTGCAAGCTGCGCATGGGGCCTGGGGCCGTGCAGTAAGGCGAGCGCAAAGCACCAGATGCCCGAGGCGATGAAGGCGGCCACCAGCATGTCGTGGTTCACGTACTGCCCGCCCACGAGAAAGCTGCCGCTGGCCGCGAGCATCAGCGCCGCCCGGCGCGCCACGGCGGTAGAGTTGATGCGCCCTGCGGCCAGGTACAGGCCCACCACCATCAGGAGCGCCGCGGCCGCGGGCACCAGACGCGCGGCCCAGGGGCTCACGCCCAGCACCGCCATGCTTGAAGCCTGCAGCCAGTGCAGCAGCGGTGGTTTGTGAAAGAAGGGCAGACCGTCCAGGCGCGGCACGAGCCAGTCACCCGAGACCAGCATCCAGCGACTGATCTCGGCGTAACGCCCCTCGTCGGGCACGCTCAGGGGGCGCAACGCCGCCAGCGCCAGCAGCAGCGCCAGCAGCAGCGCCAGCCAGCGCCAGAACGGGCGCCCGTTTTGCGTCATGGATGCAGGGGTCTGGGTCGAAATCATGCGGTGAAAAGAGCGCTGCCGCGCACGAGGGTGGCCTGGGCGGCGGCCAGTTGTTCGGTGAAGAGGGCGCTGCCCAGATGCGCCCATTCACGCGCTCGCGCATCGGCGATCGGGTCGAGGGGGGCGGCCGCGTCGGTCTTGCCGGTGCCGGGGTGGCACATCAGCACCGTGCCTGCGGGCGAGGCGCTGAGCCAGCCGGCCATGCGCCGTGCGTAGGCCGCCTGATCGCCGCTGAAATTGTAGATGCCGGATAAGCCGGCAGCACTCGGCAGTCCTGTGTGGAATGCTCTGTTTTCGAGAGCGTTTGCACCCATGCAGGCCATGATGCGGCTCTTGAGGCCGCGCTGGCCCGCAGGCGCGCGCGAGAGGCGCAGCCAGGGCTTTTTTGCGCCGTAGCGCCGCGCAAGCAGCTCCACCAGGGGCTCGCGTATGCCTGCGAACTGCTGCACGTGCTGGTGGCCGTCCACGTGGTCGGGCGCGGCCTGCCAATGCGCTTCGAAAAGGTCGAGCTGGCGCTCGATCACGGTGCGCGCGCCGCTGCGCTCGAAGCCGCCCAGCCAGGCGCGGCGCATGGCCCGCGCGAGCGTCAGTCCGTGGCCCGCGGCTTGCGCGTAGGGGCTGGTCCAATCCAGGTGCAGACCCACGTCGAGCTGCACGCGCAGCTCGGCCAGGGGGGCGGCATCCTGGCGCCAGCGCGGCGAAAGCACCATGGCGCTGGTCGCGCTCAGCCGCCCCTGGCGCGCCAGTTGCACGATGGCGTGGCTGACACCCGCCTCCTGCGCGTAGTCGTCGGCGCAGAGCACGAGCGGCTTGAGGCCCTGGGGTGTGTTCATGGCTTGCGGGCCAGCGTGGCCCCAACGCGCCAGGCCCAGCCCGGGATCGCCGGATGGACCCCGTCGGAAATGGTACGGGTGGCAAACAGCGTGATCACGCGTCGGGTTTTCAGTTCGTCGGCCTCGATCCACGGGCTGATCGACAGGTTGCCGTTGATGAGTACTCGCGGGTGCTCGGGCAGGCGCAGCGCCAGTGCCCCCGCCTCCTTGTACGGTCCGCTGATGATGTCGATCGGCCCGCCCAGCGCCTGGTGCGCCGGTTCGGCGACGGCCCGCGCGAGCGCGTCCGAAGAAAAATTGCGCCAGTGCTCGGAGCGCCATGATTCGGGCCCGTGCATGGACGACAGCCACAGCTGCGCTGCCAGCGCGATCTGCACGGTGAGGAAGGTCGTCCAGGCCGCGCGCAGGACACGTGGCGCGGCCCAGTCCACCCGCATGCAGACCATGGCGGCTGCCACTGTCCAGAGCGTGAAGGCGGTGAGCCACTGCAATTGCAGTTCGGTGCCGAAGGCCAGGCCCAGCAGTGCCATCATCAGCGCGGGCGCCGCGCCCCAGAGCAGCAGAAAGCGCCGCGATTCATCGCTGGAGTCGGCCCTGCCGGAGGGTACGCTTCGGCGCTGGCCCCACCACGCGGCGCCCAGCACCAGCCACGAGAGGATAGGGCGGTTGAAGAGCCAGTCGGCGAGCCAGAGCAGGGTGTGGCTCAGGCGCGCCCCCCCGCCCAGGCCCACGCCCAGCGAGGTGTCCTCGGCGTAGTGCAGCGGCGCGAAATCGTGCTGCCAGAGCCAGAGCACGTGCGGCAGGAAGACCAGCGCCGCCACGCCGGCGCCCAGCCACGGCCCGACACGGTGCACCGGATGGCGCCAGCCGCGCAGATGCAGCCACCACAGCAGCACGCAGGCACCGGCCACGGCCGTCTCGTACTTGGATAGCATGCCCAGGCCCGCGCACAGGCCCAACAGTGCCCAGGTGGCCAGGCGCGGGCGCTGCGTCAATCGCCAGCACGTCCAGGCCATGCCGACGATGAACGGCATCATCACGATGTTGTGGTTGAAGTAGGTCAGCCGCCCGTTGTAGAAGGTCACGCACAGGCTTGCGAGCAGCGCCATGTGCGCGAACGCCGTGCCGCGGCACTCGCGCAGGAGCTGCCAGAACATCAGCAGCGAGGCGAGGGTGCAGGCCGCGCCCAGCGCGTAGATGGGCCATGGCCCATAACCTCCGATCGCGGCCGCGCCCGCCGCCAGCCACGTGGGCAGCGGCGGGTGCTTGTAGTAGCCCCATTGCAGCGAACGCAGCCAGATGGTCTGCTCGATGTTGTCCAGCGGCGGCGTGACCGCGGTCGCGCCCAGCAGCGCCAGCCAGACGGCGCCGAAGACGAGCGCCAGCGCCAGTACCGCGAGCAGGGGTGATTGCGCCGGCGTCCGGAGGGCAGCGGCGCGAGAAAGCACGCCGCCGTGGGGGTGGGCCCGAGAGGTCACTTCCCGGTGTCTTTGACGATGTCTGCGCAGTGAAAGCCGAAAGCGCCCGCGCGCCGGTCGGCGAAGTAGTACTCCAGTGTTTTTCTCACCGTGCGGAACGCAAGCTGCCCCCACGGGATTTCGTCTTCGGTGAAAAGCCGCGCCTGCATGGTCTCGAACCCCGGTGCGAACCGGTCGCTTCGCAGCGTGGCACGGTAAAACAGATGCACCTGGCCCACGTGCGTCACGTCGAGCATCGAGAACAGCGGACCCATCACGATCTCGGCCCCGGCTTCCTCGTCCGTCTCGCGCGCGGCGCCTTCGGCCGTGGTCTCGTTCAGCTCCATGAAACCGGCTGGCAGGGTCCACAAACCCTTGCGCGGCTCGATGTTGCGCTGGCACAGCAGCACGCGTTCGCCCAGCACGGGGAGGGTGCCGACCACCATCAGGGGGTTTTCGTAATGGATGGTGGTGCATTGCGTGCAGACGGCGCGCACATGCGTGTCGCCGTCATCGGGAACGCGGTAGACCACGGGGGCACCGCATTCGCGGCAGTGTCGGATAGGACGGCGGGGGTACATGAATTTGAATCAAATAGCCTTCAAACGCTTGCCAGTCGGTCGCAAGCAGCTACTGGAAGATGAGCGATCAGGCGACGCGCACGTGTAGCGGGGTGAGGCCCGTGATGCCCCCTTCGAGCACGTCGCCGCGCCGCACCGCGCCGACGCCGGCGGGCGTGCCGGTGTAGATCAGGTCTCCGGGCGCGAGCTGCCAGGCGCGGCTGAGGTGGCTGACGATCTCGGCCAGGTTCCAGATCATCTGCTCGATGCGCCCGCTCTGACGTGCCTCGCCATTGACCTTGAGCCAGATCTCGGCATGGGCGATGTCGCCCGCCCGCGCCACCGGCGTGATGGGCGCGATCGGCGCGCTGGCGTCGAACCCCTTGGCGATGCACCATGGGCGCCCGAGCTTCTTGGCGTCGGCCTGCAGGTCGCGCCGCGTCATGTCCAGCCCCACGGCAAAGCCCCATATGTGCCCCGGCGCGTCGGCCACGGCAATGTCGCTGCCGCCCTTGCCGATGGCCGCGACCAGCTCGATTTCGTGGTGCAGGTCGCCCGTGAGCGTGGGGTAGGGCATGGTGATCACCTGGTCGGCCACGGCGCTGAGCGCCGCGTCCGCCGGCTTGGTGAAGAAAAACGGGGCCTCGCGCCCGCTCGAACCCATTTCGCGCGCATGGTCGGCGTAGTTGCGTCCGACGCAGTAGATGCGGTGCACGGGAAAGCGCTGTTCGGTGCCGGTGACGGCCACGCTGGCCTGCTCGGGCGGGATGATGACGTAATTCATGGCTTGGGTGAGTATTGAACCGGATGGCGCAACCGCAAAGTGTGCCACGCGTTGTCTTATGCTGCGCCCATGTCCGCGAAGATCGATGACTGGATCATCCCCGACTGGCCCGCCCCCGAGCACGTGCATGCGCTGTGCACGACACGCGCGGGCGGCGTGAGTGCCACGCCCTGGGACAGCCTCAATCTCGGCGATCACGTCGGAGACGATGCATGGGCGGTGCAGGCCAACCGCCAGGTGCTGGGGCATGTGCTGGCTCAGCGTGACACACCCGCCAGGCCCGTCTACCTGAACCAGGTGCATGGCATCCGCGCGGTGACGCTGCAGGCGTGCAGCGCCGACGGCATGGCCTGCGACGCGGCCGACACGCGCACGCCCGGCATCGCCTGCACCATCCTTGTGGCCGATTGCCTGCCGGTGCTCTTCGCCCACCGATCGGGCACCTGGGTGGCCGCGGCGCATGCGGGCTGGCGCGGGCTTGCGGCGGGTGTGCTCGAGCAGGCCCTCGCGCGGGCGGGGGCTGCCGGGCACGAGATTCTGGCGTGGCTCGGCCCCTGCATCGGCCCGC
>JAIOIA010000157.1:0-8976 GCA_019912745.1 Comamonas sp. | reverse complement strand
TGATCCCGAGAGCCTGCAGGCCGTGGAGTACTATTTCAAGATGCCCTCGGGCATGAACGAGCGCGACGTGATCGTCGTCGATCCCATGCTAGCCACGGGCAACTCGGCGAGCGCGGCGCTCACGCGCCTGAAGCAGACCGAACCGCGTTCCATCAAATTCGTCTGCCTGCTGGCCGCGCCCGAAGGCATAGCCAAGCTGCAGCAGGCGCATCCGGACGTCCCCATCTACACCGCGGCTATCGATCGACAGCTCAACAGCCACGGGTATATTCTGCCGGGCTTGGGCGACGCCGGAGACCGTATCTTCGGCACAAAGTGAATTTCCGCATGCCCTGCAGGAGGTAAGCCATGAGCATCCCCGTTGAACTGAGCGATCTGGCCGCGACCATGGCGCGCTACCGCTTCGCCTACCTGCTGACCGGCGCCGACCAGGGCGCGCCGCACGCCATCGCCGTCACGCCGACGCTGGACGGCTCGACTCTGGTGGTGCAGGGTGCCGGGCGGCGCACCGGCAAAAACCTGCAGACACGCGCCGAGGTGGCGCTGATCTGGCCCCCTTTGGAGACGGCGGACTATTCCCTGATCGTGGACGGCAGCGCCAGCGTCGCGGGCGCGCAGGTCCGGATCGTGCCCACGCGCGCGGTGCTGCACCGACCCGCTCCGGCATCCGAACCCCAGCCACAGGGATCGTGCACCTCCGACTGCGTGGAGCTCAAGCTGTAGATCGCGGCACGCGAACCCGCACTCACCATCAACAAAAAGGCCAGCGATCACGCCTAGCCGTTCTCGAAAAGAGTTGCTAAGCGCCCCCTGACTGCTTCAAGAAGCGCTCCAGCTCTTACCTGGAGCGCTTTTTCATTGGAGAAAAAATCTCCTTCAGGCGTTATCGGGCGCCCTCGGGGGTTCCGGGGCTTGTCCTGCACGCGCGGACAGTAAGCCTTCGTCGAGCCCAGCTTCCGTCTCAAAAACGCTTTCCCAGGGCCGAAATCGACGGGTCCCTCATGAAAAACGCCCTCCCGGTTATCCGAGAGGGCGTTTGATTGACATAGGGCGTCTTTGCCGTCCTTACCAACTATTTTTCAGAACGGCTAGGCGATCACGCCGGCCTTTTTGTTGGAACCACCCCGGCATGCACGGCACGCCGGGGTGGACGCGATCAATACACGTCGTGCTGCGTGTTGTAGACGTTGAACTTGCCGGTCGGCGTGACCAGCTTCGGGTCCTTGATCACCGTCTTGCAGGTGCGGGTCTTGTCGTCCACGACCACGATCGCCGACTGCTTGTCCTTGGCGCTCCAGACCGAGAACCAGACCTCGTCGCCCTTCTGGTTGTACTCCGGTTGCACCACGCGCTTGGCACCATCGTCCTTGAGATCGGCACAGGCCGCGATGTCGATGATCTGCGGCTTCTTGGAGAAGTCGCGGATGTCGAACACCGCCACGCTCTGGCTGACCTTGGCGTCGGGGTTGAGCGTAGTATCCACCCACAGGTTGTTCGACTTGGGGTGCGTCTTGATGAAGAGCGATCCACCGCCCTGACCTTCGAGCGTGCGCACGACCTTCCAGGCGTTCTTCTTGTGGCCCTTGGGATCGGTGCCGATGATGGAAATGCTCTCGTCACCCAGACCGGACGTCGCCCACACCGGACCGTACTTCGGGTCCTTGAAGTTGGCACCGCGCCCCGGGTGCGGCGTCTTGCCCACCTCGATCAGCGCCGCCAGCTTGTCTTCCTTCGTGTCCACCACCGCGATCTTGTTGGACGCGTTGGCGGCGGTCATGAAATAGCGACGCGTGGAGTCGAAGCCCCCGTCATGCAGGTACTTGGCCGCGTCGAGCTGCTTGATCGCAAGATTGTCCAGATCGGTGTAATCCACCATGAAGATCTTGCCGGTTTCCTTGGCATTGACCAGGAATTCCGGGCGCTGATGGCTGGAAACGATCGCGGCCACACGCGGCTCGGGGTGGTATTCGTTGTCCACCGTCATCCCACGGGTGGAAACGATCTTCCGGGGCTTGAGCGTGTCACCGTCCATGAGCACGAATTGCGGCGGCCAGTAGGTACCGGCAATCGCGATCTTGTCTTCCCAGCCCTTGTACTTGGACGTTTCGACCGAGCGCGCCTCCAGGCCGATCTTGATTTCTGCGACGTTGTCGGGCTTTTCCATCCATAGGTCGATCAGGTTCAGACGTGCATCACGGCCGATCACGTAGAGGTAGCGCCCGGACGCCGACAGACGCGAGATGTGCACCGCGTAGCCGGTCTTGATGATGTTGATGATCTGCTTGGTATCGCCGTCGATCAGCGCAATCTCGCCCGCGTCGCGCAGCGTCACGGAAAAGATGTTGTTGATGTTGTAGTTGTTGAGCTTCTTCTTGGGACGCGCAGACACCGCGATGTACTCCTTGCGGCTCTTCTCCATGTCCTCCAGCGAGAATTCGGGCGGCGTGGGAGGGTCTTGCTGAATGTAGCGCGCCATCAGATCGACCGTGGCTTCGTCGAATTCGCCCGAAGTCTGCCAGTTCGGCATGCCGGCGGGCGAGCCGTAGGCGATGAAGGTCTTGAGATAGTCCGTGCCCTTGTCGATCGTGATGTCGGGCGTCAGCGGCTTGCCGGTGGCACCTTTACGCAACACACCATGACAACCCGCGCAGCGCTCGAAGTAGATCTGGCGCGCCTTATCGAATTCCTCCACCGTCATGGCCGGCGCCTTGGCGTTCGAATTCTGGTGCATCAGCGCTTCGCCGACGGGGGAGGAGCCGGCCTGCAGATTGATTTCAGCCTGCGGGAGAAGGGCGTCTTTCTTTTCCTGCGCCAGGGCAGTCACGGCGCTGGCGGCAAGCACCAGCGCGGCTACGGTCGTCATCGGGCGGATTTTCATGCTCGATCCTCTCTCGTTTCTAGAGAAAACGCCACCCGTCTCCTGTGTATTGAGCCAACCGGGGGCGGCAGGAAATCCGGTGACCATCATTTCATTATCCATGTGGTTTACCCTGATATAAAAAAAGCTGTACCAAAAAACTCTACCTTTTGTCGCAATAGTGATACCTTCAAGTTAGGCTTTATGCCATCCTAGGGTTCACCCTTATTTGAATTTCTTGCTTCTGGCGATCAGGGATCCCCATGCGACTGCATTCCAGCCCCCCCCATCCGCACCACCACACGATGGCGCTGTGCGGCCTGCTCGCCTGCGGCATGAGCGGTCATGCCGCGGCGCAGGGCACCCCTGCCGCGACACTGCCGCCTATGGTTGTCAGCGGCTCCATGCAGGAGCAAGCGGTGGACGATCTGCCACAGTCCATCGACATCCTCGGCGCAGGCCAGATCGAGGAGCAACAAAGCCAGACGCTGCGCGACGCGCTGCAAGACCTGCCCAACACCTCGGTACGCACGGCCCCGGCCCGCTTGGCCGTGGGCGCTGCATCCTCGGCCTTCGCGCGCGACGGCAACACCGGCATCAACATCCGCGGCATCGGCGGCAACCGCGTGCTGATGACCGTGGACGGCATCCGCATGCCGCGCAGCTACGTCTCGCGCTCGGCCATCTTCGATCGCGAATACCTCTCGCTCGAGCTGTTCAAGCGCGTCGAGCTGCTGCGCGGGCCCGCCTCGGCCCTGTACAGCTCGGACGCGCTCGCCGGCGTGGTGAATTTCGTCACGTTCAACCCACAAGATTTCCTCGGCGGCACCGAAGGCGCTCCCGAGAAAACCATGGGCGGGCGCATCTCCGCGCAATATGCCAGCGAAGACGACGCGAAGACCGTTGCCGGCACGGTCGCGGGCAAGGCCAGCGACACGGTGCAATGGTTGCTCACGGCCACCGCGCGCCGCGCGCACGCGCTCGAGACCATGGGCCGCAATGACGCGCCCAACGCCAGCCGCACGACGGCCAACCCCGAAAGCGACGGTGACCAGGCGCTGCTGGCCAAGGTCGTCCTCACGCCGACCCGCATGCAGCGCCACATGCTCAGCTTCGAGCACGTCAACCGCGATTCAGAGGTGCAGCTGCTCTCCAGCCGCAGCCCCGTGCCCTCCAAACCGGGCGACATCCTCGATGAAGCCTCGCGCTACGACGCGCGGCGCCAGCGCCTCACCTGGGATGCGCGCTACGACATCGCCAGCGGCTGGGCCGACCACCTGCGCAGCATCGTGGCCCTGCAAAAAAGCACGTCCCGGCGCATTGGCACAAGCGACCTCAACAGCGGCGTGCATCGCGTGCGCGACAACCGTTACAACGAACGCATCTGGCAGCTGGGCCTGCAGGCCGAGAAGGTGCTTCGGGCGGGCGAATGGTCGCACCGCATCGTCTACGGCGGCGAATACACCCGCAACACGATTGGCAACCTCTACGACGGCCAGGCGCCGCTGCCACCCGATGTCTTCCCGCTCAAGCGCTTCCCCGATACGCGCGAGACCACGGGCGCGCTGTTCGTGCAGAATGAATCGATCTGGGGCGATTGGACGTTCACGCCCGGCCTGCGCATCGACCATTTCTCGATCGACGTGACCAGCCAGAACGGCTTCTACCCGCCGGCGGCGCTGCCGGGCAAGTCGCTGTCGCAATCCAAGGTGCTACCCAAGCTTGGCATGCTCTGGCGCGCCACGACCGAGTGGAGCGTGTTCGGCCAGTATTCCGAGGGCTTTCGCGCGCCCGAGCCAGGGCAGCTCAACGATCACCTCGACTACGTCGTGCCCGGTGCGCGCGTCGTCATCCGGCCCAATCCCGATTTGCAGCCCGAGAAGAGCCGCGGCTTCGAACTCGGTGCGCGTGGGCGCTTCGAGCACCTGAAGCTGGATTTCACCGCCTTCGTCAACGATTACTCCAACCTGATCGTCGATGCCGAGTTCGTCGAGCAGGTCGGCACCACTCGCTACTTCCAGTCGGTCAACATCGGGCGCGCGCGCATCCACGGCTTTGAATTCAAGGGCAGCTACGACTGGGGCGTGGTGGCGGGCGGGCGCCTGTCGAGCACCTTCGCCTGGGGCATGGCGCGCGGACGCAACCGCGAGACAGGCCGGCCTCTCAATTCGGTGGACCCGGCACAGCTCGCGTTCGGCCTGCGCTACGACAGCGCCGACTGGTCGCTCTGGACCAAGCTGCGCCATCGCCAGGCGAAGAAGTCAGGTGACATCGACAACACCGCCATCTTCAACTCCAAACCCGACACTCAGTTTGCACCGCCATCGTTCACCACCCTGGATCTTGGCGCGCAATGGCGCCTCGCCAAGGACACGCGCCTGAACCTGGCGCTGTACAACCTCACGAACCGCAAATACTGGCTGTGGCCGGACGTTTACGGGCAGGCTGCCGGCTCGTCCGTGCTCGACGCCTACACCCAACCCGGACGCAGCGTGCGCGTCTCGCTGGTCAAGGATTTTTAAAGAAACAGCCTATAGCGCTTGCTGCATAAGCGCTATAAGCTATGTTTTCAGGAGAGTATCAAGGCTCTGCGGTGCAGCCAGGGCCTGCTCCACGCCGCGGTTGGCCAGCGCATCGGCATGTTCATTGCCGGGGTGCCCCGCATGCCCCTTCACCCAATGCCAGCGGATCACGTGCTCCGACCGGTGCGCCAGCGCATCGAGCCGCTGCCAGAGCTCCACGTTCTTGACGGGCTGGCCTGACGCCGTGCGCCAGCCTTTTTTCTTCCAGCCATGGATCCACTGGGTGATGCCCTGGCGCACATACTGGCTGTCCAGGTAGATATCGACTTCACAGGGGCGCCTGAGGGCCGACAACCCCTTGATCACCGCCAGCAGTTCCATCCTGTTGTTGGTCGTCAGGCGCTCACCCCCGCTCAACTCCTTTTCCGTCGTTCCGTGACGCAACAGCACGCCCCAGCCTCCCGGCCCGGGGTTGCCCTTGCACGCGCCATCCGTGTACATCTCGACCACGTCCACCCTCACTCCCTGCATTCATCACACAAAACAGGCGCGCCACCGGATGCACCGCGCCGCACCACGGGCACCGTCGCTCCCTTGGGCGGCCGCGCGCCGCGCCAGGCGGGCTCCAGTAGCTGCAGGCCCAGCACGCGCTTGACCGCCACCATCACGTAGCCTGCGCCAAAAACGGGCCAACCGCGCGGCCCCAATGCATCCATCCAGCCCATGCGCTCGAGCCAGCCGCCCCCACGGGTCGCAGGGCGAAAGCAGCCGAGGCTCACCGTCTCCACTTCCAGATCGAGCAGACGCAGCCAGTCACGCAGACGCCATGGCGAAAAGAATTCCTGTGCCTCGGGAATGAACAAGGGGCCGCTCGCGCCCAGACGCCGGAACCATTGCATGCGGCTCTGGCGCAGCCCCCACAGGCTCCACGGGTTCACGCCGCTGATGAGCACGCGCCCCTCGGGCACCAGCACCCGCGCCGCCTCGCGCAAGGCGGCGTGCGGGCTCACGCTGAGCTCCAACGTATGCGGCATGAGCACCAGATCGATACTCGCCACGGGAAAGGGGAGCTGCACCGCATCGGCCCATAAGGCCGGAGCCGGACTCTCTTCAGCCGCATCGGCCGCTGCGGCATTCACCGCCAGCCAGCGATGCTGGATACGATTGGCGCGCAAACCCTGCAGCCGCGGCAAGCCCAACTGCAGGGCGTGGTAGCCAAAACAATCGGCCACCAGTTCATCGTAGCGCTCCTGTTCCCACGCCAGCAGATAGCGGCCTGGGGGCGATTCCAGCCAGTCGTCGAAACCTATAATTTTGCTGCTCATGAAACTGCTGCCGCTGCCCGCTTTCTCCGACAACTACATCTGGCTGGTGCACGATGGACACGAGGCCCTGGTCGTCGACCCGGGCGATGCCGCGCCGGTGCTCGAAGCGCTGCGCAGCATGCGATTGTCACTGCGCGCGATTCTAGTCACGCACCACCATGGCGACCACACGGGTGGCGTATCGGCCTTGCACAACGCAAGCTCGGCCACCGTCTACGGCCCCGCACGCGAAAACATTCCCCAACCCTTTACCGCATTGAACGATGGCGATGAGGTGCAGGCACTGGGCCTGCGCCTCACGGTCATTGACGTGCCGGGCCACACCGCGGGGCATATCGCCTATTTCTGCGACAACCTCGATGGCACACCAGTGCTCTTCTGCGGAGACACCCTCTTCTGCGGCGGGTGCGGCCGCCTCTTTGAAGGGACACCGGCGCAGATGCACGCATCGCTGGCGCGGCTGGCCGCGCTGCCGCTGGCCACCCGCGTGTGCTGCGCCCACGAATACACCCTTTCCAACCTCGTCTTCGCGCGCGCCGTCGAACCTCAAAACACCGAACTGGAACACCATTTGCAACACTGCAAACAGCTGCGCGACGCGCAGATGCCAACACTGCCATCGACCATCGCCACCGAGCTGGCCATCAACCCGTTTCTGCGCACGAGCGCGGCATCCGTCGTCCACAGCGCCTGCGCGCACGACCCTGCAACCAACCCCAACGATCCCGCCGCCGTTTTCGCGACCCTTCGCCAATGGAAAAACGATTTTCGATGAGATGGCTGCCTCTTGCGGCCCTGAGCTGCATGATCCTGCTGGCGGGTTGCGCCAACCTGCAGAATGCCCCCTCCACCACGCAAGACGGCAGCACCGCCACTGAACACGACTACCCCACCGCCCCTTTGAAGAACATCACCGAAGGCAAGGCCACGCAGACCAACGTGACCAGCGTGGCCGCACCCTCCGATCTGTGGGAGCGCATACGTCGTGGATTCGCGATGCCAGACCTCAAGAACGAGCTGGTCGCGGACCGGGAGCAGTGGTATTCGGCCCGCGCCGATTACATCGAGCGCATGACGGAGCGGTCAAGTAAATACCTCTTTCACATCGTCGAAGAGCTGGAGCGGCGCAACATGCCCACCGAGCTGGCGCTTCTGCCCTACATCGAAAGTGCCTTCAATCCGCTGGCCGTCTCCAGCGCGAAGGCCGCCGGCATGTGGCAATTCATGCCCGCGACAGGCACCAGCTACGACCTGAAGCAGAATGCCTTTCGCGACGACCGCCGCGACGTGCTCGCCTCGACCCGCGCAGCGCTCGACTACCTGCAAAAGCTCCATGACATGTTCGACGACTGGGACCTCGCGCTCGCCGCCTACAACTGGGGTGAAGGCAGCGTGGCGCGCGCCATTGCACGCAACGAGAAGGCGGGCCTGGGCACCAGCTACAGCGATCTCACCCTGCCGGCCGAGACGCGGATGTACGTGCCCAAGTTGCAGGCCGTCAAGAACATCATCGCCCACCCCGAACAATACGGGCTCACGCTGCCGAGCATCGGCAACCACCCCTACTTCGACACGGTGGACATCACGCGCGACATCGATGTCTCCGTCGTGGCGCGCATGGCGGGCATCAGCGAATCGGACTTTCGCGCGCTCAACCCGTCGCTGCATCGCCCGGTCATCCTCGCCGCAGGCATGCCCAAGATCCTGCTGCCCTGGGACAGCGCGCAAACCTTCCGTCGCAATTTCCAGACCTACAACGAAGGGCAACTCGCCAGCTGGACGGTCTGGACCGTTCCCACCACGATGAGCGTGGCCTCGGCCGCGCAGCGCACGGGAACGAGCGAAGCGCAACTGCGCTCCATCAACGCCATTCCTCCCCGCATGATGATCAAGGCGGGATCGGCGCTGATGGTGGCACGCCCGGCCACCTCCGACAAGGACGTGCCGGGCAACGTTGCCGACAATGGCCAGGTCGCCTTCACACCGGAAGTGGTCATCCACCGCAGCACCATACGCGCGGGCAGGCACGACAGCGTCATGAGCATCGCCAGACACTACAAGGTCAAGCCCGGCGACGTGGCGGACTGGAACGACTTGAAATCCACGAGCCACTTCAAACCGGGCGAAACCATTGTCCTCTACCTGCCCGTGCGCGCTCAGACCGCGCAACATGGCATGCGCACCGCCCACGCGGCAACGCGCAGATCGGCCGCGAAGCCCCGGGCAGTTGCCCACAATCCGACGGCGGCGGCGAAACGCGCCACCGCCACAG
>JAIOIA010000156.1:0-2029 GCA_019912745.1 Comamonas sp. | reverse complement strand
GCGCACCATGCCCAGCGACAGGGCATTGAGCGCCTTGGGGCGATTGAGCGTGATGCAGCCGATCTGGCCGCGTACTTCGGTGAGGACTTCCGGCTGGTCCATGCGGTCTCCTTGAATGGGTGCCTTATTCGGAGCGATCTTCGCGCGCCGCGCGTTTGCGCTCATGCTCGCTCAGGTGGCGCTTGCGCAGGCGGATGCTCTTGGGCGTGATCTCGACCAGTTCGTCGTCTTCGATGAATTCGACGCCGTATTCCAGCGTGAGGTCGATCGGCGGCGTGACCTTGATCGCATCTTCCTTGCCGCTCACGCGGAAGTTCGTGAGCTGCTTGGTGCGCGTGGCGTTTACCACCAGGTCATTGTCGCGGCTGTGGATGCCGACGATCATGCCCTCGTAGACCGGGTCGCCCGCCTTCACGAACATGCGGCCACGATCGTCGAGCTTGCCCAGCGCATAGGTGAAAATTTCGCCTGCGTCCATCGAAATCAGTACACCGTTCTTGCGCCCGCCAATCTCGCCCTTGTGTGGCTCGTAACTGTCGAAAATGTTGCTGATCAGGCCGGTGCCACGCGTCAGATTCAGGAACTCGTTGGTGAAACCGATGAGGCCGCGCGCCGGGATGCGGTATTCGAGGCGCACGCGCCCACGCCCGTCGCTTTCCATGTTCACGAGCTCGCCCTTCCTCTCGCCCATCGCCTGCATCACGCCGCCTTGGTGCTGCTCTTCCACGTCGGCGGTGACAAGCTCGATCGGCTCGCACTTCTCGCCATTGATCTCCTTGAACACCACGCGCGGCTTGGAAACGGCCAGCTCGTAGCCTTCGCGGCGCATTTCCTCCAGCAGGATGGTCAGGTGCAATTCGCCACGGCCCGAAACCTCGAAAATGCCGTCTTCGCTCGTCTCCTTCACGCGCAGCGCGACGTTGGAGCGCAGCTCCTTCTGCAGCCGATCCCAGATCTGGCGGCTGGTGACGTACTTGCCCTCGCGCCCGGCCAGCGGCGAGGTGTTGACGCAGAAATTCATCGTCAGTGTCGGCTCGTCGATCTTGAGCATGGGCAGCGGCTGCGGATTGTCCGGATCGGTCAGCGTCTCGCCGATGCCGATGTGCTCGATGCCGTTGATCAGCACGATCTCGTCCGGCCCCGCCTCGCTCACCTGCACGCGGTCCAGCCCCTGGAACTGATGGATCTGGTTGACGCGTGCCTTGTATCTCTCGCCATCGGGCCCGGCCATCACCAGCACATCCTGCCCCGCGCGCAGCGTGCCCTGGTTGATGCGCCCCACGCCGATGCGGCCCACGAAGGTGGAATAGTCCAGCGCCGAAACCTGCATCTGCAAGGGAGCGTTCGGGTCGCCCTGCACCGAGGGTACGTGCTTGAGGATGGTCTCGAACAGCGCGGACATATCCGGCCCCCACTGCTCGCCCGGGTTGCCCTGCGTGAGCGAGCTCCAGCCATTGATGCCCGAGGCATAGACCACCGGAAAGTCGAGCTGCTCGTCGTTGGCCCCCAGCTTGTCGAACAGGTCGAAGGCCGCGTTCACCACCCAGTCAGGCCGCGCGCCGGGCTTGTCCACCTTGTTGACGACGACGATGGGCTTGAGGCCCAGCGCCAGTGCCTTCTTGGTAACGAAGCGCGTCTGCGGCATCGGGCCTTCCTGCGCGTCAATGAGCAACACCACGCCGTCCACCATGGACAGGGCGCGCTCCACCTCGCCGCCGAAGTCGGCGTGGCCGGGCGTGTCGAGGATGTTGATGTGCGTGCCGTTCCAGGTCACGGCGCAGTTCTTGGCCAGGATGGTGATGCCGCGCTCGCGCTCGATGGCGTTGTTGTCCATCACCGTATCGACGACTTTCTCGTGCGCGGCGAAGGTACCGCTTTGGCGCAGCAACTGGTCGACCATCGTGGTCTTGCCGTGGTCCACGTGGGCGATGATGGCGATGTTGCGGATTTGCTTGCTCATGATGTCAGTGCTTCTTCTTGCAGGATTTGCTGGATTTCAATGGGGCTCAGGAGCCGGTCCGGGATGAGT
>JAIOIA010000155.1:0-3197 GCA_019912745.1 Comamonas sp. | reverse complement strand
GGTCCTCGGCGTCCGCAAAGGGCCCCTGCCCCCGCGCCGCCACGATGCGCCCGGCCACGGCCCGCGCCAGACCCGAGATCATGCGCAGGCCCAGGCGCATGGCGGGAAGTGCTGCCGTCCCTTGCAGCGTGCAGTCCCAGTCGCTCGCGAGCACATCGGCCGGGAGCACCTGCACACCATGGCGGCGCGCGTCCTGCACCAGCTGGCTCGGGGTGTAGAAGCCCAGCGGCTGGCTGTTGAGCATGGCCGCGAGAAACTCGGCCGGGTGATGGCGCTTGATCCAGCATGAGGCATAGACCAGCAGAGCGAAGCTGGCCGCGTGGCTCTCGGGAAAGCCATACTCGGAAAACCCCCGAATCTGCTCGAAGATGGCTTCGGCAAACGCATGTTCGTAGCCGCGCGCCGTCATCCCATCGACTAGCCTGGCGCGATACGACTCCAGATCGCCCTGGCGCTTCCACGCGGCCATCGAGCGGCGCAGCTGGTCGGCCTCGCCGGGCGTGAAGCCCGCCGCGAGCATCGCGATCTGCATCACCTGTTCCTGAAAAATCGGCACCCCCAGCGTGCGGCTCAGCGCCTCGCGCAGCGCCTCGCTCGGGTAGCTCACCGGCTCCCGGCCCTGGCGCCGGTTGAGATAGGGGTGAACCATCCCGCCTTGGATCGGGCCGGGGCGGATGATGGCCACCTCGATCACCAGGTCGTAGTAGCAGCGCGGGCGTAGGCGCGGCAGCATGCTCATCTGCGCGCGGCTCTCGATCTGGAACACGCCGATGGTGTCGGCCCGCCCGATCATCTCGTAGGTGGGGGCATCCTCGGGAGGAATGTCCTGCATCGCGAAGGGCCGGCCGAGGCGAGCGCCGATGAAGGCGAGGGCCTTGCGCAGCGCGGTCAACATGCCCAGGGCGAGCACGTCCACCTTCAGCAGGCCCAGCGCGTCCAAGTCGTCCTTGTCCCACTCGATCATGGTGCGATCCGGCATGGCCGCGTTCTCGATCGGCACCATGCGCGACAGCGGTCCGCGTGTGAGCACGAAGCCACCCACATGCTGGCTCAGGTGCCGAGGAAAACCCAGCAACCGACCGGTGAGCCGCACCAGCTGGCGCACCTTCAGGCTCTGCGCCGACAGCCCCGCCTCGGCGAGCCGCTCGGGAGTGATCTCCCGGCCATCGCGCCAGCGATGCCCGCGGGCGAGCGCGACGAGCGTCTCGGGCGCGAACCCCAGCGCCTTGCCCACGTCGCGCAGCGCACTCTTGAAACGATAGGTGATGACCACGGCGGTGAGCGCCGCGCGCTCGCGCCCGTACTTGCGGTACAGGTACTGGATCACCTCTTCGCGTCGTTCGTGCTCGAAGTCCACGTCGATGTCGGGTGGTTCGTTACGTTCCTTGCTGATGAAGCGCTCGAAAAGCGTCGCCATGCGCGCCGGATCGACTTCCGTGACGCCGAGGCAGTAGCAGACGGCCGAGTTGGCTGCGCTGCCGCGCCCCTGGCACAGGATGCCACGCGAGCGGGCGAAGGCGACGATGTCCGCGACCGTGAGGAAATAGGGCTCGTAGTTCAGCTCGGCGATCAGGGCCAATTCATGCTCGATCTGCGAGCGCACCTTCACCGGGACGCCGTCGGGCCAGCGCCGCGCGGCGCCTTGGTATGTGATGTGGCGCAGATGGCTGGCCGGGGTCTCCGCGACCGGCACGACTTCCTCCGGGTACTGGTAGCGCAGCTCGTCCAGATGGAAGCTGCAGCGCGCCGCCACGCGCAGGGTCTCGGCCAGCAGCTCGGGCGGGCAGGTCTGCGCCAGGCACAGGCGCGAGCGCAGGTGCCGCTCCGCATTCGGGTGCAACTGAAGGCCGCACCGCGTGAGGGGCTGGCCCAGACGCGTGGCGGTGAGCACGTCCTGCAGCGTCTTGCGCGAGCGCAGATGCATGTGCACGTCGCCACACGCCACCAGCGGGATGGCGCTGAGCGCGCTCGCCTCGCGCAGCCGATGCAGCCACATCTCGTCATCCAGTTGGCGCAGCAGCTGCGCGGCCAGCCAGCAGCGGCCCATGAAGCGATCGAGCAGCCAGCGCGCGATGGCGAGCAAGCGATCGGACGTGGCCGGACGCCCGGGGGCGGCCAGCACCACGCAATCGCGCAGGGCCTGCGGATCGACGTCGGCCGCACGCAGACGGTAGCTGCCCTTGATCGGCGAGGCCCGCCGCAGCCGGGTGATGAATTCGCACAGGTCGCCATAGCCGGTTCGGTTGCAGGCGATCACGACCAGTGTGAAGGGTGCCAACGGCTCGTCGGCTTCGACCTCGAACTGACTGCCGATGAGCAGCTTCAGTCCCTGCGCCTTGGCCGAAACATGCGCGCGCACCACGCCGGCCATCGAGCACTCGTCGGTGAGGGCCAGCGCCGCGTAATCGAGTTGGCGGGCGCGTTCGACCAGTTCCTCGGGGTGGCTGGCGCCGCGCAGGAACGAGAAATTGCTCAGGCACTGCAGTTCAGCGTACTCGGGCAGGGCGGGCGAGGCGCTGGCCATGGCGTGTCCTCACGCAAAGAGGCCGTGCAGGTACCAGGCCGTGGCATCACCCGCCAGGCGTTCCTGGTAGATCCAGAGCACGCCCGCGTGCTCGCTCAGCGCCACCCAGTAGTCGCGCTCGATATGGTGGCTGCACGCATCGTCCTCGCGCCGGTGCCACCATCCGCCTTCGACGCGATGCGGGCCGATGAGCAGCATCAGCGGCCCCTGGAAGAGGGGACGGTGCCCGCGCACCGCCAGCCGCAACGGCTCGGGCAGGATGAAGGTGGGCTGAGGCGTGTCGGCGGGCCGCACGCGCGACCGAGGCAGAGCGAGGGATGCGGATTGCCAGTCTTTCGCCCACTCGATGCGATGATCCTCGTGCAGCACGGGCCGCCGCACGCGCTCGGCCCCCAGCCGTGCGGCGATGCGTTCAAGTACCCGCGTCAGGGGTTCGCTGCCGACTGCCTTGTCTGGCAACAGCGAGCCATGTCGCTCCTGAAGCGGCACCACATCAAGCGCCTCCAGAATGAGATCGCCCACGGGAGCCGCCAGCGTCACTTGGGTCAGGTGCTCGGCGAGCAGACGGCACAGATGCTCGACCTGGCGCATCGGCTCCGCGGTGCGGATCGTCAGCGCGCCACCTTCGCGGACGCCGCGCGGGCGCATGGCGTCGTGCGCCCAGTGCAGCGTG
>JAIOIA010000154.1:0-5557 GCA_019912745.1 Comamonas sp. | reverse complement strand
GCGCTGGCGTCGGCCACGCGGTCCTGGCTGGCACGCGAGAGGCGCCGCACGCTGCGCCCGATCCACATCGCGGGCAGCACCACGACGAGCACCGCCGCCAGCGCCACCGACATCACGTAGGGGTTGGTCCAGACCAGCATGATGAGCGCGCCCAGCCCGAGCACCGCGTTGCGCAGCCCCATCGAGAACGACGAGCCGATGACGGTCTGCACCAGCGTCGCGTCGGCCGTCAGGCGCGAGAGCACCTCGCCCGTCTGCGTGGTTTCGAAAAACGCCGGGCTTTGCCGCAGCACGTGAGCGTAGACGGCGCTCCTCAGATCGGTCGTCACGCGCTCGCCCAGCCAGCTCATCATGTAGTAGCGCGCTGCCGAGAATACGCCGACAGCGACGGCCACGGCGAACAGCAAAACGAAATGCGCGCGCAGCATCGTGCCTTGCGTGGCGTAGGGCAGGCCGCGATCGATGACGACCCTGAGCGCCAGCGGAAACGCCAGCGTCGCGGCCGCCGCCAGCAGCAGAAATGCCAGCGCCAGCGCGATCGGCCAGCGGTAGGGGCGCAGGAAGGGCAGCAGCGCGCCCAGCGCGCGCGGGGCGGGGCGGTGGGCTAGCTGGGCCGGGCGCGTCGGGGAATCGGAATCAGGCATGGCGCACAGTGTAAAAACACGCGAGTGGCAAGAATGGAGCACGAAGCATGAGCGGGAAATGGTCACCGACGGGCCTGATTGCAAGGGGAGTGGCGCTGGGCGGCGAAGGCGGGGCGAGGCTGGCGGGTTGGAACGCCAGCTTTGGCGCGGGCCTGTCCCTGCTGCTTGATGAAGAGGGTGAAACCGCAGGGCCGCTGCTGCGCGTGCTGGCGGGCGAGGTGGCGCCATCGGCAGGCACGGTGCGCTGGGGCGGGGCCGATGTTGCGGACTGGCGAGAGCGTTCGCCCGAAGGCCTGTTCTGGCGCGATCCGCGCGCGCCATGGCCGGAGATTTCGCCCGAACGCTGGGCCACAGAGCTTGCCGCGCGCTACCCCGCGTGGCGCGAGGACGACTGGCAGCGGCACGTGCAAGGCCTGGCACTGCAAGAGCATCTGCGCAAGGAAATGTTTCGGCTTTCGACCGGCAGCAAGCGCAAGGTGTTGCTGGCCGTAGCGCTCGCCAGCGGCGCGCCGCTCACGCTGCTCGACGAGCCCGAGGCGGCGCTGGACCACGCGTCGATCCGCTATCTGCGCGGGGCGCTGGGTGAGGAGGCACGGCGCGCGGGTGAGACGGGCCGTGTTTGGGTGGTGGGGAACTACGAACCGATGGCAGAGGTGCCTTGGGTACAGGTGATCAGTGTTTAGAGCCGACGGTCACCTGCTTGTGATGCAAGTAGTGCCAAGGCCGAGTGGGCGCTTTGCATGCGTCTCACTCGACCTTTTGGTTTTCGATTTATTTCGTGCCGAAATAGATGAAACCATCACTCTTTGCACCATTCAATGCCAAGCCAAGGAGCGATCGACCGACATTGTCATAGACGGCGATTCCTCTGACCGTGGTGCCGTTGCCGAGTACGCAGGTGCTACCGCTAAAGGTCACGGAGAGATCAAAAACATTCTTGCCTGAGGCGCGTGGCTTGACCGTGCCGGAAGACTTGCAGCCTCGGTCTTCGGGTATGGAGATGGCGCCAGACGACGAGATGGTGATCAAGCCATACCCGGAACCTGATCCTGTAGCAACTTGCCCGGAGAAGGTTCCGGCAAGTTCTGTCAGCGACGCTGGTTGGTCGTAGAAGGGGCGGTAGTTTCCGGTGAACGTTGTTCCGTTTGACAGTTTGACCGATACATGGTCCTTGGCGCTGAATGTGCCCGAGTAAGAGCCTGGCGTGACTGTCCCTGCAAGCAGGTTGAAATCTTTCCCGTTACCTTGCAGGTCGTGCGAACCTGAGGTGGTGGTGTTGCCAGCGAGTGCTCCAACAATGTAGCCGCCACTCGTATAGACACCCCAAGTCTCCCCGTTTTCCAGTACGGTCAATAGAACACTCGTACCTGTTGAGGCTTGGCCTGCCCAGAATCCCTCACACAGTGGCAGTTGGTGTCGGAGTTGGTGTCGGTGTCGGTGCGTCGTCACTGCTCCCGCCGCCGCAGGCGGCCAACAGGGCGCACATCAGTCCGGTGATGATCAGTTGCTTTTTCATTGTTTCCTCTCGCTTTTGCAGGTTGACGTCAGCGCGAGCAACCCTCTGCCCGTGCGGCTCCGATACTACATGTAATAGTCGTAATAGGACTATTCCGATATGGACTTCAGCATGCGCGCGTGCCGATTTCCATCCACCATCCCCGCTATCGGGCTCTGCGCGCCGTACTGGTGGATATCCGTTTGGCGGCGGGGTTGACGCAAATGCAATTGGCCCAGCGTTTGGAGTTGGGGCAGTCCTACGTTTCCAAGATCGAGCGCGGCGAGGCGTATGTGGACGTGATGCTGTTCGCCGACTGGTGCAGAGCATGTAAGGTGCGCCCGATGGTGGCGTGGGGCCGGATTGAAGCGGGGGAAGCCGGGATGGCAAGCCTGCCGCCCTGAACGCTCACGAAAAGGTTCCGACACGCGCTTGCGTGTCCCTATCAGTAGCCCACCTCTTTCTGGTGCCGCACCGTCAGGATCGTGACGGCATCTGAGTCGATGCGGTAGCGGGCCACGTAGCCGCTGGCGCCGAAGTCAATGATCCACTCCCGGAACTCGTCGGGCATGTCCTCGATGGGGCGGCCGATCCCGGGCTGCAAACCCAGCACCTGCACTGCCTTGACGATCACCTCACCTGCCCGCTTGGCCGCGATGGGGCTCTTGGCACGGAGGAATTCGCGCAGTCGCTCCAAGTCACGGATGGCGGGGGGCGCGAACCTTACTTGTGGCATGTGGGCGTGGGCAACTCGTTATCCGTGCCCCAGCTCGAAAGCCATGCCTGCACCTCTTCGGCGCTCGCATGCAGTCCGGTGGCGCGGTACTCTTCCCAAGCCTTGAGCGTGTCCTGGCGGAAGGCCTCGCGTTTTTCCTCGCGCTCGACGTACTGTGTGATCGCCTCGCGCATCAGCCCGTGTGACGTGCGATGTCGAGCGTCAGCCAAGCGCTTGATGCGGGCCTGGGTGTCCTCATCGATCTTGATCGCCACGGGGCGAACGGTAGCAGCGGTCATGACAAGCTCCGTCAAGGTATTTCCGAGCATCACCTCACTATAACCATGTGCCCATGAGACTGTGGGCGTTGGTGGCGTGAAGAGTAGCCTTGATGCGGAGTGCACCAGGCTGGTTTTGAATGAAATCCGGCTCTAACACCCAGCCAAAGTGTGCAAGCAGCTATGAAAAAAGAGGCAACCCGATTGGGGGTGCCTCTGTGGGCCGGGTGCGCCTGCGGCAGTGCGAAGCGGCAGATGTCTGCGCGGGAGCCGCTGGCCCCCGCCTCAATCCTCCCCCAGTGGGGGAGGAGGTTCAGATCACGCCCTGCGACAGCATCGCGTCCGCCACCTTCACGAAGCCCGCCACGTTCGCGCCCGTGATGTAGCTCATCTTGCCATCGGGGCGGCGTCCGTGCTCCAGGCAGGCGCCGTGGATGTTCTGCATGATGCAGAGCAGGCGCGCGTCCACTTCGTCGCGCGACCAGACCAGACGCTGCGCGTTCTGGCTCATTTCCAGGCCCGAGGTGGCCACGCCGCCGGCGTTGCTGGCCTTGCCGGGGGCGTAGAGCACGCCGGCCGCCTCGAAGGCCTTGGCGGCTTCGATGGTCGAGGGCATGTTCGCGCCTTCGGCCACGCATTGCACGCCGTTCTTGATGAGCGTGCGCGCGTCGCTCTCGTCAAGCTCGTTCTGCACCGCGCTGGGCAGCGCCACGTCGACGGGCACGTGCCATGGGCGCACACCGGCCTGGAATTTCGCGCCGACGCGGGCCGCGTAGTCGCTCACGCGGCCATATTGCTCGTTCTTGATCTGCATCAGGATGGCGAGCTTCTCGGCCGTGAAGCCTTCCTCGTCGATCACGGTGCCGCTCGAATCCGAGCAGGTGACGACCTTGGCGCCCTGCTGCATGGCCTTCTCGATCGCGTATTGCGCCACGTTGCCCGAGCCCGACACCGACACGCGCATGCCGTCCAGGCTCTTGCCGCGCGTCTTGAGCATTTCCTCGGTGAAGTACACGAGGCCGTAGCCGGTGGCCTCGGGGCGCAGGAGCGAGCCGCCGAAGCTCATGCCCTTTCCCGTGAGCACGCAGTCGGCGCGGTTGGTGAGCTTCTTGATCATGCCGGCGATGAAGCCGACCTCGCGCCCACCCACGCCGATGTCGCCCGCCGGCACATCGGTGTCGGCGCCGACGTGGCGGAACAACTCGCTCGCGAAAGCCTGGCAGAAACGCATGATTTCCGCGTTGCTGCGGCCCTTGGGGTCGAAGTCGGAGCCGCCCTTGGCACCGCCCATGGGCAGCGTGGTGAGCGCATTCTTGAAGGTCTGCTCGAATGCAAGGAATTTGAGGATGGAGAGCGTGACCGAGGGGTGCAGGCGCAGGCCACCCTTGTACGGGCCGATGGCCATGCTGTGCTGGATGCGGTAGCCGCGGTTGACATGAACGCCGCCCTGATCGTCGGTCCAGGTCACGCGGAAGCTGACCACGCGCTCGGGCTCGACGAGACGATCGAGCAGGGCCTGCTCAGTGTAGCGCGGGTTGGCCTCGAGAAAGGGCCACAGGGTTTCCATGACCTCGGTCACCGCCTGCAGGAATTCGGGCTGGTGGGGGTTGCGTTGGGCAACGCGTTCGAGGAACTGACCGGCGGAGAGATGAGCGCTCATGAAATGCACCTTGAAGGAATGATGTCGCGGTGCAGCATTATGCCAAATAAACATACCTTCATGCATGTCCACAATTGGTGCAGTGTCAAAACACAACGGTGCGCACACCCGCACCACGCTGGTGCGCGGAAAAGTGGTGTGAGGGAAAAGGCGGGGGAAAGAAAGGTCAGCGGCCGCGCAGAAACAGTGCGTCCAGCTCTTTCATCGAGAGCTGGCGCCAAGTCGGACGGCCGTGATTGCACTGGTCGGAGCGCTCGGTGGTTTCCATCTGGCGCAGCAGTGCGTTCATTTCCGGCAGCGTGAGCAGCCGGTGGGCGCGCACGGCGCCATGGCAGGCCATGGTGCCCAGGATCTCGTTGCGTGCGCGTTGCACCACGGTGCTGGCATCGTGTTGCGCAAGATCGGCGAGCACGTTGCGCGCCAGCTCCACCGCATCGCCCTGCGCCAGCGTGGTGGGCACGGCACGCACCGCCAGCGTGCGCTCGGAAAACGCCGTGATCTCCAGCCCCAGCATGGCCAGCGTGTCGGCCTGGGTCTCGGCCGTGGCCACTTCCACGGGCGTGGCGGCAAAGGTGGCCGGGATCAGCAGCGGCTGGCTGGCGATGCGTTCTTCGGCGTCGATCTGTGCCTTCAGTCGCTCGTAGACGATGCGCTCATGCGCCGCGTGCATGTCCACGATCACCAGACCTTGGGTGTTCTCGGCCAGGATGTAGACCCCGTGGATCTGCGCCACGGCGCGGCCCAGGGGCCAGGTGGGCTCGGGCG
>JAIOIA010000153.1:0-6494 GCA_019912745.1 Comamonas sp. | reverse complement strand
CCGCCATCGCGCTGGGCCTGACCGCCTGCGGCGGCGGCAGCGACGACCCGCCCGCCCCGGACCCGACCCCTGGCCTCGTCACGCTGCAGGGGCAGGTGGCCCGCAACGCGGCGCTCAAGAACGTCACGGTCTGCCTCGATCTGAACGGCAACGACCAGTGCGATGCGGGTGAACCCAAATCCGCGCCGACGGCGGCCGATGGCAAGTATTCGCTGCAGGCTCCCGAGAGTGACGCCGCCGCGGGCCGTCTGATCGCCCTGGTGCGTGCGGGTGACCCCGTCGATGCCGGCACCGCGATCGACGCCAACAAGCCCGCGCAGGCCGCGACCACGGCCGACTACGTGATGAGACGCCCGGCGGGCTCGGACGGCGGCATCAACCCGCTGACGACGCTGGTGCAGGCGGGCGTGGCCGCCGGCATGACGGAGGCGGCGGCGCGCGCCAACGTGGCGGTGCAACTGGGCATTGCCGCAGACAAGATCGACGATTACCAGGGTGACCCGACGACCAGCGACGAGAACGTGCAGGACAGCGCACGCTGGATCGCCGCATTCACCTCGATCGCGCTGCGCGAGGGGGTTGCCCTGGAGGTGGGGGACCAGGCCACCGGCGGATCGCCCTCCACCCAGATGGGCAGCCTGACCTATGCCGGCGCGGGCGACTGGTTCGTGCAGACGCTGCGCATCGATCCGGCCGCATCGGGCGCCGTCGTGACCGACGAACGCGCAGGCAAAACCGGCGGCGTGCAACGCCCGGATTTCGAGGGCGGCAACGGCGCATCGCTGTACGCCACGCTGGCCCTCACGCCCAGTGGCTGGCGGCTGTGCAACCGCGACCTCATCATCCCCGTGACGCTCGGCACCCCCTCGCGCTCCGTCAGTTGCACCGGTTCCGGCGGCATGGTCGAACGCATCTCGTTCTCCCATTCGACCTCGGTGGCCGATGAAGCGATGACGGCCCTGGTGACGCGCTGGCAGGCCGACCCCGGCACCAACCGCATCACCACGCCCAACAACGCGCTGGCCAGCGCCGTGGGCAGCGCCACCTTCCCGGCGGGCTCGCAAGAAATGCTGAACACCGGGCTGACGCTTTCGTCGGGCCTGGTCGTGGACAATGTTTTCAACCGCGCCCAGAGCACAACCCTGGGCGCTTCGCTGCAGGAGATGACCAGCAGGCTTCCGGTATCGGGCGTGAAACTGGAGACCGCTGGCGGCATGGTGGGCCTGGGTCTGGGCACCGCGCCGAACAAGACCATGCGCGTGGCCTTCGGCGCAGCCACCAATGGCACCTCCGGCGCGGCGCAGTTCTACGAATGCACGCTGTCAGGCGACTTCGCGAACACCTTCGCTGATCCGCCCAATTGCGTGGCCACGACGCTGGGCAGCTACTCGATCGAGACCGTGCACGGCGTGGAAATCATGCGCTTTGCCGATCACCCGCCCGTCACCGACGCCATAGGCTACTCGGTCGCCCTGAGCGCCGTGGCCTCCAGCTCGGGCAGCTCACGCATCTACCGCGTGCATGAGCAGAAGCGTAGCTTCAATGCCAACTACTCCAGCAGCAAGCGGCTGAACCAGACGGCCTGGGAAGCCCTCAAGGCCAAGCTCGGTCTCTGAGACACCTTCGCGTGCAATGAACGAGGCCGCCACGCGCGGCCTCGTTGCGTGGCGGGCCAGGTGGGTGTCCGGGTGCCACTGTGTCAAAGTACGCCGCTGTGTCGCACCACATCGCCACCGCCATGCCCACCACCCACCTGCTGTACCTTCACGGCTTTCGCTCCTCGCCGCAATCGACCAAGGCACGCCTCGTGGCGCAGGCGGTGGCGAGGCACCACCCCGGCGTGCTGCTGTGGTGCCCGCAACTGCCGCCCTCGCCACGCGAGGCGATGGACAAGGTGGCGGCGGGCATCGCGCACTGGTCGGGCGAGCGCATGGCGGTCATCGGCTCTTCGCTCGGTGGCTACTACGCGAGCTGGGTGGCGAAGGAAAAGCGCTGCGCGAGCGTGCTGCTGAACCCGGCCGTCGACCCGGCGCGGGACCTGGCGCGCCATATCGGCGAGCAGACGGCGTGGCACAACCCCGAGGAGCGCTTCTTCTTCCGCGAGGCATACGTCGACGAGCTGCGCGCGCTCGACGTCCGACCGGATGCGCCCGCCGGGCGCGAACTGCTGATCGCCGCCAAGGGCGACGAGGTGCTCGACTGGCGCGAGATGGTCGCGCGCTACCCGGCTGCCAGCCAGATCGTGCTCGAAGGCGGCGAGCATGCGCTGTCCGATTTTGAAAATCAGCTGGACGGCGTGCTGGCCTTTTGCGCCCTCGCGTAGCACGCCCCGCCGTCCTCGCTTATTCTTGGCGCGGCTCTTCCCACACACCACCCCGCCATGAAAATCGCCCTGCTCTCCGATCTGCACCTGTCCGTTCATCCCATGGAGCCACCGCCCACCGACGCCGACGTGGTGGTGCTCGCGGGCGATCTGCAGCGGCCCGAGCAGGCCATGGCTTGGGCGCGCCAGTACGCGCAGCCCACGCTGTTCGTCGCCGGCAATCACGAATTCTTCGGCGCCAGCATCGAGGCGACGCACGCGCAGCTGCGCCAGCACGCCGAAGGCAGCAACGTGCGCGTGCTCGAGCACGACGAGTGGCGCCACCAGGGCGTGCGCTTTCTGGGTTGCACGCTGTGGTCGGACTTTCGCCTGTTCGAATCGACCGAGCAGCGCGACGCAGCGCTGCAGAAGATCACCACCTTCGCACGCGACTACACGCGCATCGCGATTGCGCCGGACTTCGCCGATCTGTTCACCCCCGCCGTCTCTCAGCTGCTGTTCGACCAGTCGATCGCATGGCTGGACAAGCGCTTCGCCGAGCCCTTCGATGGCCCCACGGTGGTGGTCACGCATTTCGCGCCGGCGCGCGGCAGCATCGCGGAAAAATTCGTCGGCTCGCCCATCAACGCGGCCTTCGTCTCGAATCTGGAGGCGCGCATCGAGCGCTGGCAGCCCGAGCTCTGGCTGCACGGGCACGTGCACGACAGCTTTGACTACCGCGTGGGCAAGACGCGCGTGGTGGCCAATCCGCGCGGCTACGCCAAGGGCGGCGTGAACGAAAACCGGCATTTCGACCCGCAGCTCATCCTCGAAGTCTGAGCCCGGCCTGAGCCCCCGCATCGCATGGGAAAATCCGGCCCATGCATGTCTTATTTGAAGAAGCGGGCAAATTCCACGCCGGGCGCATCCTGTCCGAGGCGGAAAACTCCGCGCAGGTCGAACTTGCCAGCGGCAAGCGCGTGAAGGTCAAGGGCGCGGCGCTGATGCTCAGGTTCGAGCAGCCCGCGCCGGACGAGTTGCTGGCGCAGGCGCAGGCGGTGGCCGCCACGGTGGAGCTGCCGCTGGCCTGGGAGTTCGCGCCCGAGGGCGAATTCGGCTTCGCCGAGCTGGCGCACGAGTATTTTTCCGAGCAGGCGCCGGCGCCGCAGCTCGCGGGCATGCTGCTCGCGCTCTACGACGCGCCCCACTACTTTCGCCGCGCGGGCAAGGGCCGCTTCAAGAAGGCGCCGGCCGACATCCTGCAGCAGGCGCTGGCGGCGATCGAAAAGAAAAAGCAGCTGCAGGCGCAGATCGACGCCTGGGCCGACGAATTGACGCAGGGCCGCTGCCCCGCACCGATCACCGAGCAGCTCTACAAGATCCTGTTCCGGCCCGACAAGAACGCGCCCGAGTACAAGGCCGTGGTGCAGGCCAGTCGCAGCGCGCACAAGGCGCCGCTGGCGCTGCTGCAGGACGCGGGGGCGATCGCTTCGGCCTACGCGTTTCACTGGCAGCGTTTCCTGTTCGAGTGGTTTCCCAAGGGCACGGGCTTCACCCCGGTCACGGCGCCCGAGCCGCCGCGGGACCTGCCGCTCGCCAGCGTGGCGGCCTATTCCATCGACGACTCGCAGACCACCGAAATCGACGACGCGCTCTCGGTGCAGGGCCTGGGCAGCGGGCGCGTGACGGTGGGCATCCACATCGCCGCGCCGGGCCTGGCGATTGCGCCGGGCGACGCGCTGGACGCGCTGGCGCGCCAGCGCCTCTCCACCGTCTATCTGCCGGGGCACAAGATCACCATGCTGCCGCCCGAGGTGGTGCAGGCCTACACGCTGGACGCCGAGCGCGCCAACCCGGCGGTGTCGCTGTACGTGACCTACGACGAGGCGACGCTCGCGGTGCTGGCGAGCCAGACGCGGCTCGAACGCGTGCAGGTGGCGATCAACTTCCGCCACGACCAGCTCGATCACATCGTCACCGAAGACTGGATCAGCGATCCCAGCGTTTCAAGCGAAAACACACCTCAGCCCTTGCTGGACAAGCGCAAAGAACTCACTTTTTTGTATAAGCTGGCGCGCCATCTCAAGGCCGGGCGCGAGGCGGTGCGCGGCAAGCCCGAGAACTTCAACCGGCCCGATTACACCTTTCGCCTTTCGGGTGTCGATGGCGAGGAACCCGATGGCAGCGAAACCGTCGCCATCGAAACGCGCCATCGCGGCGCGCCGCTGGACCTCATCGTGGCCGAAGCCGCGATCGTCGCCAACGCCACCTGGGGGCGGATGCTGGCCGAGCACGGCGTGCCCGGCATCTACCGCAGCCAGGCGAGCCTGGCGCCCGGCGTGAAGGTGCGCATGAGCCTGCGCGCGCTGCCGCACGCGGGCATAGGCGTGCCCTGCTACGCCTGGGCCACCTCGCCGCTGCGCCGCTATGTGGATCTGTTCAACCAGTGGCAGATCATCGCCTGCGTGCGCCACGGCACCACGGCCGCGCTGGCCGCGCCTTTCAAGCCCAAGGATGCGAGCCTGCTGGCCATCATCAGCAGCTTCGACGCGACCTACGGCGCCTACAACGCCTACCAGGCGAGCATGGAGCGCTGGTGGACGCTGCGTTACCTCAGGCAGCAAGGTATCACCGAGCTCGACTGCGCCGTGATCCGCGAAGGCGGCAATGGCGACTTCCTCGTGCGCGCCGACACGCTGCCGCTGGTGCTGCCGGTGCTGGGCGCTCAGGGCCTGCCGCGCGGCGCGCGCGTGCGCGTGCGCCTGGGCGCGGCCGACGAGATCACGCTGGAGCTCAGCGGCACACTGGCGGCGCGGCTCGACGACCCACTCGATACCAGCGACGACGCCGTGATCGACGACGAGGAGGCCGACGCGCCGCAGGCGACGCTGGCGATCGCGGTGGACATGAGCGAGGGCGGCGAAGGCGCCGCGGAGACCCCCGCGCCGTGACCATGCTTCGCTTGCTGCGCCATGTCAGCACGCTGCAGCTGGCGCTGGGCCTGTCGATCGCGGTGCACGCGGCGCTGCTCACGGTGCGCTTTGTCGCGCCGCAGACGTTCGACCGCATCTTCCAGGACACGCCGCTGGAGGTGATCCTCGTCAATGCCAAAGGCCGGGAGGCGCCCGACAAGGCGCAGGCCATCGCGCAAGCCTCGCTGGCGGGCGGTGGCAACGTCGAGCAGGGCCGCGCCAGCAGCCCGCTGCCCTACTCGGCGCTCACGGCCACGGGCGACGACACCGAGGATGCGCAGCGCCAGATGAACCAACTGCTGCAGGAGCAGCAGCAACTGCTGGTGCAGGTGCGCCGCCGGCTCGCGAAGATGCCCGCGCCCGATCCGCGCCAGATGCATCAAAGCGCCGAGGGCCGGGCGCAGGAAGAAAAGCGCCAGCAGCTCATCCGCCTGCTGGCCGAGATCGAAAAGCGCATCAACGAGGAAAACGCCCGCCCGCGCAAGCGCTACATCAGCCCCGCCACGCGCGAGGCCGTCTACGCGCTGTACTACGACCGGCTGCGGCGCAAGGTGGAAGACAGGGGTACGCGCCACTTTCCCGAGGCCGGCGGCAAGAAGCTCTATGGCGAGCTGGTGATGATCCTCACCGTGAACCACGACGGACGCGTGCTCTCGACCGAGATCGTGCAGGGCTCGGGCAACCGGCTGCTGGACGGCCGCGCCGAGGCGATCGCGCGCACGGCCGGGCCGTTCGGTGCCTTCGGCCCCGAGCTGCGCGCCAAGACCGACCAGCTCGCGGTCGTCGCGCGCTTCAAGTTCACGCGCGAGCAGGTGCTGCAAACGCAGATCCAGGAGCCGCAATGAGCGCCGCTCTTGATACCTACTGCGTGATGGGCGACCCCATCGCCCACAGCCGCTCGCCCTGGATCCATGCGCGCTTTGCCGAGCTGACCGGTGAGCGGCTGAGCTACGAGGCGCGCCGCGTGCCGCTGGCCGACTTCGCCGACGCGCTGCGCCGCTTCGCGCGGGAAGGCGGGCGCGGCTGCAACATCACGGTGCCGCTCAAGCGCGAGGCCGCACGCCTCGCGCACACGCGCAGCGAACGCGTGGCGCAGGCGGGCGCGGCCAACACGCTGGTGCTGCAGGGCGGGCGCATCCACGCCGACAACACCGACGGCCTGGGGCTCGTGGCCGACATCGAGCAGGGCGCGGGTGTGCCGCTGGCCGGGCGCGACGTGC
>JAIOIA010000152.1:0-4650 GCA_019912745.1 Comamonas sp. | reverse complement strand
TGCTGCTGGTGGCAGGGGCGGGCTATTTTTCTCTGCGCGTCAGCAATCGGCAGGCGGCGGCGCCGGTGCACAGCCTGCGTCCCGATGATCCCCAGGTGCTGCGTGTCGGCGCCCGCATCTATGCCCAACAATGTGCGGCCTGCCATGGCGCCAGGAGCGAGGGGCAGCCCAGTTGGCGTGATCGTGGGCCCGATGGCCTGCTGCCGGCGCCGCCCCACGACGCGAGCGGCCACACCTGGCACCACCCGGACGAGCAGTTGTTCGCCATCACCAAGCAGGGGCTGGCCCAGTTGATCAATCAGCCCGACTACCGCCCAGCCATGCCGATCTACGGCGGTGTGCTGAGCGACGACGAGATCGTGGCCGTGCTGTCATGGATCAAGGCGCAATGGCCGCCAGAGATACGGCGCCGCCACGATGAAATCAATGTCCAGTACCGCCAGTCTTTGTCCCGCTAGCCATCGGGGCATGGACCAGTGCGGGGCTTGATGCGTCCACAAGGAAAACGGCTTGACCTTGCCGCGATGGCAAGGTCAAGAATCGAGATAACTCAACAAAGACATGGGCATGAACCATCATCTGCATCACCACGGCCATGCCGCGGGCGAACAGACCCCGGCAACTCAGGCTCTGTCGGCGCTGGACTTTTTCGACTACCAGCGGGACTTCCTCGAACGCACGGTACTTTTCTGGGACACGCTTCGCCAGCGCGCGAACAACATGCTTGAGCACGAGCGAGCCGGGTTGCCGCCGCTTCTGGATTTCAAGCACGAAACGCTGCTGGACGCGCGCCGCTTCGAGCGGCCAGTCAACTATGCACTGCTGCGCATCACCGAAATCGACGAGCATTGCTGGGACGACTGCGTCGACCCTGACAAACCGCCGGTCATCGTCGTAGATCCACGCGCCGGCCATGGCCCTGGGATTGGCGGTTTCAAGCGCGACTCTGAAGTTGGAATGGCCATGCGCGAAGGCCATCCGGTTTATTTCGTCATCTTCTTTCCGGAGCCGACTCTGGGGCAGACCCTGGCAGACGTGTTGCATGTGCTGCGGAGCTTCGTCGAAGAGGTCGCACTACGCCATCCTGGCAAGCCTCCTGTGCTCTATGGCAACTGTCAGGCTGGGTGGGCGGTGACGCTACTGTCCGCAGACTGCGCCGGTCTGGTCGGGCCGGTGGTGCTCAATGGCTCACCCTTGTCGTATTGGGCCGGTGAGTCCGGTGTCAATCCGATGCGTCTTTCCGGAGGGCTTCTTGGCGGCAGCTGGTTGGCGCATCTGACGGCCGACCTGGGCAATGGCCGCTTCGACGGGGCCTGGCTGGCGCAGAATTTCGAGAACCTCAAGCCCGAAAAGGCCGTTTGGGAGAAGTACGCCCAACTCTTCACCAACGTTGACAGCGAGCAGGGGCGCTTTCTGGAGTTCGAACGCTGGTGGAACGGTTTTTATTTCCTGAGTCGAGAAGAGATTCTCGCGATTGTTGAGAACCTGTTCATCGGCAATCAGATTGAACAAGGTCTTTTCCGGATTTGCCAGGGTTGCACTGCTGACCTGAGGCGGATCACGAATCCAATCGTCATCTTTGCATCCTACGGCGACAACATCACGCCACCGCACCAGGCGCTTGGATGGATCCCCGCTGTCTACAGCGACACAGAGAATCTCAGGCAAGCCGGGCAGCGCATCGTCTACCTCACAAACCCGCATGTCGGCCATCTCGGCATTTTTGTCTCTGCCAGGGTGGCTCGTTTAGAGCACCGGGCCATCCTGGAGAGCCTGGCTGACATTGAAGCGCTGGCCCCGGGCCTCTATGAAATGAAGATCGACAACCCGTCGGGTGACCCGGACTGCCATAAACCCAGCTACAGCATCCGCTTCGAACCCCGTCAGGTGCAAGACCTGAAAACGGATTACCCGCAGGAAGCTTTTGAGCGAGTGAAACAAGTCTCGACGGTCAACGAAGCACTTTACCGGGCATTCGTCAGTCCTTGGGCGCAAGCGCTGGCCACGCCCTGGACAGCCGAAATGCTCAAGTGGCTCCATCCGATGCGCACCAGCCGTTATTTGCTCTCTGAAGCGTTCAGTCCATGGATGCGCGGCGTTGCCTTGCTGGCCGAGTCGCTTAGCAAGAACCGCCAACCGCTTGCGCAGAACCACCCGTTCATCAAGCAGGAGCGTGAAGCCGTAGGGGAAGTAACCCATGCGATGGGACAACTGCGCGAAGGCCGCGACGCTGCGAGGGAGCAGGCGTTTCGCCTGATGTTTCAAAACCCTGACTTGTTCTCAAGCGTTCTGAGCATGATGGGAAAAAAGGTCGGTGATGGCAATCTAGGGCGCCCCAATTCAGTTTCTGTGCTCGATGTGAAAGACGATCAGGTCGTGAAAACCGTTCCGGTGGGTAAGACGCCCAACGGCATCAGCGTTACGCCTTGACGGTTTAGCCGTCGCGTGCAGCCGCCGGGCAAGCATACAAAAAGTAGAACAAGCCAGATTCGTCCAATAAAAACAGCCTCGACCTTGCCATGCTGAACAGGTCAAGGGTCGAGCCAAACTCCACAAGGACATTGACATGAGCAATCACATACATCAGCACGGCAAGGGAGATTCGGCTGCCTTGGGTGGTGCTCCAGCAACAGATGCTCTCCGTGCAGCTGTCAACGCCACGGCCTCTGAGGCAGCGCATTCCGACATGTTCTATGTCTGCCCCATGCATTCAGAAGTGCGGCAGAAGCAACCGGGTCGCTGCCCCAAGTGCCAGATGCATCTGGTGCCCGAGGGCGAAGCGGCACATGGCCGCCATCACCACGGCCATGCCGCTGGCGAACAGACCCCGGCAGCTTCTGCAGCGGCGCCCATGGAGGTCCCGGCGGGGACCATCTACACCTGCCCCATGCACCCGGAAGTGCAGCAGGATCATCCCGGCAATTGCCCGAAATGCGGCATGTCGCTCGAACCGGTGATTCCGCTGGATGAGGAGGACAACAGCGAACTGATCGATTTTCAGCGCCGCTTCTGGTGGACCCTGCCGCTGACCGTGGTGGTCACCATCCTGGCGATGTTCGGCCACCGCCTCGGCTGGTTCGACATGAAGACCCAGACCTGGGTCGAGCTGGTGCTGTCGCTGCCGGTGGTGTTGTGGACGGGGTGGCCATTTTTCGTCCGCTGCTGGCAGTCCATCGTCAACCGCAGCCCCAATATGTGGACGCTGATCGGCCTGGGCACCGGCGCCGCCTTTGTCTACAGCGTGGTCGCCACCCTCGCGCCCGGCGTGTTTCCAGACTCGTTCATCGCCCACGGCCGCGTCGCCGTCTATTTCGAGGCGGCGGTCGTCATCATCTCGCTGACCATGCTGGGTCAGATCATCGAATTGAAGGCGCGCTCGCAGACTTCGGCGGCCATCAAGGCTCTGCTGGGCCTGGCCCCCAAGACGGCGCGCCGCATCAATGCTGACGGCAGCGAGGAGGACGTGCCTTTGAACCATGTTCACGTCGGCGACCTGCTGCGCGTGCGGCCCGGCGAGAAAGTGCCCGTCGATGGCGTGGTGACCGAGGGCAGCAGTGCCGTCGATGAATCCATGCTCACCGGCGAGCCCGTGCCGGTGACCAAGCGCGCCGGCGACGGCCTGATTGGCGCCACGATGAACACCAGCGGCGCGCTGGTCATGCGCGCAGACAAGGTCGGCGCCGCCACCATGCTGTCGCAGATCGTGCAGATGGTGACCAATGCCCAGCGCTCCAAGGCGCCGATGCAGCGCATGGCCGACGTGGTGGCCGGCAAGTTTGTGGTCGTGGTGGTGCTGATCGCAATCGCGACCTTCTTCGTTTGGGGATTCTTCGGCCCCGAGCCGAGCTGGGTGTTTGGCCTGATCAACGCCGTGGCGGTGCTGATCATCGCCTGCCCGTGCGCGCTAGGCCTGGCCACCCCGATGTCCGTGATGGTCGCCACCGGCCGTGCGGCCACGCAGGGGATTCTGTTCCGCGACGCTGGCGCCATTGAAAAAATGCGCGAGGTGGATACGCTGATCGTCGACAAGACCGGCACCCTGACCGAAGGCAAGCCGGCCTTCGACACCGCCGTCGCCGCCCCCGGCTACACGCCGGACGAGGTGCTGCGCCTGGCCGCCAGTCTGGATCAGGGCAGCGAGCACCCGCTGGCGGATGCCATCGTCCGCGCCGCTCGGGACAAGGGGCTGAACCTGACCAAGGCCGACGATTTCGAGTCCGGCAGCGGCATCGGCGTGCGCGGCGCTGTCGACGGCCGGCGCTTGGCGCTGGGCAACACCACGCTCATGGAGCAGGAAGGCATCAAAGTGGACGCCCTGAAAACCGATGCTGAGCGCCTGCGCGGCGAAGGGGCCAGCGTCATGCACCTGGCCGTCGATGGCCAGCTGGCCGGCCTGCTGGCCGTGACCGACCCCATCAAGTCCAGCACGCCCGAGGCCATCCACACCCTGCACGCCAGCGGCCTGCGCATCGTCATGGCCACGGGCGATGGCCTCACCACGGCCAGGGCTGTGGGCACCCGGCTGGCCATCGACGAGGTGCACGGCGAGGTCAAGCCCGCCGACAAGCTGGCCCTGGTCGAGAAATTGCAGCGCGAGGGCCATGTGGTCGCGATGGCCGGCGACGGCATCAACGATGCGCCGGCGCTGGC
>JAIOIA010000151.1:0-18915 GCA_019912745.1 Comamonas sp. | reverse complement strand
CCTGGCGGCGGCGCAGCATGCGCTCGCGTACGTAGTCCTGAAACGAGAGCGTGCTCATCGCCAGTTTTTCCGTGTCCCTGGCGACCGAGCTGCGCGCCAGGCCCGCGTGCACCTGCTCGCTGCGCACGGGACTGGCCGCGAGGTCGTCCGCGCGCTCCTGCAGGCGGCCACGTCGCGGTTCTGCCAGGGGCTGCAAGCGGGGGGCGGGCGGCAGCGAATCCTCGGCCGTCGCGACCACCTCGACGCCGCCATCGACCGGGCGGTTGGAGAGGATGAGCGTGCCGTCACCGAAGGTCATGCGCGCCTTGGCCAAGGCCTCCCGCGCGGTGGGGGCGTGAAAACGCTGGATGTTCATGGCGTTGCACCTTTCAAGACGGGACCGATGCGTATCGTGTGGGTTTCTGGAATTTCACTGTGCGAGAGCACCTGCAGGCGCGGCGCCATGCGGCGCACCAGCCGGGCGATGGTGCTGCGGATCGCATCGGGCACCAGCAGGCAGGCGGGAATGCCCATCTCCTCCTGCCGGTTGGCCACCTCGGCCGCCCTGTGCGTGAGCAGGTCGGCCACGCCGGGATCCAGCGCAGGGCCGTTGCTGCCCGCCAGCGCCTGCACCAGCAGGCGTTCGAGGTCGGGCTCGATGGCGATCACGTTGAGCTCCTGCGTGGGCCCGTAAATCTGCTGGACGATGGCGGGCGCCAGCGCGATGCGCACCTGCTTGAGCAGCTCGGCCGGGTCTTGCGTGCCGCCCGCGTATTCGGCCATCGTTTCGATGATGGTGCGGATGTCGCGGATGTGCACGGCCTCTTCCAGCAAGAGCTGAAGCACTTTCTGGAACGTCGTGATCGAGACCATCTTTGGCACCACTTCCTCTATCAACTTGGGCGCCAGACGCATCACGTGCTCCACGAGCTGCTGCGTCTCGGTGCGGCTCAGCAGCCGCGCCGCCTGCACCTGCATCAAGTGTGACAAATGGGTGGCCATGACGGTTTCCGAATCAACGACGGTAAAGCCCGCCATTTGCGCTGCTTCCCTTTGCGCCGCGTCGATCCAGTGCGCGGGCAGGCCGAAGGCCGGGTCGGTCGTCGGCGTGCCGATGAGCGGCGTGGAAATGCCGCCCGGATTGATCGCCAGGAACATGCCGGGGAAAGCCTCGCCCTCGCCCACGACCACGCCGCGCAGCAGGATGCGGTAGCCGCTGGGCTTGAGCTCCAGGTTGTCTCTCACGTGCACCGCGGGCGGCAGAAAACCCACCTCCTGCGCGAACTTGCGCCGCACGCCCTTGATGCGCGTGAGCAGGTCGCCCTGGCGGTTCTTGTCCACCAGAGCGATCAGGCGGTAGCCAAGCTCCAGGCCCAGCAGGTCGACCGGCTGCAGGTCGTCCCAGCTCGCCTCGCCATCGCTCACCGGGGCAGGCGCCACCGTGTCCTCCGGCTTGGGCCGGCGTTGCACCTCCATGAGCATCCAGGCGATCCAGCCCAGCGCGCTGCCCATGACGAGAAAGACCGTGTGCGGCATACCCGGGATCAGGCCGAGCAGGACCAGAATGCCCGCCGCCATGCCCAGCACGCGCGGCGACATGAACACCTGCTGCATGATCTGCCGGCCCACGTCCACGTCGCGCGCGCCCACGCGCGACACCACCATGGCCGCCGCCACCGAGATGAGCAGGCCGGGAATCTGCGCCACCAGCGCATCGCCCACGGCCAGCAGGATGTAGCTGTTGGCCGCCTCCGCCGCCGACAGACCGTGCGAGAGCATGCCGATGGAAAAGCCGCCGATGATGTTGATGATGAGGATGAGGATGCCGGCGATGGCGTCACCGCGCACGAATTTGCTCGCGCCGTCCATGGCGCCGAAGAAGTTGGCCTCGTCCTGGATTTCGATGCGCCGCGCCTTGGCGGCGGCCTCGTCGATCAGGCCGCTGTTCAGATCCGCGTCCACGGCCATCTGCTTGCCCGGCATCGCATCCAGGGTGAAGCGCGCCGACACCTCGGCGATGCGCTCCGCGCCCTTGGTCACGACAACGAAGTTGATCACCACCAGAATGGCGAACACGATGAGGCCGACGGCGAAGTTGCCGCCGATCAGGAAGTGCCCGAAGGCCTCGATCACCGCGCCCGCCGCGCCCGGCCCGGTGTGGCCCTCGAGCAGCACCACGCGGGTGGACGCGACGTTCAGCGACAGCCGCATCAGGGTGGTGAGCAGCAGCACCGCCGGAAACGCCGCGAAATCGAGCGGCTTGATCATGTAGGCCGCGACCATCATCACCATCAGCGCGACGGCGATGTTGAAGGTGAAGAAGGTATCGAGCAGCCAGGGCGGGAAGGGCAGCACCATCAGCGCCAGGATGGTGACCACCAGCACCGGGATGGACAGCCCCTGCAGCAGCGAGCGGTTGGTGCCCACCCAGGTTTTCGCGGATTGAATCGACGGCGTCATCATCGTGCCTCAGCTGCCTTGCGCCCGCGGCGAGTGCGGATCGAGCTCCGGCGGGATGTATTCATCGGGTACGGGCTGCGCATCGGGCATGCCGCCCTCGCCACGCAGCGCCGCCTTCAGGCGGTAGACGTAGGCCAGCACCTGCGCCACCGCGGTGTACAGCTGCGCCGGAATCGGCTGGTCCAGGTCGGCGTGGGCATAGAGCGCGCGTGCCAGCATGGGCGAGCGCAGCACGGGGATCGCGTGCTTGGTGGCCACGTCGCGGATGCGAAAGGCCACGAGGTCGGTGCCCTTGGAGATCACCTGCGGCGCGCTCATCGAGGCTTCGTCATAGCGCAGCGCCACGGCATAGTGCGTGGGGTTCATCACCACGAAGTCGGCCTTGGGCACGGCGCTCACGCTCGCGCGCTCGGCCACCTCGCGCTGCTTCTGGCGCAGCCGGCGCTTGATCTCGGGGTTGCCGTCGGCGTCCTTGTGCTCCTGCTTGACCTCCTCATGGCTCATCTTCAGGCGCGACCTGTGCAGGTACTGCTGCAGCGGCACGTCCACCAGCGTGAAGATGAACACCACCAGCAACAACAGCGCAATGCCCGTGGCGACCCACTCGCCCGCGTCGCGCAGCGAGGGCGCGCTGGGCTGCAGCACCAGCTGCGCCATCTTCTCGGCGCTGGTGGACATGTACTTCCACGCCACGTAGATGAGCGCCGTGGCCAGCAGCAGCATCTTGCCGAGGTTGGAGAGCTTGTCCTTGGAGAACAGGTTCTTCACGCCCCGCAGCGGATCGAGCCGGCTGAACTGCGGCTGCAGCGCCTTCAGGCTCCAGACCCAGCCGCCCGAGCCCAGGCTGGCCGCAACGGCCGACACGGCCGCCAGCAGCGCCAGGATCAGACTGACGGCCAGCCCCACCAGCAGCATGGGCTGCAGGCGCGCGAGCATGCTCGCGGGCACGTGCACGGTTTGCGCATCGAACGTGAGCTGGCGCCCCGTCTCGCGCAGCAGCACATCGACGAGCACGGGGAAGAAGTTCCACAGCACGAGCCCGAGCACACCGAGAACCGCCAGATGCGAGAGCTCCTGCGAACGCGGCGCCTGCCCGTCCTCGCGCGCCTTCTGGAGCTTGCGCTCCGTGGCCGGGAGTTGCTTGTCTTCGCTCGAATCCATGGTCCGGCCATTGTCGGAACAAGAGCGAGGCGCTAAAGCGCGAACAACGAGGCGCAAACGCCGTTATTCAGAACGTCCGGAAAAAATCACGAAACCGTAGCTACAACCGCCCGTCCAGCGAGCGCCAAAGCCATATTCGAGCAGGATTTCAGGCTGTCAGAATCCCAGGCTCGCCAGCAGATCATCGACCTGCGACTGATCGGTCACCACCTCCGCGGCGCTCTTTTCGGGGTCCACCACCGGCCCCTGCAGCTTCGCGGCGGGCTCCGGTGGCGCCTCGAGCGTCACGCTACTGCCCGGCGGCGCGGTCTGGATCACCAGATGCACCAGCTGCTCCTCGAGCGTCGCCGCGAGCGTGACCACGCGCGCGATCACCTGCCCGGTGAGATCGTGAAAATCCTGCGCCATCATGATTTCGGTCAGGTGGCTGTCCAGCTCGTCGCCCGCCTTGCCCAGATCGACCAGAAAATTGTAGATCTCGCCCTTGGCGACGGCCGCCACCGGGTCGGCCACGAGCGACTTGAGCACGCGCGCGCCCTCGTCGCTCACGCGGTCGCGGATGGCCTTGGACATCTCCACGCGGCCCAGCACCTTCTCGGCGGCTTCGCCGGTCAGGCGCGAAATGTAGGACAGGCGGCTTTGCGCATCGGGCAGTTCGCCCATGGTGCTGCGCAGCTGGTTGGCAAACCCCAGCTCGTTGAGCGCCGTGTGCAGCTGGCGCGTGAGCTGCCCGATCCGCGTGTGCACGTCGCCCACGCCTGTCGGCGCCGCGGGGGTCTTCGCTTCCTCGACCACCATGCTCACAGCCCCAGTTTCTTGAGAATCAGCGTGACTTTCTCTTCGAGCGTGGCCTTGGTGAAGGGTTTGACGATGTAGCCCGCCGCCCCGCCCTGCGCGGCCGCGACGATGTCTTCCTTGCGCGCCTCGGCCGTCACCATCAGCACCGGCAGGTGCTTCAAGGCTTCGTCCTTCTTGATCTCGGCCAGGAGCTGGAAGCCGTTCATGTTCGGCATGTTGATGTCGGAGACGACGAAATCGAACTTGGTGGTGCGCAGCTTTTGCAGCGCCACCACGCCGTCTTCCGCCTCGTCCGCCTCGGTGAACCCGCTCTCCTTGAGCAGGTTGCGCACGATGCGGCGCATGGTGGAAAAGTCGTCAACGATCAGAAAACGAAGGGCAGAAGACACAAAGGACCCTTTCGGTCGAAAACATGCAACGGATTATTACGGCAGCGGCAATCAAACGCCATCAACGCTTACCCGGCCACCTTGGGAGGTGCGCCGGGGGGCGCGCTGGCCGGAACGTCGGAAGGCGCATTGTCCAGTTTTTTGTCGGCGGACCCGGCGGGCAGGGACAAAGTGGGCAGATCGTGGCTCATCAGGCGCTCCTCGGCCTCCTTGGTGAGCACGGTGATGGTGATGCGCCGGTTCACCGCGGCACGCGGGTCCCCGGGCTCCAGCGGATCGCTCGCGGCCAGGCCCACCACGCGCAGGAGCTTGCTGTCGGGCATGCCGCCAGCCACCAGCTCGCGGCGCGAGGCATTGCCGCGGTCGGCCGACAGCTCCCAGTTGCTGTAGCCCTTGTCGCCATTGCCGTAGGGCGTGGCGTCGGTGTGCCCGGCGATGCTGATGCGGTTTTCCACGCCGCCAAGCGCCCCGCCGATGGCCCGCAGGATGTTGCGCATGTAGGGCTTGACCAGCGCGCTGCCGCTGTCGAACATCGGCCGGCTCTGCTCGTCCACGATCTGCACCTGCAGGCCGTCGGGCGTCACGTCGATTCGAATCTGCGAGCGGTATTCGTTGAGCGCCATGTCCTGCGTGATCACCGATTCGAGCTTGCCCTGCAACTCCTTGATGCGCTGCGCGTCGATGCGCGCGCGCTCGGCCCGCTGCGCCTCGATGCTCTGGGGCCTGGCCTGCTGGCTGGCATGCCCCTTTTCCGCATCGCTCTCCTGGCTGCGCTTCATCTGGCCGTACACGCGCGCCAGATCGGTGCCCCCGCCCTGGATCACGCTGGAGCTGTTGCCCGCGCCGTCGCCCCCCTGCATCGCTACCTTCATCGGCGACGCGAAATACTCTGCGATGCCCTGCAGATCGCCCTTGCTGGTCGAACCCAGCAGCCACATCAGCAGAAAGAAGGCCATCATGGCCGTCACGAAGTCGGCGTAGGCGATCTTCCAGGCACCACCATGCGCGCCGTGAGCGGCCTTCTTCACGCGCTTGATGATGATGGGTTGCAGTTTGTTGTCAGCCATGGTTCGGCTTCCAGCCGGATGCCGGCCTTATTTCCTGCCCTTCACGTGGTCTTCCAGTTCGATGAAGCCCGGGCGCACATCGGAGAAAAGCACCTTGCGCCCGAACTCGATGGCCGTGGCGGGGTTGTAGCCCTGCATGCTCGCCAGCAAGGTGGATTTGATGCACAGCAGCTCCTTGCTCGCGTCCTCGTTGCGCTGCTCCAGCAGCCCCGCCAGCGGCTCCGCCACCGCGTACGCCAGAAAGATGCCGAGGAAAGTCCCGACCAGCGCGGAGGCAATCATGCCGCCCAGCACCGCCGGCGGCTGCCCCACGTTGCCCATGGTGTTCACCACGCCCAGCACGGCGGCCACGATGCCGAAGGCCGGCAGCGCCCCCGCCAGGCGCGTGAGCGCCGCCACCGGCCCATACGATTCCTGGTGGTGCGTTTCGATCTCGCTGTCCATCAGCGCCTCGATCTCGTGCGCGTTCAGGTTGCCCGAGACCATCATGCGCAGGTAGTCGGTGGCGAATTCCAGCACGTGATGGTCCGAACCGACCACCGGGAATTTCTTGAACAGTTCGGATTCATGTGGCGATTCGACATCGTTTTCGATCGCCATCAGCCCCTCCTTGCGCGCCTTCTGCAGGATCTCGTAGAGCATCGTCAGCAGCTCCAAATAGCGCGCCTTGGTGTATTTGCTGCTCTTGAGCAGCTTGGGTATCTCGCGCACCGTGGCCTTGAGCACCTTGGGCTGGTTGTTCACCACGAACGACCCGAACGCCGCGCCACCTATGGTCGCCAACTCGAACGGCAAGGCCTCCATCAGCACATGGATGTTGCCGCCATGGGCCACGAAAACGCCAAAGACGCTTGCGAAGACGACGACGTAGCCGATGATGACGAACATGGAAAATCGCTTGCTATGGGCTGGGTAAATGCATCTGGACGAAGACGATCGTACCAATGGTATCGGATGACATTCGGTGCACTTGAACCGGGAAAGCCCGCCTGTTTGCCAACTCTGCACGCGCATCAAGGCCATCGACGGGCGGAAATGGCCCCTTTTTCCCCTCTTTGACCCCCTTGCGGCTCATGTCACCATGACTATGCTTGCCGGCTATGAAAGCCGTACTGCTCGCCGGCGGGCTCGGGACCCGCATCTCCGAAGAGTCGCACCTGCGCCCCAAGCCGATGATCGAGATCGGCGGGCGGCCCATCCTGTGGCACATCATGAAGATGTACTCGGCCCACGGCGTGAACGACTTCGTCGTCTGCCTGGGCTACAGGGGCTACGTCATCAAGGAATACTTCGCCAACTACTTCCTGCACATGTCCGACGTGACCTTCGACATGGCAGAAAACCGCATGGAGGTACACCACCGCCACGCTGAGCCCTGGCGCGTGACGCTGGTCGATACCGGCGCCGACACACTCACCGGCGGGCGCCTGCGCCGCGTGCGCGAATACCTGGCGCCGGGCGAATCATTCTGCTTTACCTACGGCGACGGCGTGGCCGACCTGGACATGGGCGCGCAGTTTGCCTTTCACCGCGCGCATGGCAAGCGGGCCACCGTCACTGCGGTGCAACCCCCTGGGCGCTATGGCGCGCTGTTGCGTGCGGGAGACGCCGTCACCGGCTTTGAAGAAAAGCCACGCGGCGATGGCGGCTGGATCAATGGCGGCTTCTTCGTGCTACAGCCCGAGGTGATCGACCTGATCGACGGCGACGCTTCGCCATGGGAAGCCAAACCCATGGAAACCCTGGCCGCGCAAGACCAGCTGCGCGCTTTCGAGCACCGGGGCTTTTGGCAGCCCATGGACACGCTGCGCGAAAAGAATTTACTTGAAGAACTGTGGCAAAGCGGCCATGCGCCATGGAAATGCTGGGCATGAGCGCGCGTGTCGCTACGCCCGCACCCCGCGCCGACTTCTGGCACGGCAAGCGCGTGCTCCTCACCGGCCACAGTGGCTTCAAGGGCGCTTGGCTGGCGCTGTGGCTGACGCGCCTAGGGGCCGAAGTCACCGGCCTGGCGCTGGCGCCAGCCACCACACCCAACCTTTTCACCCTGGCGCAAATCGACGCTAGCCTGCGCGCCAGCCATTGGTGTGACCTCCGCGACGCCCGGGCCGTCGCAGCCGTGGTGCAGCAAACACGCCCGCAGATCGTGCTGCACCTGGCCGCCCAGGCCCTGGTGCGCGCCAGCTACGCCGACCCGCTCGCCACCTGGGCCACCAATGTGCAGGGCACGGCGCACGTGCTCGACGCTCTGCGCGGCCAAGCGGAGGTGCGCGTGGCCGTGATCGTAACCACCGACAAAGTCTACCGCAACCGCGAATGGGCCTACCCCTACCGCGAGGACGATGCTTTAGGCGGGCACGACCCCTACAGCGCCAGCAAGGCGGCGGCGGAACTCGTCACCGCCAGCTACCGCGATGCCTTCTTGACAGCCCAAGGCGTGGCCGTGGCCAGCGCACGCGCCGGCAATGTGATTGGCGGCGGCGACTGGGCCGCAGACCGATTGATCCCCGACGCCGTGCGGGCCTGGGGCGCGGGGCATGCATTGGTCCTTCGCAACCCGCACGCCACCCGCCCCTGGCAGCACGTCATCGAACCCCTGGCCGCCTACCTGCAACTGGCCAAGCGTCTGTGGGCCGATCCCACCCTGGCCGGCGCCTACAACTTTGGCCCACTGCCGCACGAAGTGGCTACGGTAGGAGATATGGTCAAAATGGCCTCTAGCGCTTATGTAACAAGCACAATCAGCCATCAAAAAAATAGCAATCAACTGCACGAAGCCGGCTGGCTGGCGCTGGAAACCGCCCATGCCCGCCAGGCGCTGGGCGTGGCGCCGCGCTGGCACCTGGACACCACCATCGCCCGCACCATGGCCTGGTACCGCGCCCAGGCCGGGGGAGCCGACGCCCGCACCCTGTGCCTCGCCGACCTGGCTGCCTGGGAAGCGGCGATGGACGGTGCGACGGAAGGCGCGTCGTGAGCCGCTTCACATGCACATCCTTGCCATTGAGCAGCCTGGTGCGCGTGCAGCACCAGCCCCTGGCAGATGCGCGCGGCTTCTTCGAGCGCCTGTTCTGCGCCGAGGAGCTCACCGCCTGCGGCTGGACGCACCCCATCGCCCAGATCAACCGCAGCCTCACACACGAGCGGGGCAGCGTGCGCGGCCTGCACTACCAGCAGCCCCCGCACGCCGAGATGAAACTCGTCACCTGCCTGCGCGGCGCAGTGTGGGACGTGGCCGTCGATCTGCGCGCCGGATCGCCCACCTTCCTGCACTGGCACGCCGAGGAATTGCGCGCCGACAATGCCTGCGCCCTGCTCATCCCCGAGGGCTTCGCCCACGGCTTTCAGGCACTCACACCCGACGCCGAGCTGCTCTACTGCCACTCCCACCCCTACACTCCGGCGGCCGAAGCGGGCCTGCATCCGTTGGACGCGCGCCTGGCGATTCCCTGGCCGCTGCCGGTGGCCAGGCTCTCGCCGCGCGACGCGGCGCTGCCAGAAGTGGCGTGGGGTTTTGTCGGTTTAACTTGACACACCCCACAGCGATGACAGCGGCACGGCCCAGATCCCGCTGCCCAGAGGCATCGTCTGAGTACCGTCGTACAGCAGGACGCCCATCTTGAACTGGCTCCCGGTGAGGCTGGCCAGCTTCTTCAAGCCACGCAGGTCACGCTCCTGCACCGTGGCGGCCGCTTTCACCTCCACCCCCACCAACTGTCCGCCGGTGTTTTCGATCACCACGTCAACCTCGAACTGGTCTGCATCCCGGTAATACATCAGCCGGTACTGCCCCTCTGCCGTGGTCGCGTGCTTGAGCAGTTCCCCGTAAACGAAAGTCTCCAGCACGTTGCCAAACCGTGTGCGGTCGCGTTGCGCCTCCTGGGCGGTCAAATCCAGCAATGCGGCCAGCAGACCGGAATCGATGAACTGCAGCTTGGGCGTCTTGACGACACGCTGCAGGCGGTTGCTGGCCCAGACATCGATGCGTTGCAGCAGGTACATCTGCTCGAAGACACCGATGTAGCGCGCAACGGTTTTGCCATCGAACCCCACCTGACCACCGAGTTGGGTGTAATTGCACATCTGCCCCGCCGTCTGCGCCAGTGCGCGCAAAAACCGGGGCAGCTGATCGAGCTTTTCGATCTCCGCGACATCGCGGACGTCACGCTCGATGAGGGCATCGAGGTACTGCCGGGCCCAAGCCGCGCGGCGCCGGGCCGTGCCCCGCGCCAGCACTTCGGGGTAGCCGCCGCGCAGCACCCGCTCGATCAGCTCATGGCCCACGGCGGGTGGGTCGGCCTGGAGGATGCGCCCCCCGAAAACCGCATCGATCCAGTTCGCTGAGCGAGAGGCGATCTCGCTCTGCGACAAAGGCAACAGGTCCAGGGTCTCCATCCGCCCTGCCAGCGAATCAGCGACGGTCGGCAGCGCCATCACGTTGGCTGAGCCGGTGAGCAAAAATCGGCCTGGGCGCCGGTCTTCATCCACGCTTTGCTTGATTGCCAGCAGCAACTGCGGCGCCCGCTGGATTTCGTCGACGACCGCCCGATTCAGGTCTCGCACCATGCCGACGGGGTCTTGCCGGGCGGACAGCAGCGTCAGCGCATCGTCCAGCGTCAGGTAGCGCAATCCCTGCCGCTGGGCAATTTGCCGCACCAGCGTCGTCTTGCCCGCCTGGCGCGGGCCAGCCAGCAGCACCACCGGGGTGTCCTGCAGGGCTTCGGCAAGACGTGTTTCGATCTGACGTGGGTAAAGCGATGCGGCATCCATGCCATCAATGATACCGTAAATCGCGGATTCATATGCCGTTAATTACGGAATTAAATGCCTTAAATTTAGGATTCATGGGCGAGTTTTCCATATTCAATGGCGGTGTGGGATGACCGCCGGCTGCACAGTGCTCCCGCACGCCATGTACTGCGGCATTGCCATTCGTATGGCCCCCAGAACAGTCCAGGGTTTGCGCCCCTTACGGCCGCTTTGCCAGCACGCATGCCCCGCTATGCTCGCAGGCATGAAGTGCCGCCACTGCACCCAACCCCTCACCCTGCCACTGCTCGACCTGGGCAGCGCCCCGCCGTCCAACGCCTACCTGAGCCCAGAGGCCCTGCGCGCGCCCGAAGTCTGGTACCCGCTGCGCGTGCTGGTGTGCCAGCACTGCTGGCTGGCGCAGACTGAAGACCACGCCGGGCGCGAGGCGCTGTTCACCGACAGCTACGCCTACTTCAGCTCCTACTCCAGCTCCTGGCTGGCGCACGCGCGGCAGTATGTGCAGGACATGCGCGCCCGGCTGGGCTTGGGCGCGGCCAGCACCGTGGTCGAGGTCGCCGCCAACGACGGCTACCTGCTGCAGTATGTGCAGCAGGCGGGCATCCCCTGCTACGGCATCGAGCCCACGGCCAGCACGGCCGCGGCGGCGCGCGCCAAGGGCATCGCCATCATCGAGCGCTTCTTCGGCGTGGCCCTGGCCGGGGAGCTTGCCGCCCAGGGCCGCCAGGCGGATCTGATCGCCGCCAACAACGTGCTCGCCCACGTGCCCGACATCAACGATTTTGTGGCCGGTTTCGCCCGTCTGCTCAAACCCCAGGGCGTGGCCACGTTTGAATTCCCGCACCTGCTGCGCATGGTGCAGGGCTGCCAGTTCGACACCGCCTACCACGAGCATTACTCCTACCTCTCGCTCACGGCGGTGGCGCGCATCTTTGCCGCCAACGGCCTCACAGTGATCGACGTGGAGGAGCTGCCCACCCACGGTGGCAGCCTGCGCGTGTTCGCTGCCCGCGCTGGCGCCGCCACCCACCCTCAGGTCACGCCCGCAGGCGCCGCCCGCGTGCAGGCGCTGCTGGATGTGGAGACGCAGGCGGGCATGTGCAATGCCAGTTTTTATAGCGATTTCCAGCTCCAGGCCTTGCGCATCAAGCGCGAGCTGATTTCATTTTTGCTGCAATGCCAGACCCAGGGGCAGACCGTGTCCGCCTATGGTGCGGCGGCGAAGGGCAACACGCTGCTCAACTTTGCCGGTGTGCGACCTGATTTGTTGCCCTACGTGGTGGACAAGAATCCAACCAAGCAGGGCCAGTACCTGCCGGGCAGCCGCATTCCCATCGTCGATGAGGCGCATCTACGACGCGAGCAGCCCGACGTCGTGCTTATCCTGCCGTGGAATCTGCGGGAGGAGGTGGCTGCGCAGTTGGCGTATGTACGTGATTGGGGTGGGAAGTTTGCGATGGCTGTGCCGCGACTGGAGGTGTTTCGGTGATCGTGATCCATGCCGCAGCCCAAGTTTCGCCCTTGGCAGACATTGAAGACTCGGTGCGCGGCACGCGCATCGTGGTGGGCGCGCATTCGGTGATCGACAGTTTTGTCAAAGTCAAGCCCTCAGGCGGTAGTGGCGACCTCGTGGTCGGAGAGCATGTGGTCATCAACGCGGGCTGCGTGCTCTACACCGGCAACGGCATCCATATCGGTAATTACGTGGCGATTGCCGCCAACTGCACGTTCGCGCCGGTAAACCATGCCTATTCCGAACGTGGCCGCTTGATCCGTGCGCAGGGTTTTCTGCCCAGCAAAGGCGGCATCGTGATTGAGGATGATGTGTGGATTGGTGCCAACTGCGTGCTACTCGACGGAACCATCCTGCGGCGCGGCTGCGTGGTGGGCGCGGGCTCCATCGTACGCGGCGAACTGTTAGCCTACACCGTGTATGCGGGCCAGCCGTTGAGGGCTGTGAGGGAGCGCCGGTGACGGGTGAGCCTCCTTCGGCCTTCACCGTGCTGGGTGGCTCGGGCTACATCGGCAGCCGCCTGGTGGAGCACTTGCGCACACAAGGCCACACTGTATGGGCGCCTGCGCGCGGTGATGCCGAGGTGTTTAGTCGGCCGATGGGTCATGTGATCTATTGCGTGGGGCTCACGGCCGACTTCCGTACGCGTCCGTTTGAAACCGTAGACGCCCATGTGAGCCTGCTGTCCGAGGTGCTGCGGCGCGCACGGTTCGATTCGCTCCTGTACCTGTCGTCCACCCGCGTCTATATGGGGGCAGCCAGCACGGACGAAGACGCCCCCCTGGCGGTGCTGCCAGGCGACCCTTCGTACCTCTACAACCTCACCAAGCTCACTGGCGAATCGCTGTGCCATGCCAGCGGCCGCACCGGTGTGCGCGTGGCGCGGCTATCGAACGTGGTGGGGCCGGGCATGGACGCGGCATCGGACAACCTGGTGGCGGATCTGGTGCACCAGGCGCGTAGGGGCCACATCGTGCTGCGCTCCAATCCGCGGTCCGCGAAGGACTATGTTCAGGTGGCCGATGTGCTGGACTGGCTGCCGTGCATCGCACTGCACGGCCACGCCAAGGTCTACAACGTGGCCAGCGGCCGCCAGACCTCCCATGCGCAGTGGCTGGGCTGGCTGCAGCAGCGCACGGACTGCACGGTCCAAGCGCTACCCGGCGCGCCATTCCAGCCGTTCCTCCCCATCACCGTGTCGCGGCTGCAGGGTGAGTGGGGCGTGTTGCCCCGGCCCTTGTTTAACGATGATCTATTGCTGTTGAACGAATGACGATCCCGTTGGAGTACCCTACCATGAACCCCGTTGACCAATTCGCCCACGAACGCCACGACCGCATCGCCAACTATGCCCAGGACGCCGCGTTCCAGACTCTGTCGCGCGAATGGCTGCAGGCCTCGATGCAGCGGCAGTACGTCTACAACTTCGACTGGATGGGCCGACCCATCATTCAGTACCCACAGGACATAGTGGCCGTGCAGGAGCTGGTGTGGCGCGTGCGGCCAGACCTCATCATCGAGACCGGCATCGCTCACGGCGGATCACTGGTGCTCAGCGCCTCCATGCTTGCCCTGCTAGACATGTGCGACGCTATAGAGGCGGGCGCGGCGCTCGACCCACGCGTCAGCCGGCGCAAGGTGCTGGGCATCGACATAGACATCCGCGCACACAACCGCGCAGCCATTGAGACCCATCCCATGGCCAGCCGCATCCGGACGATCGAAGGCTCGTCTGTCGCTGTCGAGGTGGTGCAGCAGGTGCGCGAGGTAGCGAAAAGCCATTCTCGAGTGCTGGTGTTTCTGGATTCCATGCACACCCACGACCATGTGCTGGGCGAACTCGACGCCTACGCGCCGCTGGTTTCGCCCGGCAGCTACTGCGTGGTATTCGATACCTTCGTGGAAGACATGCCGCCGAAGTTTTTTGCCGATCGCCCCTGGGACGTAGGCAACAACCCAAAGACGGCGGTGCGCCAGTGGCTAGTTTCGCACGCCGAGTTCGAGGTGGACACGATCATGGAGCAGCGCCTGCAGGTGACGGTGGCGCCACATGGGTTTCTGCGGCGCCGTGGAGATTGAGGTGATGGTATGCGAGTAGCCAAGGAGACGCTCATGGACAACAGGCAGTTCTTTGATGACAACGGCTATGTAGTGCTGCGAGATTTCTGGCCGGACGGCGAACTTGATGCGCTGCAGGCTCAGCTCGACGAACTGGGCAAGTTGGTAGTGGGGCCTGGGTTCAGTTCCGTGAATCGCTCCCGCTATGTAATGAGTGCCGAGCAACAGTCCTTGCTCTATGACCGCCTCAAGTACTTGCCCGCACTCTCGTGCATGTCGGGCAGCCGGGCCATTCGCAGCATGTGCCGCGCTTTCGGCTTGCAGCACCCGTCGCTGATGGGCTGCTGCAACATGCGACTGGACAAGCCCCATGACTCTCGCCACCTGTTTGCATGGCACCAGGACTCGGTGTACCTGCTGGGCTCTGTGAATGCGGTGACCGCATGGGTGCCGCTTCAGGACGTGGACCGGCACCATGGCACCATCCAAGTCATCGCCGGTAGCCACCAGCGTGGGCTGGCACCGTTCAAGCGCATCAGCGACAAGATGATCGCACCCTATGTTCCCATGCTCCAGCGCGACATTAGCCTGGTTGAAGACGTGACCGACGAGCCCGTGACCATCGAAGCCAAGCGCGGGGATCTCGTGGTCTTCAAGCAGATGCTACTGCACCGTAGCACCCCAAATCTGAGCGATCAGATCCGTTGGACAGCACAACTGCGGATCACCGATCTGGCCGACCCTGACCATCGGCGCCAGCGTTTTCCCACAGGAGACAAGACCAATATCTTCTATGTGGATTACCCCGGCCACGACAGTGCTACGCGCCGAGCACAGGAGCAGCAAGGAGCCGGCGCCGCATGACCGTTACATCAACTAACGATCCCTCGCGCTATCGCCAGGCCGGTCGCAGTACCTCAGGCGAGGTGGATTACCGCACAGCGCTGGAAACTCTATTCACCAATGCGCGCGGGGGCCAGGTGGAGAAGTTGGAGAACTTCGCCTGCTATGTGCCTCGCCAGTCCATGGCCCGCTTCCTGTGCCTGAGTGAAATCTTCAAGCTGGTGTTGAACGTACAGGGTGACGTAATGGAATGTGGCGTCAATTGGGGCGGTGGGCTCATGACTTTCGCGCAGCTGAGCGCAATTTGGGAACCTGTGAACCTGCAGCGCCGCATCGTGGGTTTCGATACCTTCAGCGGATTCGAGTCGGTCTCGCCCCAAGATGAACATGCGGTCATCCAGACGTCGGAGCGCCGTGAAGGTGGCTACAACGCAGACAGCCTGGAAGATCTGCGAGAGGCGGTGGCGTTGTTCGATTCCAACCGTTTCATTGGCCACATCCAGAAAGTAGAGCTTGTGGCAGGCGATGTGGGCCACACGGCGCCCGCCTATCTGGAACGCGAACCGCAAACCGTGGTTTCCCTACTGCATCTGGATTTGGACCTGTACGAGCCTACCAAGGTTTGCATCGAGCATTTCGTGCCTCGCATGCCCAAGGGCGCCGTGATCGTTTTCGATGAGCTGAACAACCGGACCTGGCCAGGCGAGACCCGTGCGGTGATGGAGACTTTGGGTTTGTCCAGGCTACGCATTCAGCGCTTTAGCTACGAGCCCCACGTGAGCTACGCAGTGATCGAATAGCCATGCCGCGCAGACGTTACGGTCTACGGGGCCTGCAGCCAAGTCAGGTTTGGCGGCTCAGCGACTCGCTGAGTGGCGCATTCGCCACCCAGCCGCTCCAGCAGCGCAAAATCGTTCTGGCCGGAAACTTAGACCCTCGCTACGAGCTTCGGCCGCCACGGGTGGCAACCCGGTCAACTGGATTCCCCCCCGCCCAGGGCATCAACGACTCGCATCACGCGCCCTAGCTGCACGGTAGGCTTGTCTGCCTCCAGCTCGACAATGAAACGCACTCCCCATCAATGGGCTACCGCGCTGGCGCACGATCAGGTGCTGACACCCCCAATACCCGGGATTTTGCAGGACTGCCGCTGGGCTTGCTCAACCCGTGGGCCGGCCATTGACCCGTCGTCGCCATGGCCTCGGTGGCGTAGCGCAAATAGGTAACGGCAAAGTCGGTATGCCCGTGGGCATGCTCCACTTCAGCCAGACAGGCCAGAGCCACCGGGTCGTGGGGAACGGCGCACAGCACCTTTTCCGCCAGCTCCGTGATGATGATCCAGCGGCGATCTTCAATGGTGTTGCCGTGCGGAGTGTCGTGGGCCTTGGCCCGATTGACCAACCTTTGCAGCAGGGCATGGGCTTCGGGCAGGGGTACGCGTTTCCCGGGTTCCAGCCCCACGCCGGGGACAGGGGGCGTGCTCCATTCAGAAGGAAATTCCTGCACCCATTGCGCCATCGCCTGCTGCTGTGCGACTTCGTTTTCGGGATGTTGCTGCTGCGCCAGCCATTGCAGCCACATCACGCGCAGGCCTTCGGCGAACAGACGAGTATGCAGGTCTTCACGCATCAGGGGGGATTGCTCGACCTCCCGGCGCAAGCCCTGGCGCAGCTGGTTGAGTTCCTCCACGTCACTGGCGAGCGTTTGGGCAATGTGCAGGTATTCGGTCTCGTCACGGGCAAGCCATTCGGTACGGCCCAGGTAGGTCAGGATACCCGTGCTCAACCGACTCTTGAAATTGCTGCCTTGCATGGAAACCAGCGGAACGCCCATCCACAGCAGATCGAATGTGGTGGTACCACCCGTCAGCGGGAACGGATCAAGGGCAATGTCGATGCGGTGATAAGTCAGGTACTGGTTGTTGCGATTGAGCCCCACCAGTTCCAGCCGCTGCGGATCGATCCCCAGCGCAGCACAGCGGTCACGATAGGCAGCCGCCGCCTTCTCATCACCTAGGTTCTTGCCTTCAATCAACAGCCGCGCCTGCGGCACGGCTTGCAGAATGCGTCCCCACAGCGAGAGCACTTCGTCGGTCAGTTTGCCCAGGTTGTTGCATGAACCGAAGGTCACGTAGCCCTTGGCGAGTGCTGGAGTAGGCTGTACCAGATAGCGCGGCTGGTAGCGCAGCAGCGGCCCCCGAATCATGGGACGGTAGCAGCAAAACAGGGTGGGCAGGCGGTACAGGCGTTCGGTGTATTCACCCTCCGCGCCATCGGCGTCGGTGATTTCATCGGTGAACTTGTAATCCACCGCGTGCAAGCCGGTGGTTGCCGGGAAACCCAACCACGAGACTTGCACAGGGGCGGGCTTGCGCGCCAGCGCCAGCAGCGCGTTGTGGCCGGTGTGCCCCGCCAGATCAATGACGATATCGATGTTTGCGGCGCGAATGGCCTGGGCTTGCTGCTCCGGCGTCATTGTGTGCAGGCGCACGAACTGATCCACATGGCACTGCACCCGTTGCGTCACATGATCACAGCCAGGGTGCGTATAGAAGCCCACCACCTCGAACATGCGCCGGTCCAGCTGCGCCAGCAGACCCTCGACGAAATACATCACCGAGTGGTCGTGAAAATCAGGCGAAATGAAACCCGCGCGCAAGCGGCGCCACGGATGGCGATCGACCTGATCGAACCGGGGCCAGCGTGGGCGCAAGGGCTCCTCAAATACTCGTTGGTATGTTTCGGTCACGCGTGCGAAGTCTTGCGCGCTGCGTGCAGGATCGGCCAACATGAACAACAGGGCATTGGTGTAGCTCGATGGTTCGTCCGCCACCAGTGCCATGGCCTGTTCGCAGTCGTGCACGGCCTCGCGCACCTGGCCCAGTTCCCGGCGGTGAATGGCGCACTGGTTGAGCGCCGCCACGCGCAGCATGGTGTTGTCGCGAACCAACCCCAGAGCCTTTTGCCCCGCTTCTAACCCCCTTTGGTGGGCACCCAACGGGTAGCAGCATTGGGCCAGCTTGAGCCAGGTGATGGCGTGATCCGGACGCAGGCGAACCGTGTCCTCCAGGAGCGGTGCGGCGTCCTGCTCGCGCGACAACTCCATAAGTGTGTTCGCATGATTGATTTTCAGCTCGGCATCCTGAGGCCAATACGCCGCGGCCTGGCGAAACGCCGCAAACGCCGCCTCGTCGTCACCGAGCTTGTGCAAGGCAAACCCCAGTACACGATGCGCCTGCGGATCACGCCCGTTCTTTCGCAGTGCCTGACGGCACAGGCGCACCACCAACGGCCAGTCCTGCGCAAGCATCGCCGCGCGCAATCGCGTGTTGCCCTGCGCGGGCGGGGAGTGGCGTGGCATGGATTTCATGGGAGGCATATTGTGTCGCCCGCCGCCGCAAGCACCCGGCCAAAGCCGGCAAATGGCAATCCCACCCTATTTGAGCAACGCCAGCACGCCTTGCGGAATCTGGTTGGCCTGCGCCACCATGGCGGTGCCGGCCTGCTGCAGGATCTGCGCGCGTGAGAGGTTGGCCGTCTCGGCCGCAAAATCAGCGTCCTGAATGCGGCTGCGCGAGGCAGTCATGTTCTCTGAAGTGACTTGCAGCGCAGCGATGGTCGTTTCAAAGCGCGACTGCAGGGCGCCCAGTTTGGCACGCTCACCGTTGACGAAAGCCAGCGCTGAATCCACGGTCTTCAACGTATCGGTCGCGCTGTCGAACGTGGTGACCTCGATGTCGGACACCTTTTTGAGCGTAGACGCGCCGGAAGTCGAAAACGCGTTGGTGGTGGTGCCGATCGCGGAGAACGACTTTTCCGAGTCCAGCGTGATGTAGCCGCTGGTGATGCTGCTGTCTGCCGTGGTATCCGCGGTGAGC
>JAIOIA010000150.1:0-4924 GCA_019912745.1 Comamonas sp. | reverse complement strand
CTGCACGCTGCGCGGCGCCCGGTGCGCCCCACGGGCAGGCTCACGGCCCCCAAGGCCTGCAAGGCCATTGGCCACTTGCTGCCCGAGCGCGCCATCGTCGTCGACGAAGCCATCACCTCCGGCCTCATGCTCGGCGTGATGACCGCGGGCAGCCCGCGCCACGACCTCCTCACGCTCACCGGCGGCGCCATCGGCCAGGGACTGCCCAATGCGGTGGGCGCGGCCATCGCCTGCCCCGATCGCCCCGTGCTCGCGCTCGTGGGCGACGGCAGCGCCATGTACACCCTGCAGGCGCTGTGGACCATGGCGCGCGAGCGGCTCGACGTGACAGTCATCGTCTTCAACAACGCCAGCTACTCGGTGCTTAACGTCGAGCTGGAGCGTGTGGGCGCGCGCGGCGACGTCGGCAGCAAGGCCCGTGCCCAGCTCGACCTGGGCGGCCCGCCGCTCGATTTCGCGCGGCTCGCGCAGGGCATGGGCGTGCACGCCGCGCGCGCCGACAGCGCCGAGGCGTTCTGCACCGCCCTTGAATACGCCCTGGCCCAGCCCGGCCCGCATCTGATCGAGGCACTCGTGCCTGAGTCGCTCGCGGGTGCCAAGCGCCGCGTGCTGCCCTGGATGCTGCGCGCCCTGCCCAGCCTGCCGCCGCGGGTGGCTCAGGCGATCAAGCGCAAGATCGCGCCGTAGGCCGTTGGCGGCGCTTACTGCGCCGAGGGCAGGTCCTCGCGGCTGCCCGAGCGGCGCACGCGCCCGTCCGGCCCGAAGGTGGCGGTGAACACCATGGCGCGCGCGGGGCCGTCCAGCCACTTCCAGTCCCAGTCGGTTTCGTGCGTCAGCTCGTACGTCACCTTGCGCGCGGGCTGGCCGAGCAGGCGGCGCACGGCGAGCATCTCCACACCCGGCTGCACCTGCGCGAAATTGGCCGGCACCAGCACCTGGCGCAGTTGCGCCATCGTGCCGTGGGCGTCCAGCGCGATCATGTAATTGACATGCCCCTCGGGCTGGCGGTTGTATTCCAGGGTGCTCGAACCGTCCTCTTCGGACCACACCCTGGAGGGCACGCCCAGCCGGGCGCGCACGTCCGCCTCGGTGGAAACGCCTTCCTGCAGTTCGGCCAGGCGCTGCTGATCGCATCCGACGAGGACGAGCGAACCGGCCACGAGAACCATCGAAACGCCCAGGGTACGCAGAAGAGCCAGCATGGTGTCGGTAAAATGACGGGTCACCGGAGGTTGCCAGCCATGTATCTTATTCGCCGCCCGGACTATCAGTCCGACACCACGCAGTTCATCCACCAGCTGCGTGAGCAAAGGCCCGGCCTGGAAGAGCGCCAGTCGCAGGGGCGCAAGCTGCTGTGGGACAAGGACGTGGACCGCGAACTCTGGGGCGACCTGCGCGCCGCCAAAATCCACCAGAAGGCCTACGTCTACTACTCGTTCGACGAAAACGGCTACGACTCCATCCCGACCTGATCCTGACCGCGATCCAGCGCAACACAGATGGTCGCGGGCGGCTCCGAAACAAATAGCAACACCCCCGCCGTCGTGGATCAGGTGGCGCTAGCCAGGCTCTATGGCGAGCCACTTTTCGCGCTGCCGCAGGATCTGTACATCCCGCCCGATGCGCTGGAAGTCTTCCTGGAGGCCTTCGAGGGGCCGCTCGATCTGCTGCTGTACCTGATCCGCAAGCAGAATTTCAACATCCTCGACATCCCCATGGTGAGCGTCACGCGCCAGTACCTGGCCTACGTGGACGAAATCCGCAGCCGCAACCTGGAACTGGCCGCCGAATACCTGCTGATGGCCGCGATGCTCATCGAGATCAAGTCGCGCATGCTGCTGCCCACGCGGACCGCACAAGGCGCGCAGGAGGCTGAAGACCCGCGCGCCGAACTCGTGCGCCGCCTGCTCGAATACGAAAAATTCAAGCTGGCCGCGCAGCAGCTGGGCGAGCTGCCGCAGTACGGACGCGACTTTCTCAAGGCGCAGGTGACGGTGGAGCAGAGCCTGCAGCCACGCTTTCCCGAGGTCTGCATCGCCGATCTGCAATCGGCCTGGCAGGACGTTCTGAACCGCGCGCGCCTCGTGCAGCGCCACCATATTCCCCGCGAGGAACTCTCGGTGCGCGAGACCATGAGCCATGTGCTCAAGCGCCTGCAGGGGCGCCGCTTCGTCACGTTCGAGGAGATGTTCGATCCCGCCAAGGGCGTACCCGTGCTCGTCGTCACCTTTGTCGCGCTGCTCGAACTCGCGAAGGAAGCACTGATAGAAGTGACGCAGGGCGAAGCCTATGCGCCCATCTATCTGCGCCTGGCCTATACGCCCAGCTGAACCATCAGCGCCCGCGTGGACGGATCCACCCCATCCCAGTTTCCCGAGCGCTCGCGTTCGAACAGATCACGCGCCAGGCACTTGCCCAGCTCCACGCCCCACTGGTCGAAGCTGTTGACGCCCCACACGGCCCCCGAAACGAAGACCCGGTGCTCATAGAGCGCGATCAGCGCGCCGAGCGCCGCCGGATCGAGCCGGTCGAGCAGCATGAAGGTGCTCGGCCGGTTGCCCGGACAGCGCCGGTGCGGCTCGCTGGCACTGCTGCCCGCCATCAAGGCCCGCGCCTGCGCCACCGCATTCACCACGAGATCGTGATGGTGGCCGGGCAGGCTGCCACCTGACTCGCGCACCGCGATGAACTCCGCCGGCACCACGTCCTGGCCCTGGTGCAGCATCTGGAAGAACGCATGCTGGCCGTTGGTGCCGGGCTCGCCCCAGATCACCGGCGCGGTGGGCACGTGCAAGGGGCGGCCCTCGCGCGTCACGCCCTTGCCATTGCTCTCCATTTCCAGCTGCTGCAGATAGGCCGGCAGGCGCCGCAGGCCATGGCTGTAGGGCGCGATGCAACGGCTCGCAAGGCCGCAAAAATCACGGTACCAGACGTCCAGCAGGCCCAGACGCAGCGGCAGATTCGCCTCAGGCGCGGCGGCGAGGAAATGCGCATCCATCTCGTGCGCGCCCGCCAGCAGCTCGCGAAACGCCTGCGCGCCCACCGCAATCGCAATCGGCAGGCCGATCGCCGACCACAGCGAATAGCGCCCGCCCACCCAGTCGCGAAAGCCCAGCGTGCGCGTGATGCCAAAGCGCGCGGCCGCCTCGGGCTGCGCCGTCAGCGCGACGAAGTGGCGCGCAATCGAGTGCGGATGCGCCGTATCCTCGCTGCCGCCCTGCGCCAGGAGCCAGTCCCGCGCGGCATGCGCGTTCATCATGGTCTCGGCGGTCGTGAACGACTTGGAAGCCACCAGGAACAGCGTGGCCTGCATCCGCAGAGGGCGCAGCACCGAGCCGATCTCCGCGCCATCGACGTTGGCCACGAAGTGAATGCGCTTGCCGCCATGGGCCAGGCCCTGCAGGGCCTGCACCACCACTTCGGGCCCGAGGTAAGAGCCGCCGATGCCGATATGCACCACGTCGGTGATCGAGCCGTCCGAGCGCACCTGCTCGGCCAGACGCAGCATCGTCCGCAGCGTCTCGTCCACCTCGCGCAGCGCCTCGCGCACCGAGGCATCCCAGCGCCGCTGCGGTGCCGAGCCCGCCAGACGCCCGCCGTCCAAGGGCGTGCGCAGCAGCCAGTGCATGGCCGCGCGCCGCTCGGTGGTATTGACCGCCTCGCCCGCGAACATCGCGTCGCGCCACGCCATCACGCCGCACTCCCGCGCCAGCTGCAGCAGCAGCGCGGGCGTATCTGGCAACAGCCAGTTCTTGGAAAGATCCGCCCAGAGATGCGGCGCGCTCTGGCTCAGCGCCGTCAGACGGGCGCCGTCGCGCTCGAACTGCGCGCACAGGTCGATCGCGCGCACCTCCTGCCGCCAGTGGGCCTGCAGCCGCGCCCAGGCGGTTGTTTCATGGCACAGGAGCATGATTCATGCCGCCTGCTGCATCAACGCCTCAAGCTTGAGCGCATCGGCGGCGAAGGCACGTATGCCCTCGGCCAGCTTCTCGGTGGCCATCGCATCTTCGTTGAGGGCATAGCGAAAGGCCGCCTCATCGAGCTGCACATGCGGCACGGCCAGAGCGCGCGCCGCCTCGGCATCGAGCGCCCGCGCCAGCGGCGCGTCGCTCGCCGCCAGTTCGGCCATCAGGGCCGGTGCAATGGTGAGCAGATCGCAACCCGCGAGCGCGCGAATCTGGCCCACGTTGCGAAAACTCGCACCCATGATCTCGGTGGCGATGCCAAAGTGCTTGTAGTACTCGAAAATGCGGCGCACCGACTGCACGCCAGGGTCGTTCGCCCCCGCCATGGCGGCCTCATCCCAGTGCAGGCCCGCGGCCTTCTTGAACCAGTCGTAGATGCGCCCGACGAAGGGCGAAATCAGCTGCACCCTGGCCTGCGCGCACGCCACCGCCTGCGTGAAGGAAAAGAGCAGCGTCATGTTGGTGTGGATGCCGCGACTCTCGAGGCGCCGGGCCGCCTCGATGCCCTCCCAGGTGCTCGCCACCTTGATGAGCACCCGGTCGATGTGGACGCTCTCGGCCTGGTACAGCTCGATCAGGCGTTCGGCGCGCGAAACCATGGCCTCGGTATCGAAGGACAAGCGGGCATCGACCTCGGTCGAGACACGGCCCGGGATGTGCGCCAGCGTCTCGCAGCCAAAACGCACGATGAGCCGGTCCATCTGCTCACCCAGTTCGCGTTCGTGCCAGCGCGCGGTGTTCTCGCGCAGCAGGTGGGCGTATTCACTCTTTTGCACCGCCTTGAGGATGAGCGAAGGGTTGGTCGTCGCATCCTGCGGCGCAAAGCGCGCCAGTTCGTGGAAGTCGCCCGTATCGGCCACCACGGTGGTCATCTGCTTCAAGGCGTCAAGTTGGTTCACGCGACTTTCTCCGCTTCAATAAAAAGAGCTTGTTGCGCTTTTGGGGCAAGGGCCAGTGAA
>JAIOIA010000149.1:0-3602 GCA_019912745.1 Comamonas sp. | reverse complement strand
TCGAAGAATTCGCTGAACTGCGCTTCGTCCATGCCCTGACCCTCGGGCGCGCCGGAGAATTCGTAGCCCGCATCCCAATGGGGCGGCGGGCGAAAGTCCTGCCCGCCCGCCTGGGCGCCGCCGCTGCCCAGCGCGTCGTAGGCGGCGCGTTTTTCGGGATCGGAAAGCACGGCGTTGGCCTCGTTCACCTCGGCCATGCGCGCGGAGGCGTTGGCCTCTTTGCTGACATCGGGGTGGTACTTGCGCGCCAGGCGCCGGTAGGCCTTCTTGATCTCGTCGGCGCTGGCGTCCTTCGCGAGGCCCAGTATCTTGTAGTAATCCTTGAATTCCATGCAAGCTCCATGCCGCTGCGCTCGCGGCCATTGAAGTCAGGAAGATGAAGGCGAACGCGGCGCAGGTCAAGGGTGGTCTGCGCAGGGCGGGTTCGGGATTCCTCAATTCATAGCTGATGGCGCTTTGTTGGCGTGCGTTAGAGGCAGTTTTGTATCAAATTTGGCACGATGGATCGCAAAATACGCCTTGACGTTGCGCACGTTGGCATCCTGCGTGAAGAGGCGCTCGGCGAGCTGCAGGTAGTGCGGCATGTCCCGCACCTGCACGACGAGCACGAAGTCTGGCCCGGGAGAGACGCGCCAGCACTGCTGCACGGCGCCCTCCGCCACGGCGCGGGCTTCAAACGCGGCCAGATGCTCGGCACCCTGCTGGTCGAGCGAAATTTCGATGATGGCCGCGAGCCCATGCCCCTGCACGGCCGCGAGGGCGTCGTGCGAGAGCAGCGCCACCTGGCGTTCGATCAGACCACTCTCGCGTAGCCTGCGCACGCGCCGCAGACAGGTGGCCGGCGAGATGCCCACGCGCTCGGCCAGCGTCAGGTTGCTCTGCCCTGCATCGCGCTGGAGCAGGTCGAGCAACTGGAGATCGGTGGCGTCCAATTCCATATTTAATTTCTTTTAAATGGAAAATATGGAAAAAAACTTTATCTTACGCTGTGATTGAAATCAAATTTCAAATATGCTTGTAATTTGAATGCCAACGTGGCTCCACCGCCCTTAGCATCGGGCCGTCTCGTTCAGGAGGAGCCTTCCCATGTGCGGCATCGTCGGCGCGGTCTCCACGCGCAACATCGTTCCCATTCTGGTGCAGGGCCTGCGGCGCCTGGAATACCGCGGCTACGACTCCTGCGGTGTCGCGGTGCATGAGGCCAGTCTGGGCGGCACCGGCGCTGGCGGGCTGCGCCGGGCCCGCAGCACCGCGCGTGTGGCCGAGCTCGCCGCGCAGGTCGAGCACGAGCACCTGCAGGGCGCCACGGGCATCGCGCACACGCGCTGGGCCACGCATGGTGCGCCGGCCGTCTCCAACGCGCACCCGCACGCCAGCCATGGCCCGGGCGCGGCGCCCACCGACATCACGCAGGCCGGGCATGTCGCCCTGGTGCACAACGGCATCATCGAAAACTACGAAGCGCTGCGCGCGCGCCTGCAGTCGCGTGGCTACCCCTTCGCCAGCCAGACCGACTCCGAGGTCATCGCCCACCTGATCGACAGCCTCTACGACGGCGACCTGTTCGCCGCCGTGCGCGCGGCCACGCAGGAGCTGCGCGGCGCCTACGCGATCGCGGTGATCCACAAGGACGAGCCGCACCGCGTGGTCGGCGCGCGCGCGGGCTCGCCCCTGGTGCTCGGCGTCGGGCAGGGGGAGCATTTCCTGGCCAGTGACGCCATGGCGCTGGCGGGCGTGACGGACCAGATCGTCTACCTGGAGGAGGGCGACCTGGTCGATCTGCAGCTCGGTCGCTATTGGATCGCCGACCGTGCGGGCCGACCGCTGGCGCCCGAGCAGCGCCCGGTGCGCACCGTGCAGGCGCACAGCGGCGCGGCCGAGCTCGGGCCGTATCGCCACTACATGCAGAAGGAAATCTTCGAGCAGCCGCGCGCCATCGCCGACACGCTGGACGGCATCGAGGCCATCGTGCCCGAGCTGTTCGATGGCGCGCACACCGCCGCCTGGCGCGTGTTCAAGGAGATCGACCGCGTGCTCATCCTCGCCTGCGGCACCAGCTACTACAGCGGCTGCACCGCCCGTTACTGGCTCGAAGAGATGGCCGGCATCCCCACGCAGGTCGAGGTGGCGAGCGAATACCGCTACCGCACCAGCGTGCCCGATGCGCGCACGCTGGTCGTCGCCATCAGCCAGAGCGGCGAGACCGCCGACACGCTGGCCGCGCTGCGCCACGCGCAGGGCCTGGGCATGCGCCACACGCTCACCATCTGCAACGTGGCGACGAGCGCCATGGTGCGCGAGTGCGAGCTGGCCTACGTGACGCGCGCCGGCGTGGAGATCGGCGTGGCCAGTACCAAGGCCTTCACCACGCAGCTCGCGGGCCTGTTCCTGCTGACCCTCGCCCTGGCGCAAAGCAAGGGCCGCATCACGAGCGAGCAGGAGGCCGCGCACCTCACCGCCATGCGCCACCTGCCCGTGGCGCTGCAGGCGGTGCTGGCGCTGGAGCCGCAGCTCATCGGCTGGGCCGAGGAATTCGCGAAGAAAGAAAACGCGCTGTTCCTGGGGCGCGGCCTGCACTACCCGATCGCACTCGAAGGCGCGCTGAAGTTGAAGGAAATCAGCTACATCCACGCCGAGGCCTACCCCGCGGGCGAGCTCAAGCACGGGCCGCTCGCGCTGGTGACCAGCAGCATGCCCGTGGTGGCCGTGGCGCCCCACGATGCGCTGCTGGAAAAGCTCAAGAGCAACCTGCAGGAAGTGCGCGCGCGCGGCGGCGTGCTCTACGTGCTGGCCGACGCGGACACGCACATCGAGACCAGCGACGGCATCCACGTCATCCGCATGCCCGAGCACTACGGCCAGCTCAGCCCCATCCTGCACGTGGTGCCGCTGCAGCTGCTGGCCTACCACACCGCCTGTGCGCGCGGCACCGATGTAGACAAGCCGCGCAACCTGGCCAAGAGTGTCACGGTGGAATGAGGCAAGCGCACTTGTCTTGGTCTTGACCGTATAAATTGAAAGTGTCAAAGAAAAATAAATGGTGGGCGGGAGCCGAATGAAATCCGACATCGCGGTCCGTGGAAGATGATTGCGGATGCGGTGGAATCCGAGATTTGCCGCCGACATCCAGGCATCGATTCAGACTGCCGCCGAAGTCCACGGCCTGCCTGCGGACGTTCTCCGAGTCCGCGTGAGTAGCGATCTGTCGCGCCACGATTCCTCGGGCCATCGCCGCATGGAGGATGACAGAGCACACCAGAACAAAAGAGAGGCCAAGATGGCAACCACCGGGAAGAAGCTGCAGACCCATCTCGTCGCTCCTACGCTCATCACGACGCTGCTGTCCGCGTTCCCTGAGGAAGAGGTGTCTGTTCAGGCGCTATTGCGTGCTGGCACCTTGTTTGGCGTCACGGAGCGCGGAATCCGCGTCGCGCTGGGGCGCCTCTCGGCCGAGAAAAAGGTCCAGAACACATCCCGCGGCAACTACACGAGTGCGCGTCGTGCCGACACCGTGCACCGTGCGGTCGTCGACTGGCGCCCCGCCGAGACTCGGATCGTCTCTTGGGGAGGCCAATGGCTCTGCATGGTGGGTGCCGCTGTAA
>JAIOIA010000016.1:0-2697 GCA_019912745.1 Comamonas sp. | reverse complement strand
GGAAGTGCCGTTCTCCTCGCTGCCCGGTGAGCAGAAGGGCATCGACACCCAACTGCCCAACGGCAAGAACTACGGCTTCACGGTGAACAACCAGCAGATCGTGGCCAACAAGGCCTTCACCGACGCGCACCCCGACGCGGCAGCGCTGTTCGAGACCATGCAGATCCCGCTGGCGGACATCAACGCCGAGAACCACCTGATGAGCCAGGGCGAAAGCCGCCCCGCCGACATCAAGCGCCACGCCCAGGCATGGATCAAGGCGCACCAGCAGACCTTTGACGGCTGGCTCGCCAAGGCACGCGCGGCGGCCCGGTAAGCGCGCAGCCCACCTCCCGGCCTTCTCCCGGCGGGGGAAGGCGCCCCACTCCAGAAAGGAAACTCATGAACAAGACACTCCTGATGCTCGCCGCCTGCGGCTTTTGCGGCGCCGCGCTGGCGCAATCGTCGGTCACGCTCTACGGCATCGCAGACGCCGGCATCGGCAAGGCCAGGGTGGATGGCGACACCCGGACGCACCTGCTCAGCGGCTCGACCATGAACAACCTGGTGAGCCGCCTGGGCGTGCGCGGCACCGAGGACCTGGGCGGCGGGCTGAAAGCCGGGTTCACGTTCGAAACCGGCCTGTCGCTGCACGACGGCGCCACGCTGACGAGCGGCAACGGCGGCGGCTTCTGGGGCCGCCAGGCCGATCTGTGGATGGGCGCCGGCTGGGGCACGCTGCGCCTGGGCCGCGGCTACTCGCCCGCCGACAGCGCCCTCTGGACCTGGGACCTCACGGGCCTGGCAAACTACAACGTCGTCGAGAATATGTTCCTGGACGCCGGCACCGACTACCGCAACAGCAGCCAGATCAGCTACAAGACGCCAAGCTTCAACGGCTGGAGCGCGCAGATCGCCCACGTGCTCAAGGCCGACCACCATGACCGCAGCGGCACGCCGGACCAGCGCGGCAAGTGGGACATCAACGTGATCTACGCCCAGGGTCCGATCGGCGTGGCACTGGACGTGAACAAGCTCTCGGGCCAACGCGCCAACTACGCGCTGGGCGGCAAATACGACGTCGGCCCCTGGGCGGTCGCCGCATCCTTCGTCAACGCCCGCACGCTCGAACACGGCGACGGCAGCTTCGGCCAGCGGCGCGGCTTCACGCTGGGCGCGCAGGTGCGCAGCGGCGCCTTCACCGCCACGCTCGACCTGGGGCGCGACCTGAAGAACAGCGCCGGGCGCAAATACACCAACGCGCTGCTCGAAGGCAGGTACACGCTCTCCAAGCGCACCATGGCCTACGCCGCCGTGCTGCGCATCGACGGCGGCACCAGCTACGGGCTGGGCGTGCAGCAGCGGTTCTGACACCACGTACCACTTACCAAGGAGCACTGCAGCGTGTCACGCCTTTACCGACACATCGCCCAACTGGCCTTCTTCCTGATCGTCGCGCTCACCCTGCCGCTGGCCGCGCTGGCCGCCGAGTACGTGAGCATCCGCGGCGACGCGATCCACGTGCGCGCCCAACCGGGCACGCACTCGCCCATCCAGTGGGAGCTCGATGACGGCTATCCGCTGCGCGTGCAGCAGAAGAAGGGCCGCTGGCTCAAGGTCGCCGATTACGAAGCCACTCTGGGCTGGGTCTACGCGCCGCTGACCAGCCGCACGCCACACCGCATCGTGACGGTGCCCACGGCACGCCTGCGCGCCGGGCCGGGCACCGGCCACCGCATCGTCGCAACGATGCAGCGCAACGAAATCGTGCGCACGCTGGCCACGCGCGGCAAATGGGCGCAAGTGCAGCGCGAGGACGGGCAGCGCGGATGGGTGGCGCGGCGGCTGACCTGGGGCTGGTAGGGCGCGGCGCGCGCATTGCGCAGGCCGCGTCTGGATGAAAATCCGTGGTGCATGGGCCGGAAATGACTTTCGTCACTTGGCAAACCGGCGGCGGATGGCCAAGATACCGTCGCCCATGATGCTCGCCATGAACGCTCCCACGATCCCCTCGGCTGGCGCGACCAGCAAGACACCGGCGAGCCGCATCCGGTCAGCCATCCTGCTGGTGGATGACCATGAACTGGTCCGGCTCGGATTCCGGGCGCTGGTGGCGGCGCAGACACAACAGGCAGGCCTGGCCGCGCTCACCGTGCACGAAGCCGGCACGCTGGCACAGGCCCTGGCCATCCAGCAGGAACACGACCAGGACATCGCGGTGGTGGTGCTGGACCTGTCGCTGACCGACAGCCGCGATCTGGACGGGCTCATCGCCTTCCGCAAGGCCTGGCCGCTTGTGACCATCGTCGTGCTCTCGGGCACGGCCAGCGACGCGGTGGCGCGAGATGCGCTGGCACTGGGTGCCGCGGCCTTCTTTCCCAAATCGGGCAATCTCGGCGATATGCTGGACTTCGTGCAGGCCTGCGTGATGCACGGCGTGCAAAGCGCGCGCCAGCGCTTCGCGCCCCCCTGGACCACGCTGACCAGCCTGTCCCAGGCCCAGCGTCAGCCGGACATCCCGGTCGGCGGCGCGCACCACCTGACCACGAGACAGCTGCAGACGCTGCAGCTGGTGCTTCAAGGCAAGTCGAACCGGGAGATCGGCGAGCTGACCCATCTTTCGGAAGGCACGGTGAAAAACCACGTGTCGATGTTGTTGCTCACCTTTGGCGTGCGCTCGCGCTCGCAACTCATCAGCAAGATGCGCTACTGATATTC
>JAIOIA010000148.1:0-14728 GCA_019912745.1 Comamonas sp. | reverse complement strand
TCAGTGGGCGGGATGATGGGGGCGATGGGTGGCGGGTCCATGGGAAGTGCGATGGGCGGCTCGTCGCTGGCCGCTGGTGCACGGTTTCCGATACTCACGGTCAAGGTTGCGCGCAAGGCGAACGGGTCGCTCGAACTGCCGAATCGGCTGTCTGCGATCTCCTGGCCGCGCCTGCAGGATGCGGTCAATCGTGCCAAGCCAAGAACATTCCGCATCACGATGGCGCAGATGCAATGGGGCTTCAACGGCCGCAGCTTCGAGATGACGGCCGTGGCGCCCAATGAAGTCGTGAAGCTGGGAACCACGGAGGTTTGGGAGTTCGCCAACGACAGCGGCATGATGACGATGGCCCATCCGATCCACGTGCACGATCAGCAATTTCAGGTGCTGGAGCGACGCCACGGCGCGGGCAGCAGCAGCGTGCGCGATGGCTACGTCGATCAAGGCTGGAAAGACACCGTGCTGGTGATGCCGGGTGATCGCGTGAAGCTCTTGATGCGTTTCGCCGACTATCCAGGGCTCTACCTCTACCACTGCCACATGCTGGAGCATGAGGATCTGGGCCTGATGCGCAATTACCGCATCGAGGCTTGAATGCCGGCGGCAGGTGTGCAAATGTCTTTCGGCCCGGCAAGGCTGCGCCGTGCAAAGCGACCGCCTGCGCGTTTTGAAACAACTCAAGAAAGGTCGCACGTCATGATGAGTGGAATGCAAATGGGCGCAATGACGGGGATGGGCGGCTGGTTCGGCGTTCACGGGTTGATCCTGCTGCTCTGGGTGGCGGTCATCATCCTGCCCTTCTGGAAAATCTTTTCCAAAGCAGGTTTTTCCGGCTGGCTCAGTCTGCTGCTGCTCGTGCCCGTGGTCAACCTGATCGTCCTTTACGTCATTGCATTCGCGCGCTGGCCGGCGCGCCGGGTTCCCGACCTTCCGGTTTGAGCCGACCGGTTACCGCGGACAAGGCCATCATGCTGCTCGATCGTGCCGATGCCGGTGGTGGATGTCGGGGTAATGCGGGTGGCAGTGGGTGATCGGCGCATGTGCGTGCTCATGCGAATGCAGCTCGCGGCCATCCCACGGAAAATCGTGCGTGTGCTGGTGGTGCACGTCGTGCACGTGGCGGTGGGTGTGGGTCATGGTCTCGTGGGTGTGCGTATGCTCGTGGCGCTCGGTCAGGTGCAGCCATACCCCGGTGGCCATCAGCGCCGCTGCCAGCCAGAATAGCGGCGCGGCGTGCTCGCCGAGGGCAAAGACAGCAATGGCCGCGCCCAAGAATGGCGCGGTGGAAAAGTAGGCGCCGGTGCGCGCCGTGCCAAGGCCGCGCAAGGCGAGAACGAACAACACCAGGCTGACGCCGTAGCCCAAGAGCCCGACCAGCATGGCTTCGGCCAGCACGGGTGCGGCAGGCAGCGCAGCGCCCAGTGCCAGCGCGATGCCGGTGTTGACGATGCCCGCGACGCCGCCCTTGAGGCCTGCCATAAACAGCGCGTCCGTGGCCGACACCTTGCGAGTGAAGTTCTTGTCCAGCGCCCAGCCAAGGCAGGCGCCGGCAATCAGGAGCGTGCCGAAACCCAGACCGCCCGTGGCTGGCGACGTATCGGGCCACGCCAACAACACAGCGCCGGCGACGATCGTCAGCATGCCGAGAACGATGTGACGGTCGGTGTTTTCGCGAAACACGACCCAGGCGATGACGGCGGTCAGCACCGCTTCCAGATTGAGCAGCAGCGATGCGGTGGCAGCCGGGGTGGTCATGAGCCCCAGCATGAGCGCGAGCGGCGCCAGCACGCCGCCAAAGCCGGTGGCGAGCAGCAGCCACAGCCACTCGCGGGCAGGCATCACGGGCTTGCGCCAGCCGTGGTCGCGTGCCAAGCGGATCAACCCCAAGCCGATGCCACTGCCCAGATACAAGAGGCCAGCCAGCAGCACCGGCGACAGGTCGCGCAGCAACTGCTTGGCAAACGGCGTACTCGCGCCAAAGAGCAGCGCGGCGGCAAGCGCGGCGGCAGCCGGCGGTGAGAAATGCAAGCGATTCATGAACCAATCCTTTGGTCTTGCCCCATTTCCACGGACAGGTATTCGCTTGATTCTCAAGCGCTCTGGGATGCAGGGTTATCCACGGCGGCGGTCGGCGCTTGCGACGAACCGGCCGACGCGGTGGGTAACCCGGTGCTTGGGGCGCGATCGTTTCTCGCGCCTTGTTTCTCCTCGAAGTTGATGGGCGATTCGTAGTTCAGGGCCGAGTGCAGCCGGCGTGGGTTGTACCAACTCTCGATCCATGTGAACAGCGCCGTTCTCGCTTCGGCCTTGCTGCGCCAACAGCGCCGGTCGATCAGCTCGCACTCGAGCGTTGCGAAGAAGCTCTCGGCCATCGCGTTGTCGTAGGCATCGCCCACGGTTCCCATCGAAGGCTTGACGCCCATCTCGCGGCAGCGACCGCCGAAGGCCAGGCTGGTGTACTGGGCGGATTCAACCGGTCGTCGCAACACCTTGAATCGAGGGGGTGTTTATGGGACGACCAGCAGGGTGGATGTACGAACTGACAGGACGCGCACCAATGCGCTCACCGGGTGCGCCATCGCATCGGCGCGAGGTTGAGCGGCAATTCTGGACACAGATTGCCACCGGCATTACGAGCGAGAAAGCGGCCGAAGCGGTCGGCGTGTCGCAAGCAGTGGGTACGCGCTGGTTCCGGCATCGTGGCGGCATGCCGCTATTCATGTCCAAGCCCGTGTCGGAGCGTTACCTGTCGTTTGCCGAGCGCGAGGAGATTGCACTGCTGCGCATCCAGGGCGTGGGTGTGCGCGAGATTGCGCGTCGCATTGCACGCAGCCCATCGACGGTGTCGAGGGAGCTCAGGCGCAATGCCGCCACGCACGGTGGCACGCTTGACTACCGGGCATCCGTGGCGCAGTGGAAGGCAGAACTGATGGCCCGCAGGCCGAAGCCGGCGAAACTGGTGGGCAATGCGCGGTTGCGTGAGTATGTTCAAGACCGCTTGGCCGGCAAGATTCATGATGCCCAAGGCCACGAGATCAGCGGTCCACGAGAGGCATCATTCAAGGGGCGCAACAAGCCACACCGTAGCGACCGCAAATGGGTCAAAGGCTGGTCGCCCGAGCAGATTGCTCGCCGGCTGAAGGTCGATTTCCCTGGTGATGCATCGATGCATATCTGCCATGAAGCCATCTACCAAGCGCTCTACATTCAGGGCCGTGGGGCGCTCAAGCGCGAGTTGGTGACCTGTCTGCGCACGGGACGGGCGTTGCGCGTGCCGCGAGCCAGAGCCCAGGCGAAGACTTGGGCGCACGTGAACGCCGACGTGATGATTTCCGAGCGACCGGCTGAGGCGTCAGACCGCGCTGTGCCCGGGCACTGGGAGGGCGACCTGATCATCGGGCTGAACCGCTCGGCGATCGGCACGCTGGTCGAGCGCTCCAGCCGCTTCACGCTGCTCGTGCACCTGCCGCGCGAGGCAGGCTATGGCGTGATTCCACGCAGAAAGAACGGACCCGCACTTGCAGGCTACGGTGCCATCACCATGGCCAACGCGCTGAAAGCAACGGTGGCGACGTTGCCCGCCCAGCTGTGGCGCTCGCTCACCTGGGACCGCGGCAAGGAGCTCTCGGATCACGCCCGGTTTACCGTGGAGTCTGGCGTGCGGGTCTTCTTCGCCGACCCGCACAGCCCTTGGCAGCGCGGCACCAATGAGAACACCAACGGGCTGCTGCGGCAGTACTTCCCGAAGGGCACTGACCTGTCGCGTTGGGGTGCCGAAGAAATCGAGGCGGTCGCGCACACGTTGAACACGAGACCACGAAAGACGTTGGGCTGGAGGACGCCTGCCGAGGTCCTGGATGGCTACCTAAAATCTGCCCGACAGACCAACGTTGCGACGACCGGTTGAATCCGCCCTGACTGCCCTGATCGGAGTGATGGATGACGCTGGCAGGCCGGCGCGTGTGCAGCGCCATGTTCAGCGCCGCGATCACGAGCTCTGCGGTCATCTGCTCGCCCATGGCCCAGCCCACCACCTTGCGGCTGAAGGCATCGAGCACGACGGCCAGGTACAGGAACCCCGTCCACGTCGGGATGTAGGTCATGTCGGCCACCCACAGCACATTCGGTGCATCAGCGACGAACTGGCGATTGACCAGATCGGGCGCCGGGCGCGCACGCACGTTTCGCTCGGTGGTGACGGTGAAGCCACGGCGGCGGCTGACGCCGCGCAAACACGCCTCTCGCATCAGGCGCGCCACGCGCTTGCGGCTGGCGCGCTGGCCTTCATGGCGCAGCTGCGCGCGCACGCGCCGCATGCCGTAGGTTTCATCCGAGTCGCGGTGCACCTGCCGGATCCGCTCGGTCAATATCGCATTGGCAACGGCGCGCGCGCTCGGTGGCCTATCGCGCCAGTCGTAGTAGCCGCTGTGCGACACACCCAGCACGCGGCACATGGCGCGCACGCTCAGCGCGCCTTTGGCGTCGGCCTGGTTCGCGTTCACGAGTTCGTAGACGGCGTGGACGTCTTGTCGTGTCTGGCGGCGAACCAGGCCGTAGCCTTTACCAGGATGTCGCGCTCCTGCTCAAGCTGGCGCACCTTGCGCCGCAGCCGCGCCATCTCCTCGTGCTCGGCCGTCGTCAGGCCTTCCTTGCCGGGCAACGGTTTGCCGGCATCGATGGCATCTTGTGCCACCCAGTTGCGCACGGCCTGTGCCGAGCAACCGAACTCGCGCGCCAGCTCCGTGGGCGTTCGCCCCGCGCGCGCCAGCTCGATGATCTGTTCACGAAAGGCCGCCGGGTACGGCGGCTTGGATTTGGGCATGTCGGACTCCTGCGTTCGAAACGGTAAGGTGTCCGTGAAATGGGGTCAACTTCACTTCCCGGAAGATGGAGCACCTGGCGGATTCATTGTCATGCGCATTCAAGCCAGCCGCCGCAGCACAACCAAGGCGGCAAACACAAGGTAAAAAAACCATGGACGCGCGGAACTCGCGCGACGTGATGTCGCCGGTGAAAGGCGGTGCACATCACCACAATGGCGACCATCGTGACGCCTGCGATGGCGATCAGCGACTCATCGAACAGAGTGGGTCGGATCGGCCGAACAAAAAACAAAGTGAATAGGAGGCCGCCATGGAGTTCAGGTTGCTGCACTACTTCATCGCGTGCTGGCCGCGGTCGATCCTGCGGCGCAGGCGACCAAGGGCGCGGCCCAAGGCTATCAGGGGGCGGTTTGCGCATCGGTATCTGCAACAGCCTGCCTCATACGGTTGTTGCGCGAATCGTTCGCGCTCGCCGAGTCAATTGACGATGAGGAGGCTGCCACATTCACCATTGCCTTCAATGGCGGCCTGCGGGTGCGACGTCGGTAAGGCTAGCCATCGATGCGTCGCCTAGAGAGCCAAACGACGTGCGGCGGGCCTGCGGCAAGAGACGTGCAGAGTTCAGAATGAAGGTCAGCTCTGAAGCGACGTGGATGAAGGCGGCCAGCAGGGGGCCCAGCAGTCCGAATGCGGCCAGCGCAATACCCAACAGATCGATTCCGATCGTGCCCGCGAAGTTCTGCCAGATGATGGCGCGCGTGCGCCGCGCCACCTTTATCGTCTCGACGAAGCACGCCAGGTCGTTGCCCAGCAGCACGATGTCGGAACTCTCCTGCGTCACGTCGGTGCCGGAACCCATTGCCACGCCGACGCTGGCCTCGGCCAAAGCGGGCGCATCGTTCACACCATCGCCGACCATTGCCACTGTCCGGCCCCTCTTCATCATGTCGGCCAGCCGGGCCAGCTTGTCCTCGGGCAGCAATTCGGCTTCAACGTTCTTCAAGCCGAGTTCTGTTGCCACGGCTGTCGCGACCTGCCGGTTGTCGCCAGTCAACAGAACCGTCTGCACGCCCATCGCATCCAGCGCAGCGATGGCCCGCTTCGCCTCGGGCCTGATCGTGTCGGCGATGTCGATGGTGCCCAGCAGGCGTCCGTCCTTGGCGATCACGACCTCGGTGCACGCACCAAGGTCGCGAGGCGGTGGCAGGTCGATTCGGTTGTCGGCCATCCAGGCGCGGTTGCCGACGAGGATCGTGGCGTCGCCCAATCGTGCCGATATGCCGCGTCCTGGCGTGTAGCCGAAGTGCTCCGGTTCTCGGACTTCGCGTCCCTCCGTCTTCACGCGGCTCAAGATGGCTTTGCCGAGCGGATGCTCCGAGCGGACTTCCGCAGTCGCCGCGGCGTCGAGCAGCGCTGTGGCCGACACGCCATCGACTGGCAAGACAGCTTGTACTTCCGGCCGGCCGTAGGTCAGCGTGCCGGTCTTGTCGAACACAACGGTATCGACCTTGCCCAGCGTTTCGAGATGAACCCCGCCCTTGATGATGGCCCCAAGCCGAGCAGAGCGGCCGATACCGCCCAGGATCGCCAGCGGTGTTCCCGCAGCAATGCCGCACGCGCCGGCAACGATGATCACTGAAATGGTCGAACGCATGTCTCGCGTGATGAGCCAAGTCAGCACGGCGGCGCCGAGCGCGAAGTACACCAGATAGCCGGCGAGCCGATCGGCCATCCGCTGCACGGGAGCCCGCGAGCGCTCGGCTCGCTCCACCGCCTCGATGATGCGGCCGTAGCTGGTATCGCGGCCGATCCGTTCGGCGCGAATTTCCAGTGCGCCCGACTGGTTGATCGCGCCGGCATAGACGCGAGAGCCTTCAGTCTTCTCGACTGGCATCGACTCGCCGGTGATCCGCGATTCGTCGGTGAATGAGTGGCCGGAGACCACAACACCGTCGACCGGGAGGCGGCCGCCTGGGGAAACCAGAATCACGTCGCCCACTGACAGTTCCTCGGCCGAGACGGTCTTGATGGAGCCCGTCCTGCGCACCGACACCTCACGCGGCAGGAACTCCAGCAAGTCCCGGATCGCCTTGCGACCGCGGCCGACCGTCAGACCCTCCAGCACTTCCGCGATCAGCACGAACAGCGTGATCACCAGCGCTGTGAAGAATTCACCGATCGCGGCTGCGGCAACGATGGCGATGGTCATTGACAGCTCCATCGTCATGCGCCGAGCCAGCAGGTTCTCCAGCGCTTCCTTGAAGATCGGCCAACCGCCGATCACCAAGCCAATGACGCCGATCACGCTGACCGCTGGATACGGCTCCCACCATTTGAACCAGACGGCAACGGCTGCGACCGTCACCAGACAGATGCGCAGAGCCTCATTCCAATCGAATGGGTACTCGTGGTCGTGATGATCGTGATCATGGTCATGATTCTCGTGGTGTTGATCGGTGTACCCATCTTGGCCATGCGGCCGGTTGTGTAGAGAAATAGACATGGGGTTTGATCGTCCGAGGGAGGTTTGCCGCCCATAGGCAGCCCGTAGGCTGCCCATAGGCGACTTTGGATTCACTTCATGTAGCTGCGCAGAATCGCAATCAGTTCGGCTGCCCCTTGTTCGCGCGTGCCGTCGCCAGGGTCTTGCGGATGGGCGATGTGCGAGTTGATGTGTTCCTCCATCACTTCGCGCATCAAGCCCGTCAGCGCACCGCGCGCGGCGACGATCTGGTGCAAAACATCGGCACATCCCTTTTCGGCTTCCAGAGCACGCTCGATCCCCTCAAGTTGTCCACGGATGCGACGCACACGAGCGAGGAGTTTCGGTTTTTCCTTGACGGTATGACCCATAGGTAGATGTTTATTGTTAGGGTAGGGGGGTAAGGTATATTAACCTGAACTCTGGGACAAGACGGGCATCCAGCGCCCCGAGGTCAAGACATCGGGGGAAATTGAGCGGAGCGGATCGGTTCGGCTGGACCAGAACAACGCGAATAGGAGGCCGCTATGGAGTTCAGGTTGCTGCGCTACTTCATCGTCGTAGCGGAAGAATTGCACTTGGCCCGCGCGGCCGAGCGTTTGGGCATTGAGCAGTCACCAGTGTCGCGCGCGATGCGCGACCTCGAACGCTTGCTCGGCGTGCAGTTGTTCGACCGCAGCACGCGTCAGACGCGGTTGACTTGGGCTGGCAAGGTGCTGCTTGGCGAAGCCCGGTGCGTACTGGCCGCGGTCGATCATGCGGTGCAGGCGACCAAGGGCGCGGCCCAGGGCTATCAGGGCGTTTTGCGCATCGGTATCTGCGACAGCCTGGCCCAGCCGCGCATTGCTTCGCTGCTGGCGCGCAGCCGGGAGGAGGAGCCTGAGCTGAACATCCGGGTCTTTGAGCTGCCATTCACGCAGCAACTCTAGGGCCTGCACAATAACCTGTTGGACATCGGCTTTGCGCTGTCGGATGAGGTCAACGACGGGCTGGTGGCCGAACTGGCCTGGAGCGATCCGCTGTCTGTGATCGTGCCGGCACGCCATCCTCTGCTGGAGCATGTCCAAGTCAAGTTACGGGACGCCTTGAAGTTCCCGCTGGTGTTGTGCCATCCCGACGCAGGCTCGGGCTGCCACAACCAGATCCAGGCGGTGCTCAATGGCGCGGCCGTACCGCCCAAGGTAGCAGACCACGTAACGAGCCTGGGCGTGATGCTGACGCTGGTGGGCGCCGGCTACGGCATCGGCTTCGCCATTGCCTCGCAGGTGCAGACCCTAAATCGACCCGACATAGCCGTCCGTCCCCTAGCAGGCACGCCGCCCATGCTGTCCACCTACCTGTTGCGCCGCCGCGCCCAACCCTCTGAGCCCACGAAGCGGTTCCTGGAGCGCGCACGCGAGGAATTCGTGCCGAAGGGAGATGAACCGGCCTCGTGATGTTGAGCGTTCGGGTACATTGGCTATTGCTGGCTGTCCGTGGCTCGCATTGGACCTGCCCGAAGCATGCGAGTTGACCAAGCGTTGTTTTTCAGTCCACAATAACGTCCATCTCGGTTCGCCGAGTGCGGAAGACTCGTTATTAATCAACGAGTTGGGAACACGATGAGGTTCCCTTCACCGACCACACACGCGCACGCGACGGCGCCGAGACCTCCTGGGAGCGCGCCGCCGGCGTGGCCCTCACGCGAGGCGTGACCGGCGCGCTGGACCTGGCTATCAGCGTGCCCTGGCAGCAGGTCAGCGAACCCGGCGAGGAGCGCCAGCGGGGTGTGGGTGATACGACGCTGCAGGCGAAGTGGCGCTTTCATGAGGACGAAAACGGGTGGAGCCTGGCATTGCGGCCTGCCGTGATGCTGCCGACGGGCAGTGCATCCAGGGGTCTGGGCAATGGCCGTGCATCGGCCGGGGTCGCGCTGATTTCGACGCTGGAGCGGGGAGCCTGGACCTGGCTGGCGAATGCGGGCTACACGTGGAACGGCAACAGGATCGGGGATCGACATTCACTGTGGTCAGTGTCCACGGCGCTGCTCTATTTGCTCGCCCCGCGGTGGTCACTGGCCGTGGACGCCGGAATCTCGCGCAGCGCCGATCCAGAGGTAAGCCATGATGCTTACGGGCTGGTTGGGATGATCTACCACGCCAGCAAGGACCTGGATCTGGATATCGGCTGGCGCCGCAGCCTGGGCGCGGGCCCGGCAGTGAACACCTTGGGCGCGGGCATGACGCTACGCTGGTAGCCGGGGCGGGATCCGAAGCGCCGGATCCCGATTACCACCACCAGAACAGCCAGCCCCAGGCGCTGTCCACCCACAGCAGGGCCGCCAGCATGAGTCCCGTGCCGGGCAGCGCCCGCACGACACTCAGCCCCCAGTGGCGCAGGATGCGCCAGGCCAGCCACAGCGACCAGCCATTGGCGGCCGCGAGCAGCGCCAGGCGCGCCTGGTTCACCCAGGGCAGGACGATGCCTTCGCCGCGCAGCAACGAGACGGTGATCGCGCTCAGGCCGAGAAACACGCCGATGCCCGCAAGCGGAATCATGGCCTGTGCGAGATGATGCATCCGCTGGGTTTCCCATGTGCCGGCCGCGCGCGTGGCCAGTGCGGTCAGTACCAGCGTGACACCGCCCCAAACCAGCGCCGTGGCGCCGATGTAGGCCAGCAGCAGCCCCCCGTCCAGCCAGGTGAGCACGTCGTTGCGCTCGGGGTAATTGGTCAGTATCCACCACGGTGCGTTGTCCGCGAGCGGCCAGTAGATGTCGTGGTCGATCAGCCATGTGGCGGCCCACTGCCGGACGGTCACGAACCAGGGGCTGGCGCTCCAGTGAAAGGCGCCGATGGCAACGCCCTGCAGCCCGAAAATGATCAGCCAGGTCTGCCAGTGCGTGGCTTCGGCGGCGGCGACGTCCACGACCTCCTGCGCGGGTGAGCGCCATTGCAGGGCCATTGCTTCATGATGCCCGCTGCAGCGCCCGCACATGTGGCAGTTGCTGCCACCTCTCATGTGCCGCAAATCCAGCATCGGGGCGCAATCGACGGCAGGCGGCCTTCTCTTCGTGATCGTGATGGGCTTGCCCGCTTGAGCCAGCGAATGCCGCCATGCCTCCTCGCTGACCTTGTAGTGCATGGGCGCGAGCTTGGCGAGCAGCCCGAACACGCCGTTCACCGGGCACAGATAGCGGCACCATGCCCGCTTGCCCCGAGTGTAGAAATAGCCCACCACCATCGCCGCGGCCGTGCTGCCGCCCAGCACCACGAGCGCCGCATGCGGGTATTGGTAGACGCTCACCATCTGACCGTAGACCGTGGTGAGCACGAATGCGGTGAAGGGCCAGCCGCCCCAGCGCATCCAGCGCGGCACGCCCAGCCCGCGCCCGTGTTTCGACGCCCATTCGGTCAGCGTGCCCTCGGGGCAGAGCACGCCGCACCACAGGCGCCCGAACAAGATCATGCTCAGCAGTACGAAGGGCCACCAGATGCCCCAGAAGGCGAATTCCGCCACGATGGTGAAGCTGTTCCAGACGCGGGAGGCGTTGTCCGGCAGCGGCAGGAGCGCCGGCACGATGAGCAGCACCGCGTAGACCAGCACCACCACCCATTGCAGGCGGCGCACCACCGGGCCGTGCGTGCGCAGCCACTCGCCCGCCGCGGCCAGGCCTTTCTGCCAGCGACCCTCGATCCACTGGGCCTCGGTCAGTGCGGTCATGCAGCCGGTCTCATGCGGGCACGGGGCGCCGTGCCGGCGTGGCTGCGGCGCATCAGCACGGCCATCAGCAGCCAGTAGCCGGCATAGACCAGGACCGTCATCAGGGAAGGCTGGGCGCGGTAACCCGTGATGCCCGCGACCAAGCCGCCCAGGCGGCCCATGTCGGGCAGCAGCCAGGCGCTGTTCCAGACGCCGTCTACCAGGGGGGGCAGCCACTCCAGAACCTGCATTTTTTCCGCGCCGGTGACGACCAGGGACGCGGCCAGCAGCAGCAGCAATACCTCGGTGATGCGGAAGAAACGGGGCCAGGTCAGCACCTTGCCGCCCAGCTGGAGCAGCCAGAACGTGGCCATGGCCGCCAGCAGGCCGCCGCAGGCCGCCAGCCCCATCAGGGGCAGCTCGCTCGCGGGCGCGGCCGCCAGCGTGCCGTACAGGAACACCACGGCTTCGCTGCCCTCGCGCGCGATCGCCAGCGCTGCCAGCACGGCCACGCCCCACCAGTTGCGCTGTTCGAGGTTCTCCGTCAGGCCCTGCTCCAGCTCACGCTTGAGCGTGCGTCCATGCACCCGCATCCACAGCACCATCTGCACGATGAGCGCGGCGGCCACGAGCACCATCACGGTCTGGAACTGGTCCTGCCAGTTGATCAGCAGCTCCTGCGCGCTGTAGATGCCCAGGCCCAGCAGGGCGGCGAGCGACAGGCCGGCGATCACGCCGGCCCAGAGCCAGCGCCGCCCCGATTCGGCTCCAGGTGTGCGCGACAGCCAGCTGTACAGGATGCCGACGACGAGGAGGGCTTCGACGCTCTCGCGCCACATGACGAAGATGACCTGTTCCATGATGAGCCTGCCTACTTGATGATGAATTCGCCCTTCGTCGTTTCCATGTGGAACTCGTCGTAGAAGGGATAGGTGCCGGCCGACTTGCCGGGCAGCGCCCGCGTCCGCATGCTGCCGGGCGCGACCACGAGTTCCAGCCCCAGCGGCAGGCTCTCAAACTCGGCGGGGGTCTTGCCCTGGTTGACCACCTCCACGCGAAAGCGCTGGCGCGCGGGCAGTTCAACGCGGCGCACGTTGATCTGCCCGTCGTTGAGCTCGATGCGCACGGTCGGCATCTCCTGCGCGTGCGCGGAGAGCGCGGCCGGCGCGGCCAGCTGCAGCAGCAGCGCGAGCGCCGCGGCGAGAGGGCGCGCGGCCCGCGCCGTGCGCTGGTCATGAAGGGGGTGCGATGTCATGGCGTTCCCGTGCGAATGGGGTTGCGGGTAGGGTGGCGGCTCAGTAGCCGCCCTTCTTCCCGGTGCCGGCGTAGGTGAATTCGTAACGCGCCTCGAAGGGCTTGAACCAGGGAGCGACACCGGTCTCCTTGTCGACGTGCCGACCGAAATGCGAGTTCCTGACTGCGCTCGGCGGCTCGATCGTGAGCACCAGCGTGTATTTGCCGGGCCCCATCAGCTTGACGTTGTCCCCGTAGTGCGGGCCGTCGCTGGCAACCATGGGCATGAGATCGCCCTGCAGGGTCTTGGCCTCTCCCTTCTTGGCCAACTGGTAGCGCACCACCAGGTCGGGCATCCAGACGCCTTCGCCGAAGCCGTTGGGGTTGTTCTTGACGGCGTGGATGTCGGCTTCAAGGTGGATGTCCGATGCCTTGGCCTCGCGCATCATGCCCGCGGGCTCCATCTCTATCGGCTGCAGATAGACCGCCGCCACTTCCATGCCGCCTTCCACATGAGGCACCCCCACAGGCACTTCCGCCGCGGAGGCGCCCGTTCCCGCGGCGAGCAGTGCCAGCGCGCCCAGCCATGTCCAAGAGTGTTTCATGATTCGTCCTTTGCCATCAATGAATGCGAATGATTTTCGATTGACATTCTAGGCTGCATGGACTTGGTTCGGCGTCAGCCTGGCAAAATTTCGACAATGGACAGGCTGTGGTGTGGCGTCGGAAAGACCGTGTCGCGCTACTTGACGATGATGTGGCCTTGCGTCGTCTCCATGTGGAAATCGTCGAAAAACGGGTATGTGCCAGCCATCTTGGGCGGGACGGTGCGCGTGCGCGTGGCGCCAGGCGGAATCACGGTCTCCACCCCGAGAGAGCGGGATTCGAATTCGGCCGGCTTCTTGCCGTTGTTCACCATTTCAAGCCGAAACCGGGTGCGCGCGGGCAATTCGAACGATCGGGCGTTGACCTCGCCATCATTGAACTCGATGCGCACGACCGGCATGGCGTCCTGCGCGTGAGCGTGTCCGAGCAGGGCGGCAAATGGAGCAGCGACCAGGCCCTGCAGTACCCGGGTGTTGAACGTACGACGGTGCATCATGGCTTCACCTTGCTGTGCGTTGGGTAATTGAACGGAAATGCGACGGATTCGCGTTGCGCAATTGTAATTCCACGTCGTCGATGCGCGTGGCCGCGCGGCCGGGGGATGGGATGCATGGAGCCGCAGGTGCGCGCCGGATGGCGCGGGGCTCAGGCGGCCATCAGTGCCTCGATGGCGTCGGGCTCGACGGGCACGTCACGCGTGACGAGTTCGCAGCCATCGGCCGTCACGATGGCATCGTCTTCGATGCGAATGCCGATGTGATGAAACCGTTCGGGTACGCCTTCGGCGGGGCGCACGTAGATACCGGGCTCGATCGTCAGGACCATCCCGGGGTGCAGGATGCGGCTGGGACGGCGCAGGATGATCTGCCCGGTCAGTGCATCCTTGTGCTCGCTGACGTGGTGGGCCTCGCTCGGCTCCACGTAGTTGCCGCAATCGTGCACGTCCATGCCCATCCAATGGCTGGTGCGGTGCATGTAGAACGGAAAGTAGGCGCGCTTTTCGATGACGTCCTGGGCGTTGCCGACCTGGTTGGCATCCAGCAGCCCGACATCCAGCATGCCCTGCGCGAGGACGGCCAAGGCCGCATCGTGGGGCGCATCGAAACGCGCGTCGGCATGCGTGGCTGCGATGGCGGCCTTCTGGCTGGCCAGCACCAGTTCATAGAGTGCCCGTTGCGGCCCGCTGAATCGGCCGTTGGCGGGAAAGGTGCGGGTGATGTCGCTGGCATAGCCATCGAGCTCGCAGGCGGCGTCGATCAGCACCAGCTCGCCCGCGCGTACCGGCGTGTCGCCCGCGCGGTAGTGCAGCACGCAGGCATTGGCGCCGGCCGCGACGATGGAGGTGTAGGCGGGAAACTGCGAACCTGCTTCGCGAAACGCGTGCAGCAGCTCGGCGTCCAGGTGGTATTCGCGTACGTCTTCGCCGGCGCGCATCATGCGGGCGCTGCGCTGCATCGCGCGCACGTGCCCGCGCGCGCTGATCGCCCCGGCACGGCGGATGATGTCCTGCTCGCGCGCGTCCTTGACGAGGCGCATCTCGTCGAGCAACTGGCACACGTCGCTTTGGCTCGCGGGGCAGAGCACACCCGTGCGGGCCCGCGCGCGCACCTGGCCGAGCCAGCCGTCGACGCGCGCGGCGAGTCCGCCATGCGTGGCAAACGGAAACCACACGGTGGCGCGGTTTTCCAGCAGATGGGGCAGGCGGCTGTCGATCTCGGCGCTCGAATACGCCTCGTCCACGCCCAGGGTCTGGACCGCGGCCTGCGGCCCCAGGCGGTAGCCGTCCCAGATTTCGCGCTCCGGATCCTTGGGCTGGCACAGCAGCGTGGCATGGCCCTCGTTCGTCAGCACCAGGCAGGCACCGGGCTCCGTGAAGCCGGTCAGGTAGTAGAAATAGCTGTCGT
>JAIOIA010000147.1:0-7656 GCA_019912745.1 Comamonas sp. | reverse complement strand
CCTGGGCCGATCTCGTGGCGCATCCCGGAGCGGTGCTTGTGGCGGTCCCGAGCCAGTTGCTGGTTCTGCTGGCGTTTGCGCATCGCAGGCAGCATGCGGGGCGTGCAACGGCCGCGCTCGTCCTCATCAGCGGTGCGCGCTGGATGCGAGAGCACACACCGAGGCTGCGAGAGTTGCTGGCCGGGGCGCGCATCATCGAGTTCTACGGTGCGTCGGAGACGAGTTTCGTGGCCTGGATGGCTGCAGACCCCGATGCCCCGGGCCAGGCCGTGGGGCATGCGTTCAGCAATGTGAGCCTGTGCATCGGCGACAGCCCGAGACGGCCCTTGCCGACGGGGACGCCGGGGCGCATCTGGGTGCGCAGCGCCATGCAGTTCATGGATTACGTGCATGCCAAGGATGGCTCTGCCGCGTTGTGCGATGAGGGCTGGCTGTCGGTGCGTGATGTGGGCTGGCTCGACGCGGACGGGCTGCTGCACCTGCGCGGGCGCGAAAGCCGCATGCTGGTGACGGCGGGCAGGAATGTATTTCCTGAAGAGGTCGAGACACGCCTCATGCAGCACCCCGCGGTAGCGCAGGCGAGTGTGCTGGGCCTGCCGGATGAGCTGCGAGGTCAATGCGTTCACGCGGTCGTGCAGCTGCGGGCCGGTTCGCATCCGACCGTTGACGAGCTCGCGCGCTGGAGCCGCCTGGCGCTGGAGGCCTGCAAGTGTCCGCGCCACTGGTGGCGCTGGACGCGCGAATGGCCGCAAACGCGCAGCGGCAAGACCGATCACGCCGCCATCGCGCGCCTGCTTTTGGCGGATGAACCCGGGGGCCTGGAACCATGGCGTTGACAGGTGGCTGGCCGATTCTTGCGTGGGCGCGCACGGCCGTTGCGCCACGGGGCGGTGCGCTGGCCCGATGCCTGCCGCACGAGTTGGCGGTGCCGTTGGTGCGGCAGTTGCTGGCGATCAGCGAGATGCCCGTGCGGGCGGTCGATGCACTCGTGCTGGGCAATGCGCTGGGCGCCAACGGCAACCCGGCCCGCATGCTCGCTCTGGCGGCCGGACTCGCGCAGCGGGCTCGTGCGCTCAGCGTGGATACCCAGTGCTGTTCCGGCATGGATGCCGTCACGCTGGCGCGCGCCCTTCTGGCGGCGGGGCAGGCTGACGTCGTGATTGCCGGTGGGGCGGAGTCCTGGAGCCGTGCGCCGATCCGCCAGCACCGGCCGCTGGATCCGGCCCAGATGCCGACAACCTACGAGCGACCCGTGTTTGCGCCCGATCCGGCGCAGGATCCTGATCCGCTGGACGCCGCAGCCGCAGGCGCCGCTGAGCTCGGCATCACGCGTGAGGCACAGGATGCCTATGCCGCGCTCAGTCATGCGCGTGCCCGGGCCGCCGATCTGTCCGCCGAGATCGTTGCGGTCGCCGGCTGCGCGCGCGACGGTTATCCACGCGCGCTCACCCCGGCGCGCATGGCCCGCATGCCGGTGCTGCGAGAGGCGCGTGACGCCGACGGAAATGACTGCAGTCTGTCGCGCGCCAGTGTGTCGCCACAGGCCGATGGCGCGGCCCTTCTGCTGCTGGCAAGCCCGGCGGCCTGCCGAAGATGGGGCTTGCGGCCACGCGCCGCTTGGCTGGATGCGTATTTCCAGGGCGGGCAGCCGCGCCAGCCCATGCTGTGCGCGCAGCAGGCGGCGCGGGTCCTGCTCGAGCGCCGTGGCATGCGGACGCGCGAACTGGGCGCGATCGAATTGCACGACGCGTTTGCGGTGCAGGGACTGGCTTTTGCCGGAGCGCTGGGCCTGGCGCCCGAGGCGCTCAATCCGCAGGGTGGAGGGCTGGCGCGAGGACATCCGATTGGCGCCTCCGGCGCCATCGCGCTCGTACGCGCGCTGGAGGACTGGCAGCGCCAGCCGCAGCAACCGGTTCTGGCCGCGATTGCAGCGGCGGGTGGCTTGGGCAGTGCAACCCTGGTCGGATCATGGCATGGATGAGCCGCAGGACTGCTACCGCACGCTGGCGCAGGGGCGCCATTCGGTGCGCGCTTTTCTTTCCCGGGCCGTGCCCGTGGAGTGGATCGCCCGGATGCTGGAGCAGGCGCGACTGGCCCCCAGTGGCGCGAACCTGCAGCCCGGGCATTTCTGGCAGATCACAGGCAAGGCGCGTGCGGCATTGACAGCGGCGCTTTTGCATGCCTGGGAGGCCGGTGAACCGGTTCGGGAAGACTATGCCTATTTCCCGGCGCCCATGCCCATGCATTTGCGCAAGCGCCAGGTCGCCGCGGCCCAGGCGCTGTATGCCAGCCTGGGCGTGGCGCGCGGGGATGCCGCGGGACGCCAGCGGCAATTTGCGCGCAACTTCACGTTTTTCGAGGCGCCCGTGGCACTGGTCGTGACTCTCGAACGGGGTTTCGGCGGTGGGGGCTTCATGGATCTGGGGCTGTGCCTGCATGCCCTGATGCTGGCGGCGCAGGCCCGGGGTCTTGCCAGTTGCGCCATCGGTGCGCTGGCGTCCTATCCCGACGTGGTGCGCGAGGTACTGCGGTTGCCGCGCAGCGAGCTTGTGGTGTGCGGCATGGCCCTGGGGTGGCCCGATCCGCAGGCGCCGGTCAACGGCGCACGCACGGCACGTCTGCCCCTGGCCGACTATTTCACGGTGCTTGAGTGACGAGCGTTGGCTCGTCGGCGGTGGTCCCCTCCGGATGAGTCCACTGCCAGAGCAGCCGCGCCACCTCGGCCACCCCTTGTTTCTTGAGTGCGGAAAACAACCGTACCTCGCCCCCGCCGGCCTGTAGCCGTACGATGGAAAGGGCCTTGGCCTGCTCCGCGCGGGTGAGCTTGTCCGCCTTGGTCAGCAGCACCAGGAACGGCAGCCCCGCCTCCACGCGCGGGCGCAGCGCGTCCAGCAGGGCTTCGTCGAGCTCCGTCAGACCCAGGCGCGGATCGCACAGCAGCACGAACGCCGAGAGACTTTCCCGTTGCATCAGGTAGTTGAGCATCACCCGCTGCCAGCGCAGCTTGTCTTCGCGCGACACCGCCGCGTAGCCGTAGCCCGGCAGGTCGGCGAGCACCGCGTCCGTCATGCCTTGCTTGCCCAGCGCAAACAGGTTGATGTGCTGCGTGCGGCCAGGCTTCTTGGAAGCGAAGGCGAGCTGACGCTGTTGGGTGAGCGTGTTGATCGCCGTGGATTTGCCCGCGTTGGAACGCCCGACGAAAGCGATTTCGGGCACGGTGACCGTGGGCAGCTGGTTCAGGGTCGACGCCGTCGTCAAAAAGCGCGCCGTGTGCATCCAGGCCAGCGCCGCGCGGTCTTCGGAGGTCGGCGATGAGGGCGCTGCGGAGGCTGGTGCGGAAGTCTGGGGCATGAGGCGCGTCGTTTGGGGATGATCGACATTGTAGAATCCGAAGGTTTTTGCGCCCATAACTTCAAATTCGTCGCCATGAAGCTGATCGCCTCCCTGATGATGCCTGCCGCGCTGGCGGTTGTCGCTGTTACTGCATTTGCGGCCGATGCGCCTGCCAAACCGGATCTGGCCAAGGGCGAGGCAACCTACTCCGGCGTATGCGCGGCATGCCATGGCGCTGGTGGCAATTCGGAGGTGCCCAACTATCCGGTGCTGGCGCAGCAATTCCCGGGGTACCTGGTCAAGCAACTGCAGGAATTCAAGAGCGGCAAGCGTGAAGACGCGGTGATGCAGGGCATGGCGGCCACGCTCGATGATGAAGGCGTGCGCGATGTGTCGGCCTGGCTGGGCACGCAAAAGGCGAAAAATGGTGTCGCCCAGAGCAAGGATCTGGCGGCGGTGGGCGAATCCGTTTACCGTGGCGGAGCGCAAGATCGCGGGATTGCTGCATGCGCTGGCTGCCACAGCCCCAATGGGGCGGGCGTGCCCGTGCAATTCCCGCGTCTGGCGGGTCAGCATCAGGAATACACCGTCAAGCAGCTGTCTGATTTCAGGAGCGGCAAGCGTGCGAACAGCACGGTCATGCACGACGAGGTCAAGTATCTGACCGATCGCGAAATCCAGGGCCTGGCCGATTACATCGCCGGTTTGCGCTGAAATCGCGGCGCGTGCGGAACACGCGCGGACAAATCGTCATCCAATTTGGGCGGGCTGCTTGTTCAGGCACCCGCCCGTACTCTTGTGCGCCTCACGGCGCATGCACGCTGGAGAGCGCACCATGTCTGCATTGCGTCACACGAATCGCTTCGACCATCCTGTTCCTGGCGAGATCACCCCAGCCGGCGTCTACGCACGTCGACGCGAATACCTGCGGATCATGGCCGCAGGCGCCGGGGGAGCCCTGCTGGCGGCCTGGGCCCAGCGCTCGGCTCATGGGCAAGGGGCGTCATCGGGCTCGCTCGCTCGGCTGGCAGGGCAGCCGTCGAAGGTGGAAGCCGCCATGACCATGGAGCAGCCCACCAGCTACCAGGATGCGACGCACTACAACAATTTCTACGAATTCGGTTCCGACAAGGCCGATCCGGCAGCGCATGCCTCCGCGCTCAAGACGAGTCCGTGGAAGCTGGAGGTGAGTGGTCTCGTCAGCAAGCCTCAGACCTTCGACATCGATGATCTGCTCAAACTCAGCCCGCTCGAGGACCGCATCTACCGGCTGCGCTGCGTGGAGGGTTGGTCCATGGTAATCCCGTGGGTCGGCTACTCGCTGTCGGCGCTGATCGAGCGCGTTCAGCCCCAGGGCAGTGCCAAGTACGTGCAGTTCGAGTCGCTGGCCGACAAGGCGACCATGCCTGGTGTGCGCTCCAGCATCCTGCAATGGCCCTATACCGAGGGTCTGCGGCTGGATGAAGCCATGCACCCGCTGACCTTGCTGACTTTCGGCATGTATGGCCAGGTGTTGCCCAACCAGAACGGAGCGCCGGTGCGCGTGGTGGTGCCGTGGAAATATGGCTTCAAGAGCGCCAAGAGTATTGTGCGCATGCGCCTGGTGGAGAAAGAGCCGAGCACGGCCTGGAATATCGCGGCGCAGCATGAATACGGCTTCTACTCCAATGTGAACCCCGATGTGCCGCATCCGCGCTGGAGCCAGGCGACCGAGCGGCGCATCGGAGAGGATGGCCTCTTTGCCAGACGCCGCAAGACGCTGCTCTTCAACGGGTACGGCAACGAGGTGGCCCAGCTTTACGCCGGCATGGATCTGAAGAAGTATTTCTGATGCCCAAGCCGCGGCCGATGCGCGCGGGCTGGCTGCTGCACCCGTCTGCCAAGGTGCTGTTGTTCACCCTGTGCCTGCTGCCTTTGGTGTGGTTGGTCTTTGGTGCGGCTACGGGCGGCCTGGGCGCCAATCCGGCGGAGAAATTGATCCGCTCGACGGGCGACTGGACGCTGCGCCTGTTGTGCTTCACGCTGGCCATCACGCCACTGCGCAAACTGCTGGGTGTGCCGCAGCTCGCGCGGTTTCGCCGCATGCTGGGCCTGTTCACTTTTAGCTACGCCCTGCTGCATTTGCTGTGCTACGCGGGATTTGACATGGGGCTGGATGCACGCGCCATCGTGCTGGATATCGCTCAGCGGCCGTTTATCCTCGTGGGCGCAAGCACCTTTGCCTTGTTGCTGGCGCTCGCCATCACGTCTTTCCAGCCCTTCCTGCGCTGGCTCGGTGGTCGCCGCTGGCAGGCGCTGCATCGGCTGGTGTATCTGTGCGCCGTGCTCGCCCTGCTGCATTTCTTCTGGATGCGTGCGGGCAAGCGCGATTTCGCGGAGGTGTTCGTTTACACCACCATCATCGCCATCCTGCTGATGGCGCGGGTCATGCTGCGTTGGCGTCTCGCCGGCCCCGGAAAAGCGCCTGCGCACATGTTATGAAAACGATAGTGGCTAACGCTTGATGGCAAAGCGCCATAGCCATTTTTGTTCAAATTCTCAGGGGCCCGTCGGTACCAGCCGTTCCGTGCGGAAGATGTCGCTGATGGCTTCGCGTTCGCGAATGAGGTGTGCCGTATGGCCATCGACCAGCACCTCCGCGGGTCGCGCGCGCGTGTTGTAGGTGCTGCCCATGGCACTGCAGTACGCCCCGGCCGAAAGCACGGCCAGATAGTCATCGGGCCGTACCGCCAGTTCGCGTTCGCGCCCCAGCCAATCGCCACTCTCGCAGATCGGGCCGACAACGTCGTAGACCCGTGGCGGCGCGCTGGCGGAATCATCGAGCGGCACGATGCCATGGTAGGCCTCGTACATCATCGGCCGCGGCAAGTCGTTCATCGCCGCGTCGACGATGCAGAAATTCTTCTGTTCACCCGGTTTCAGATAGAGCACTTGCGTCAGGCACACGCCGGCATTGCCCACGAGCGAGCGGCCGGGTTCGATCATGAACTGCCGCTCTCCCTGTCCGCGTGCGTCCAGCCTGGCCAGCAGCTTGGTCCAGAGGGCATCGGCGGCGGGCGGCGTCTCCCCATCGTAGTTGATGCCGAGCCCACCGCCGAAATCAATGTGCTCCAAGCGGATGCCCTGGGCCTCCACGGCGTCCACCAGGTCAAGAATGCGCTCCATGGCGTCGAGGTAGGGGGCTTCCTCGGTGATCTGCGAGCCGATGTGGCAATCGATCCCCTTGACGTGCAGGCCCGGCAGCTTCGCCGCTCGCTGGTAGGTGGCGAGCACGCGTTCGTGCGCTATGCCGAACTTGTTGCCTTTCAGACCCGTGGAGATGTAGGGATGGGTCTTGGCATCCACGTTCGGATTGACGCGGATGCTCACGGGCGCCCGCATGCCCATGCTTTCAGCCACGCCGCTGAGGACTTCGAGCTCGGCTTCGCTCTCCACGTTGAAGCAGCCTATGCCGGCACTCAGGGCCTCACGCATTTCCGCGCGCGTCTTGCCGACACCGGAGAAGACCACGGTGGCCGGGTCGCCGCCAGCGGCCAGCACACGAGCGAGCTCGCCGCCGGAGACGATGTCAAACCCGCACCCGGCCTGCGCGAACAGCTGCAGCACCGCCAGCGACGAGTTGGCTTTCATGGCGTAACAGATGCGCGCCTTGCGACCGGCGAACCCGCGCTGGTACGCGGCCAGCGCCTCCAGCATCGCCGCGCGTGAATATACATACAGGGGGGTGCCGTACCGCCGCGCCAGATCAAGCAGGCGCACGCCTTCGAGATGCAGGGCCTTGTTTTCGTAACGCAGGAACGGATGGCCAGGCAGGAGTGTCATGGTCATGATGGGTTTGCCGCCGAGGAAGGGGGCGTTTTCTGGGGCGTGTTGCTGCTCGTATTGGCTGGTGGCGCGCTGGGTGTTGCCGTTGCGGGATGCGGCAAATACAGCGGCCCGCGCTGCCCGCAAGCGCCAAGTACCAGGCAGCAGCTCAGGATGGACAGGGCTCGCAACAAGAGGGTGGACATGGGGGCGGCGGCGCTGTCAGCGCCGGAACAGATCGAGGATGTGGCTGCGCTCCTCGGCGGACGGGCGCTCTGGCGTGTCGTCCCCGACGGCCGCGCTGCCAGGCGCCATATTGTCCGCCAGGCTCGTGACGCCGGCGCCGCGCGCGTATTCATCGTAGTACCACTCGCCACTGACATTGGTCACGCCGGGCGGCACCGTGGGTTGCGCCACGGGAACGCCCTTGAGCGCGTATTGCATGAAGTCGATCCAGATCGGCAGCGCCAGCCCCCCCCCGGTTTCTCTGCTGCCGAGGTTGCGCGGTGTGTCGTAGCC
>JAIOIA010000146.1:0-9175 GCA_019912745.1 Comamonas sp. | reverse complement strand
ACACCGCCGCGCCCGCCACGTCCACCCATGGCGAGCAGCGCGAGCGCCGTTCACGCGACCGTTACGGGCGTGACCGCCATCGCCGCAACGAACGCCCGCAGGAACCCACCGAGGACAACCTCGCCCAGGGGCCAGACAGCGAACCACACACCGATTTCGAGCCCACCGTGGTCCTGGAAGAAAGCGAACTCCTGCCACAGTCCCCGCGTCGCAGCTACTTCGGCGCGCCCGCCGTCTCTGCGCAGCCGGCGCACGGCGCGCAGGCCGAGCACGGCGGCGACGAAGGTCCCTCGACGCTGATCGATGTCACCGTACCCGTGGACCCGTCCCACACGCCGCTGCAGACCGCATCGGCGGAAGACGTCGACACGGCCAAGATGGCCACGCCCATGGCCGAAGCCCCCATGGCCCCGGCGGTCGCCGAGCCCTTCGCGCTGCCCGTGCAGACCCTGGCCGACATGGCACAGGCCTCGGGCCTCGTCTGGGTGCAGTCCGACACGGACAAGGTCGCGGCCGTGCAGTCGGCCATCGCCGCCGAGCCTCGCCCGGTGCACGTGCCGCGCGAGCGGCCGGTGCCCGCCGAACCCGACGCAGGCCCGCTGGTGCTGGTGGAAACCCGCCGCGATCTGCGCCAGGTGCAGCTGCCGTTCGACCGGCAAGCCTGAGCGTCGGCTCTTGAAAATGTAGCGCACAGCGCCCGCCTGTCGGGTGCTGCGCCGCCATCTAAACCAAAAACCCGGGCGCTGCGGCACCGGCGGCGTGGTCGCGGGTCTTGCGCGCTGCCGGGGCAGCGACAATGGCGGCACCAACCGCCTTGCACGCCATGCTGTTTCTACTCTCTCCCGCCACGTCGCTGGACTATGACAGCCCCCTTCCGCCGGGGCTGGCGCACACGCTGCCCCAGTTTCCGGCGCAAACCCGGGCGCTGATCGCCGACCTGCGCGCCAGGTCGCCCCAGGACATCGCCGCGCTCATGTCCATCAGCGACAAGCTCGCGGCACTCAACGTCGCGCGCTACGCCGCGTTCAGCGAACCCTACACGCAGGACAACGCCCGCCAGGCGGTGCTGGCATTCCATGGTGACGTCTACGAGGGGCTTCAGGCGGCCAGCCTGTCCAGGGCCGATCTGCGCTGGGCGCAGGAGCATCTGGTCATCCTGAGTGGCCTGTACGGCGTGCTGCGACCGCTGGACTGGATGCAGCCCTACCGGCTGGAGATGGGTACGCGCCTGGCGGGCGCACACGGCGCCAACCTCTACCAGTTCTGGGGCCCGCGCATCGCGCAGTACCTGAACGAGCGGCTTGCGCAGCAGGCACAGCCGGTAATTGTCAACCTCGCGTCTAAGGAGTACTTCAAGGCGGTCGATCGCCAGGTGCTCAGCGCCCGCGTGGTCGAATGCGTGTTCGAGGATTTCAAGGATGGCCGCTACAAGCTCATCAGCTTTTACGCCAAGCGCGCGCGCGGCCTCATGGCGCGCTGGGCCATCCAGAAGCGCGCCACGCGGCCCGGGCAGCTGCACGACTTCGACGCCGAGGGCTACGTCTACGTCCCCGAGGCCTCGACGCCCGAGCACCTGATCTTTCGCCGCCGAGCCCGCCCATGAGCACCTCCCAGGCCATCACCGCCGAATTGCGCGAATGGATCATCACGCAGGCCGGCGCGGGCGTGAGCGCGCCGTCATTGATCGCCACGATGGTGAAGTCCGGCTGGAACGAGGACGTGGCCGTCGATGCCATCGAGCAGGTGCTGCGCGCGCACGTGGACGGCGCGGCGCGCCAGCAGGGCTGGCCTGCGGCGGTGCCCGTGCCCGAGCCGCTGCTGGACGACTCGCCCCTGCTGATCGACGTGGGCGACCGGCAGGTTCAGGTGCTGATGACGCTCGCCTCCCCGCGCGTGGTGCTGTTCGGCAATCTGCTGTCGCCCGAGGAGTGCGAGCTTTTGATGACGGCAGCCCGCCCGCGCCTGAAGCGCTCGCTCACCGTCCAGCGAGACACCGGCGACGGCGAAGTGAACCAGGAGCGCACAAGCGACGGCATGTTCTTCGAGCGCGGCGAAACGCCCGCCATCGCGCGCATCGAAGAGCGCATCGCGCGGCTCGTGAACTGGCCAATGGAAAACGGCGAGGGCCTGCAGGTCCTGCACTACCAGCCGGGCGCGCAGTACAAGCCGCACTACGACTACTTCGACCTTGATCAGCCGGGCTGCGCCAACATCCTGGCGCGTGGCGGCCAGCGCGTGGCCACGCTCGTCATCTACCTGAACAACCCAGTCAAGGGCGGCGCCACCATCTTCCCCGACGTGAGCCTGGAAGTCGCGCCGCGCCAGGGCCACGCGGTGTTCTTCAGCTACGAGCGGCCCCACCCCAGCACCCGCAGCCTGCATGGCGGCGCGCCGGTGATCGAGGGCGAAAAGTGGATTGCCACCAAGTGGCTGCGCGAGCGCGAATTCCGCTAGGAGCGTGTCGAACTTGGAGCGCCGAAAGCGATCACACCCGGCTTGCCATGAACCTGCCTGAACACTCCCCCCTGGGCCGCGCTTCGCTCTACCCCGACCGGTACGACCCCACACTGCTCTTCCCCATCGCCCGGGCGCAGGGGCGCGGCGCCATCGGCATCGAGGGCGCCATCCCCTTCTTCGGCGCCGACTTGTGGACGGCCTACGAGGTCTCGTGGCTGGACCCGCACGGCAAGCCGCACGTGGCCATTGCGCGTTTCACCATTGCCTGCGAAACGCCGAATCTCATCGAGAGCAAATCGCTCAAGCTCTACCTGAACAGCTACAACGGCACGCGCCTGGCCAGCATGGACGCGGTGCTCGAACGCATCCGCGCCGACCTGAGCGAAGCCGCCTGGCGCGGCGCCGGGCATGCCGGCACCGTGGGCGTGCAGCTGCTCGCGCCCGAGCAATTCGGGCAAGAGCGCATCGCGGAGATGGACGGCCTGCTGCTCGACCGCCTGCAGGTGGAGTGCACGCACGAGCAGCCCGCGCCCGAGCTGCTCACGGCCGCGCTGGACGAGGCGCCGGTGGAGGAGACGCTCACCAGCCATCTGCTCAAGAGCAACTGCCCGGTGACGGGCCAGCCCGACTGGGGCAGCATCCAGATCCGCTACAGCGGCCCGCAGATCGAACAGGCGGGGCTGCTGCGGTATCTCGTGAGCTTTCGCAACCACCAGGGCTTTCACGAGCAGTGCGTGGAACGCATCTTCATGGATCTGAGCGCGCGCTGCCACCCGATCAAGCTCATGGTGCACGCACGCTACACGCGCCGCGGCGGCATCGACATCAATCCGCTGCGCACCAGCCATCCCATGCCGCTGCCCCACGGCAGCCGAACGGCGCGGCAATGAGGGCCGCAAGCCGCTGACCGCGCCTTCAAGCGACCGTGCGCCCATCGGCCCGGCTGGAAAAGCGAAGCGCCAGCGCTCACGGGCGCGGGCTCAGAACAGCGGCAGCTCGCGCTCCTGAGCCTGATCTTGAGCCTGCGCGCGCGCCGCCTGCCACTCGCCCTGCCGCACCAGATTGCCCACCCGCACCCCGAGCAGCCGCAGGCGCCTGTGCAGATCGGCGCGCTTGAGGCACAGCCCCGCGACGCGGCGTATCACCACCGCGTCCGACGTGGCTTCGGCGATGGTCTGATCGCGCGTGGCGATCCTGAAGTCGTCGTAGCGCAGCTTGATGCCTATCGTGCGCCCCAGATAGCCACCGCGTTGCAGATCGCCCGCCACCTGCTCGCACAGCTCGGTGAAGATGGCGCCCAGCTGTGCCTTGTCGCGCACCGCGTGCAGGTCGCGCTCGAAGGTCGTTTCCCGGCTCATGCTCACGGGCTCGCTCTGCGTGACCACGGGCCGATCGTCGCGCCCCCAGGCCGCGTCGTGCAGCCAGGCGCCGTGCGACGGCCCGAACTGCGCCAGCAGCCACTCGCGCGGGCGCGCCGCCAACTCGCCTATGGTGTGAATGCCGAGCTGGCGCAGTTTTTCATCGGTCTTGGGGCCGACGCCGTTGATCTTGCGGCACGCCAGCGGCCAGATGCGCGGCTGCAGGTCCTCGGGCATCACCACGGCGATGCCGTTGGGTTTGTTGAATTCGCTCGCCATCTTGGCAATGAGCTTGTTGGGCGCGACGCCCACCGAACAGGTCAGGCCCGTCGCGTCGAAGATGCTTTTCTGGATCAGGCGCGCCAGCGCCCGGCCGCCGCCCCGCTGGCCGCCCGGCACCTCGGTGAAATCGATGTAGACCTCGTCCACTCCGCGGTTTTCCATCACCGGCGCGATCGAGAGGATGACCTCCTTGAAGCGCCGTGAATAGCGCCGGTACTGCGGAAAATCGACGGGCAGCAGCACGGCCTGCGGACACAGGCGCGCGGCCTTCATCAGTCCCATGGCCGAGCCCACGCCGAAGGCACGCGCCGCGTAGGTGGCGGTGGTGATCACGCCCCGGCCGACGTAGCTGGACAGGCGCGGAAAGGCGTCGAGCGCAATCTCATGCAGCCGCCCCGCCCAGGCCTGGCTGCGCGCCTCGTCCTCGGGCGTCGCACTGCCGCCGATGACGACCGGCAGGCCCTTGAGCTGCGGGTAGCGCAGCAACTCGACGGACGCATAGAACGCGTCCATGTCCAGGTGGGCGATGCGGCGGGGTAGGTCGGCGGCGGTCACGCCGGGGATTGTCGCCCGGTGGCCACCCCGGCGCCGGCCACGAGGTCGATGATTTACTTAATCCATAGCTGTTCGCGCTTTCTCAGCAATGATTTCAGAATGATTGATGTCTGAAATATAGTACTGATAAGCGCGAACAGCTATCAAAATCAGGACGGCACCGCGACCGGATAGCTCCCCGGCACGAGGATGGAGCGATCCACGGTCTGGATGTCGGTGTGGCCGCAAAACGCCATGCTCACGTCCAGTTCCTTGTGGATGATGGAGAGCGCCTTGGCCACGCCCGCCTCGCCAAAGGCCCCCAGGCCGTAAACCATGGCGCGCCCGATCATGGTGCCGCGCGCGCCCAGCGCCCAGGCGCGCAGCACGTCCTGGCCGCTGCGGATGCCGCCGTCCACCCAGACTTCGAGCCGCTCGCCCACGGCATCGACGATCGCGGGCAGCGCCCGGATGCTCGACGGCGCGCCATCGAGCTGGCGCCCGCCGGGGTTGGAGACGACGATCGCGTCCGCGCCATGCTCGGCGGCGAGCCGCGCATCGTCGACCTCCATGATGCCCTTGAGGATGAGCTTGCCGCCCCACTGCTGGCGCACCCAATCGACGTCCGCCCACGACAGGCGCGGGTCGAACTGCTCGTTGGTCCAGGCCGCGAGCGAGTTCATGTCCGACACGCCCTTCACATGCCCCACGAGGTTGCGGAAGGTGTGGCGGCGCGTGCCCGCCATCCCGAGGCACCAGCGCGGCTTGGTCATGAGGTTGACGAGGTTGGCGATCGTGGGCCGGGGCGGCGCCGTGAGGCCGTTCCTGATGTCCTTGTGGCGCTGGCCGATCACCTGCAGATCGAGCGTGAGCACGAGCGCGCTGCATTTCGCATCCTTCGCGCGGGCGATCATGCGCGCCATCGCGTCGCGGTCGCGCATCATGTACAGCTGAAACCAGAACGGCGCGCTGGTGTGCTCGGCGATGTCCTCGATCGAGCAGATGCTCATGGTGGAGAGCGTGAAGGGAATGCCGAACTTCTCGGCCGCCTTCGCCGCGTGGATTTCGCCATCGGCCCACTGCATGCCGGTCAGGCCCACGGGGGCGATGGCCACCGGCATCGCGGCCTTCTGGCCCACCAGGGTGGCGGCGGTGCTGCGCCCTTCCATGTTCACCGCCACGCGCTGGCGGAACTCGATGCGCTGGAAATCGCTTTCGTTGGCGCGGTAGGTTCCCTCGGTCCACGAGCCGGAATCGGCATAATCGTAGAACATGCGTGGCACGCGGCGTTGCGCGACGACCCGCAGATCCTCGATGCAGGTCATCTTCTCCAGAGAAGGCATGGTGTTGTTCTTCAGTCCATCAACGCGCGGATATTAGCGCCGCGCACGCTCCGGGAAAGCGCTCGCGCCGCCTCAGCCGCGCACGGCAACAGTCACGCGCCCGCGCACCTGGCCCGCGAGCATCTGCGGCGCGAGCTTGAGAACGTCCGCCAGCGGCACTTCCTGCGTGAGGCTCTCCAGCAGGCCGAGGTCCAGGTCGCTGGCCAGGCGTTTCCAGGCCTGCAGGCGCTCGGGGCGCGGCGCCATCACGCTGTCCACGCCCACGAGCGTGACGCCACGCAGGATGAAGGGCGCGACCGTGGCCGGGAAATCCATGCCGGAGGCGAGGCCGCACGCCGTCACCACGCCGCGATATCGCATGGCCGCGCAGACGTTGGCCAGCACATGGCCGCCCGCCACGTCGACGGCGCCGGCCCACTGCTCCTTGGCGAGCGGCTTGCCCGGTGCGCTCAGGGACGAGCGCTCGACGATGTGCCGCGCGCCAAGCTTCTGCAGATACCCGGCCTGCTCGGGACGGCCCGTGACCGCGCTGACCTCATAGCCCAGCTTGGCCAGCAACGCGACGGCCACGCTGCCCACGCCGCCCGCCGCGCCCGTGACCACCACGGGGCCCGAGGCCGGCGTGAGACCCTGGCGCTCCAGCGCCAGCACGCACAGCATGGCCGTGTAGCCCGCCGTGCCTATGCCCATGGCCTGCTTGAGCGTGAACGGCGACTGCAAGGGCACGAGCCAGTCGCCCTTGACGCGCGCGAACTCCGCCAGCCCGCCCCAGTGCTTCTCGCCCACGCCCCAGCCGTTGAGCACGACCGAATCGCCCGGCTTGTAGTCGGGGTGCGAAGACGTTTCGACGACGCCTGCGAAGTCGATGCCCGGCACCATCGGAAACTGCCGCACCACGGGCGAGACGCCGGTGATCGCGAGCGCGTCCTTGTAGTTCAGCGTGGAATACGCCACGCGCACCATCACATCGCCTTCGGGCAGCTGCTTCTTGTCGATGCCGCGCAACTGCGCGCTGTAGTGGCCGTCTTCCTTGTTGATCCAGATGCCCTGAAACATCGTCCTTGCTCCTTGCTTCTCTGCTTCTTCGCTCGCCCGCACCGGCGAGCAAGCGGGTGCGAGGAGCTTACACCGATGCCAGGGCTTCGGCCTGCGCCGCCACCGGTGCGTCCTTGCGGCGCGCGAGCACGGCCTGCGCCAGGGTGTCCAGGCAGCCCAGCGAATCGTCCCAGCCCAAGCAGGCATCGGTGATGCTCTGGCCGTAGACGAGCTGGCGCGGATCGTCCTTGCCCGGCGTGAACTTCTGTGCGCCCGGCACCAGCGCGCTCTCGATCATCACACCGAAAATGGCTTGCGAGCCGCCGGCCACCTGCGCCGCGATGTCGCCTACCACCTCGACCTGGCGCTCGTGCTGTTTGCGGCTGTTGGCGTGGCTCGCGTCGATCATGAGCGAGGGCGCGAGGCCCGCGGCCTTGAGCGACTCGCACGCCGCGGCCACGCTGGCCGCGTCGTAATTGGGCTCCTTGCCGCCTCGCAGGATCACGTGGCAGTCCTGGTTGCCGCTGGTGTGCACGATGGCCACCTGCCCGTTCTTGTGCACCGAGAGGAAGTGGTGGCCGCGGCTGGCGGACTGGATCGCATCGGTGGCGATGCGGATGTTGCCATCGGTGCCGTTCTTGAAGCCGATCGGCGCCGACATACCCGAGGCCAGCTCGCGGTGCACCTGGCTTTCCGTGGTGCGCGCACCGATCGCGCCCCAGCTGATCAGGTCGCCGATGTACTGCGGGCTGATGGTGTCCAGCAATTCGCTGGCCGCGGGCACGCCCAGGCGGTTGATGTCGATGAGCAGTTCGCGCGCGATGCGCAGGCCCTCGTCGATGCGGTAGCTGCCGTCGAGGTAGGGGTCATTGATCAGCCCCTTCCAGCCGACGGTGGTGCGGGGCTTTTCGAAGTACACGCGCATCACGATTTCGAGCTGATCGCGGTACTTGGCGCGCACGGCCTGGAGTTTGCGCGCGTATTCAATGGCCGCATCGGGGTTGTGAATGGAGCACGGCCCGACGATCACCAGCAGCCGGTCGTCCTCGCCGCGCATGATGCGGTGGATGCGCCGGCGCGTGTCCGCGATCAGGGTTTCGACCGGGGTGGCCCGGATCGGAAAAAAGCGGATCAGGTGTTCGGGAGGGGGCAGCACGGTAATTTCCTGGATGCGTTGGTCGTCGGTGGCGCTCGTCGTGGGCGTGCCGTACTGCCAGGTGTCGTTCTTGCTGCTCGGGGGGGTCATGTCGGTCTTCCTTGGGTCAGTTGATTGAAAGCCAAAAAAAACCGCCGGGCGTCTGTCGCTGCGGCGGTTTTCTTGAAGAGAAGGAACTGGATGCGTGCGCGCGTACCTCTCAACCGCCTGCGGTCGAGTACCAAAAGTAAAAGTAAAACGCGTGGTGCGTAGCCATGCGTCCAATGTAGCACGATGATTTGCCGCACCGCAACACGCGGCGTTGCCTGCTCGCCACAGCACAGAGGCTTGGGGTTTCCCCCGTGTGCCCGAAAGGCAGGTCAAAACGCACCCGATCGAGGCGCAAAGCACAGCCATAGCCCAAGCGATGGCGCGCATTTGCAACGATGAGTGGGTGTGTTTTGGCGCGCAAGGCGGGCATGAGGGGGAGATTCACAGCCTCTTAGGCCGTGCCGCCCACGGTCAGCGCGTCGATGCGCAGCGTGGGCATGCCCACGCCGACGGGCACGCTTTGGCCTTCCTTGCCGCAGGTGCCCACGCCGCTGTCCAGTTGCAGGTCGTTGCCGATCATGCGAATCTTTTTGAGTGCATCGGGGCCGCTGCCCACCAGCGTCGCGCCCTTGACGGGGTACAGCGGCTTGCCGTTTTCCACCCACCAGGCCTGGCTCGCCGAAAACACGAACTTGCCGCTGGTGATGTCCACCTGCCCGCCGCCGAAGTTGGTCGCGTACAGGCCCTTGCTGATGCTGGCGACGATCTCCTGCGGGTCCTTGTCGCCCGCGAGCATGTAGGTGTTGGTCATGCGCGGCATGGGCGCGTAGGCATAGCTTTCGCGCCGGCCGTTGCCGGTGCGCGGCACACCCATGAGGCGGGCGTTGAGCGCATCCTGCATGTAGCCCTTGAGAATTCCGTCCTCGATCAGCACGTTGCGCTGCGTCGGATGGCCTTCGTCATCGACGTTGAGCGAGCCC
>JAIOIA010000145.1:0-7154 GCA_019912745.1 Comamonas sp. | reverse complement strand
CCCGCCAGTGCATCTGCCGGCGGCGTTCATCGAAAAAATTCTGTGCCAAATCTGTGCCAAATCACAGACCTAGAACGGCATGTCTGGGCTCAAGGAATAAACAGCCTTCGCTACAGGAGTCTCCTCAGCACTGGAGACTTGCATGGCCGTCATCGAGAACCGTTCGCGCTTTCGCGTCAGCGTCAAGAACCGCGATGATCTGACGAAACACTTCAGCTACAACAGGCTCAAGCACGTCCAGTCCTACATGCGTCAACTGCGCGCCTAGGGCCTCAAACCCAAGACCGCTCAACTTGACGAGCACTGGCTGGTGCGTGGTTTGGAAGTCTGGCGAGCAGGTCTGGGCGGAGTTGCACGAGCAAGCCTGGCGTTACTTCGGGGTATCGTGCCGTTACGTCGTGCTGGACAACCTCAAGGAAGGCGTCCTGAAACCCGACCTGTACGAGCCAGCGCTAAATCTGGTCTATGCCGCCACGCTCGCCTACTACGAGGTGGTGGCCGATCCGGCACGGGTTCGGGAATCGCTCGCGGTCTATCGTCGCGATGCGAAACCGCGGTGACTTCACCCGTACGCACTTCTCGCGTGGCGTTGACTTAGTTCAAGGCGCGCACCAGCACGAAGGCGGTGACGATCACGAGCTGCACCAGCGGGTAGAGGCTGGCGCGGTCGAACAGTCGTGCGGCGCTGCGCGGATCGTGCGTGCGTGCCAATGCCAAGCCGGGCAAGATGAGCAGGTAAACGCCGGCCACGAATGTGGCGACAAGGTAGGCCCAGCCCAGAGGCAGCGGGGACATGGCGGGCAGGGCCAGGCTCAGGGCGATGGTGGCGACCAGAGCAAGGATCACCGCGCGCGCCGCGACCTTGGGGCCGAACGTGAGCGGAATGGTCTTGGCGCCGACGCGGCGGTCTTCCTCCACGTCGTTCCAGTCGGCGGGGATGTTCTGCCCACCGATTTCCCAGCATATGAGCCAGGCAACCATGAGTGCAAGCAGGGCCGGATCGGGGCGCGGCACGACCGCGAGAACGGCCGCCACTGGGCCGAGTGATTTGACGAGGCCGCTCACGAGCACGCGCCACCAGGTGATCTTGAGCAGCCTGCAGTAGATGATTTCCAGCACCGGCGCGGCCAGCACGATGACGACGAGGAGGGGGTTGAGCCACCACGCGCCGACCAGTGCCACCAGGTACCAGACGGCGAACCAGGCCAGGCCGGCTGAGAAGCTGAGCTTGCCCTGGGCGATGGGGTAGCGCAGCGCGGAAGCTTCCACCGAGTAGCCGGGGTTGACGCCGGTGCCGGCGAATTTTTCGCGATCGGCCTGGACGCCCACAAGGTCGTTGAGCGCGTAGATGGCGGTGTAGCCCGCCAGCGCAGTGACGAGGGCCACGGCGAGCACCGGCAGGGGCGGGAAGGCGCCCAGCCACAGCAGCGCGGCAAACCCCGCCATGGCGATGTCGAGCACGCCGTGCGTGGAGCGCGAGAGGGCGAGGAATTTGCTTAGCATGGGTCAGACCGCCTTCACGTAGCTCATCATGAAGTTGACGTCTTCGCGGCCCCCGGCGACGCGAAAGCTCTTGAAGAGCGGGTTGTACATGAGGCTGGCGCTGCGCAGGTGCGTGAGGCCGCTCTGGCGTGCCCACGAGCGCAATTCATCGGGGCGAATGAGCTTTTCGTACTGGTGCGTGCCGCGCGGCAGGATGCGCAGGACGTATTCGCCACCGATGATGGCGGAGAGCCAGGCCTTGAAGTTGCGGTTGATGGTGGAAAAGATGGCGTGGCCACCGGGCTTGAGCAGGCGCGCGCAGGCGTCGATGACGGCGGCCGGATTGGGTACGTGCTCGAGCATCTCCAGGCAGGTGACGACATCGTAGCTGCCCGCTTCCTGCGCCACCAGCTCTTCCACCGTCTGGATGCGGTAGTCGATGGCAAGGCCGCCTTGCGCGGCGTGCTGGCGCGCGACTTCGAGCGTGAGCTCGGACTGGTCGATGCCGACGACCTGGGCGCCGGCCTTGGCCAGGGTTTCGGTCAGGATGCCGCCGCCGCAGCCGACATCGACGACGCGCTTGCCGCGCACGTCGGTGTGCTCGAAGGTGAACTGGCTGCGCAACGGGTTGATGACGTGCAGCATGCCCATCTTGCCGTTCGGATCCCACCAGAGCTGGGCGACACGGTCGAATTTGCTGATTTCCTGGCTGTCAACGTTCGAGGGACGATTCATGGGTGGGGGTCAGTCTTTCAAGGAGTTCGGTGCTGGCGCGATGCAGCTCGGCGCGCGTGATGTCGTGCGCGAAGATGCAGCCGCCAATGGCCGTGGGCAGGGGCACGCGCTGCAGGCCGTTGCGGTGCTCGATGCGATCGAGCAGCGACTGCCACATCAGCTCGGTATCGAGCACCTCGGTGTCGCAGGTGATGCCAAGGTGCTCGACTAGGGCAAAGATGCGGGCCAGGGCCTCGGCGGCCAGCAGCCCGCGCTGCGCCGCGATCACGCTGGAGACCAGGCAGTCCAGCAACACCGCCTCGCCATGCAGCAGGCGCTGTGGATGGCGCGCTTCCAGGCCGTAGCTGAAGGTGTGGCCGAAATCGACCCTGCGCGAGAGCTCTTCCTCGTAGAGGTTGGGCGAGAGCTCGGCGAGCATGCCGGTGATGGCGCGATCGAGCAGTGCGCGGCTCCTGGGCGTGGCAAATGCGGTGGTGATGCCCTCGGCGCCGCTTTGTTCGAGCATGTCGAACAGGCCGGCATCCACCACGATGGCGAGTTTGATGATTTCGCACACGCCGTTGACGAGGTGGCGCCGAGGCAGCGTGCCGAGAAAAACCGGATCGAGCAACACGGCCATCGGCGGCTCGAAGCTGCCCAGGCGGTTCTTGCTGGTGCCGAAGTTGATGCCGTTTTTGATGCCGAGCGCCGCATCGATATGGCCCATGAGCGTCGTGGGCACCTTGATGTGCGGGATGCCGCGCCGGTAGCTGGCGGCGAGGAAGGCGGCCACATCCGTGAGCACGCCGCCGCCGATGGCGATCAAGGGCTCATCGCGGCGATGGATGGGAAAGGCGTCGAGCGCGCGTGCCAGGTCTTGGTACGCGTCGATGTTCTTGTGCTCTTCGCCGCCGGGGAAGACGGCGAAGTGGGTCTGGATGCCGTGCGTGCCGAACCACTGGCGTATGGCCTGGCCGTGGTGATGCCAGACATTCGCGTCCAGTACGACGAAGCGTCGCCCGCCCTGGCGGCCCCAGTCCAGCAGCGCCGTGCTCTCCGGGGCGAACAGGCCGGGGGTCTTGACCACGTCGTAGGCGATGGGGCGCTGGGTGCGCACCTGCCAGCGTTCACCCGCCATGCTCATGCCGCCTCCAGCCAGTGGGCGCGCTGCAGCAGGATCTCGCGGGCCACACGCTGCGCGTCGGCCAGGCTGTGATCGCGCCAGTTGCCGCATTGCTCGATGTTGGCGTAGGGAACGGCCTGGGCGCTTTGCATTTCGGTGAGGATGCGCGCCAGCGCCTCGCACAGCACCTCGGCGCGCCCTTCGTTGACGAAGCCCAGATAAAAGCCCGTGCGACAGCCCATGAGGCCCACGGACAGGAAGTTGCGCGGCAGCAGGCGATTGAAGCCCTCCAGCAGGAAGTGTTCGATCGAGTGCAGTTCACTGCTCGTGAGGAAGGCGTCCCGGTTGGGCAGGCGCACGCGCAGATCGACCGCGTAGATCGTGTCGCCGCCAGGCGTGGGCAAGGCGCTGCGCAGCTTGAGCGTGGGAGCCTTCAGTCGCCGGTGATCGAGTTCGCCGGTGAGGCCTGGGGGCCAGCCGAGCGCGGTTTCACCGTGGCGGGTGGGCGAGGGCGTGTTCATCGCTCAGGCGTTCCGGATCAGCGGCATGAGGTGGCGGTGGCTCGCGGCCAGCGCCTGCTCCCAGCCATCGACGTGGTGGTAGAGCTCGATCGCACCGTAGCCGTCGAAGCCCTGATCCGTCAGGGCCTTGAAGCTCGCGGCGAAGTCCAGCGTGCCTTCGCCCGGGACTTCGTGAAAATGCACGATGCCGGTGCGGGTGTTGGCCACCATGCGCTCGATGAGCGGCGCGCCCTGGGCGCCGCCGCGCAGGTACGCGATGACGGGGCGGGCGCGTTCGAGTACGTCATAGCTCAGGCCCGGCACGGAAATGAGGTAGGTGAAGATTTCATCGTCCAGCGGGCCTTGCCGCGTGGGCAGGCTGGCGTAGGCGACGGTCTGCAACGCGGCCCGGGTGCCTGCACGGGTCAGCAGTTCGTCGATGCGCCGCAGCCGCGCGGCGCTGGGTTGGCCGTCGGCGAAGTGGATCGCATGAGCCGGATCGACGAGCAGGAAGTCGGCCGTGTCCTCGAAGTGCACCAGCGTGCTCGCGTGGGCGAGGTCGAAGGCGAGCGCCTCGCTGTCGTGGCGGATTTTGAGGTTCCAGCCCTCACGTGCATCCGAGATGTGCAGGTAGCGCGCGTGCGGCGCGGCCTCGCCCAGCGCCTGGATGTAGTTGGCCTCGGAGCAGTAGGCGTGGCAGATGTCGATGTGCAGCTTGAACTTGGGCGAGTCCACGGCGCGCATCAGCGCCAGGCCCTCGGCCAGGGTTTCGATGTGCATGCCGGGCTCGGGCTCGATCAGGAGCGTGATGTCTTCCTCGGCGTGGATCTCGGCCAGGCACTCGCGAATCGAATCGACCAGCAGCTCGGTGGGGTTGATCTCGGGGTGGGCGACGTGGTCCTCGCGCACGAAGCCGCTGCCGAAGGTGACGAGGTTCACGCCCAGCATGCGCGCCACATGGATGCCGCGCTTGACGAGGTCGATACGGCGCTTGCGCCCGGCATATTCCAGCGCCATGAGCGAGGGCTCATGCGGGCGCTGCGGATCGAAGAAGTGCGAGGCCGTGGCGACGCACGCGGGCTTGACGCGCAGGCGGCTCAGGTGCCGGCCCACGGCGCGTAGATCGTCGTCGCCGAGGTTGAAGGGGTTGAACTGGCGGCGGTGAAACGAGACTTCGACACCCTCGTAGCCCGCGCGATCCACCGCGTCGAGCGCGGCGGAAAAATCAAGATTGGTGAGCCCGAAGGTGCTGTATGCGAGATGTATCTTGCCCATGCGTAGCCAGGTCGTCGGTCGTTGAGCGGCGGCGGGCATTTTGCCACGCGCGGCCGGCGCGACCGCCAACGGATACCGCAGTGGAGGGTGGTGGTTTTGGCGGCTTCAGGCCGTCAGGTGATAGTCCTGCAGGCCTTGGGTATCTAGCACCTGCATCTGGCGGCCGTTGACGCGCAGCAGGCCGCGCTGGCTCAGATCCTGCAGGATGCGGGAAAAGTGCGCGGGGGTGAGGTTCAGGCGCGAGGCGATGGTGCGTTTGCTCACGTCGAGCGTGAAAGTCTGGCCGCCGGCGGTGGCCGATTCGCGCAGCAGAAAGCCGATGAGGCGTTGCGGACCCGAGTGCGTGGTGAAGGCGCCGAAATCGCAGATCGCCATGTACAGCTGGTGGCTCAGGTGCGCGATGAGGCGCTGTGCCAGCGGGCCGTGGGCGGCGATCAGCGGGCTCAGCACGCGTTCGTGCACATGCAGCATCAGCGTGTCGGCCAGCGCGGTGGCGGTGGTGATGTGGTCGTGGTGGCTGAAGAGCGATGCCTCGCCGAAGCTGGCCCCCGCGCCCAGCAACCGTACCGTGCGCTCACTGCCTGAGGCGGCGTTGTAGACGAGCTGCACCGAGCCATAGATGACGAAGCTCATGCCGTTGCAGCGCTGGCCGCGGCGGGCGATCACGTCGCCCGGGACGCAGGTCTGGCGTTGCGTGGCGCTGGCTAGCAGCGCCAGCTGCGCGCTGTCCAGGTCGGCGAACAGCGCCAGCCGCGAGAGCAGGGCGCGGATGCGCTGCTCCTGCTCGGCGGCGGAGGCGGTGTCCGTGGGCGCCTTCTGGGGCAGCGGCGCGGGTGCGGTTTCGGTTTCGGCTTTCATGGTCTGGCAGTCCGGGCCCGTGCGCGGCCGGACCAACCCGAAGCCGCCGCACGAGCGGCGTATTTTCCCTTGTATCTTTGGCGTGCGTGTTCGGCGATGTTGGCACGCCCGGATCTTCAGGGTTCGAGGTTGGCCGTGGCGTGTAGCCGGTCCTCCCTCGCTCCTGGGGAGCCCGTGCGTGAGTCTTCCCGCTGATCGTGGTGGGGGGGCGATCGGACAGACCCGCTGGCCTGTGCCTGTGCGCTCCGATCTGCGCATTGGTGGGCTTGACCCGATGAACCGGGACTCGGGCCAGGCTCGCGACAAACGCGGCGTTTGCGCTAAGGAAAGTGGCCAATCAGACCCTGTGGCCCTTGGCATCCACGACCGTTTCGCCGTCTTCCTTGCGGAATGCGCCGCGCTGCGGCCGCGGCAGGATGTTCAGCACGGTCTCCGAAGGCCGGCACAGGCGCGTGCCCCGCGGCGTCACCACGATGGGCCGGTTGATGAGGATGGGGTGCTGCTCGATGACATCGAGCAATTGCTCATCCGTCCATTGGGGATTGTCCAGGCCGAGTTCCGCATAGGGCGTGCCTTTCTCGCGCAGCGCTTCGCGCACGCTCAGTCCCGCATCGGCCAGCAGCTTGACCAGCGTGGCACGGTCGGGCGGGGTCTTCAGGTACTCGATGACCGTGGGCTCCTCGCCGCTGTTGCGGATCATGGCGAGCACGTTGCGCGATGTGCCGCAGGCGGGGTTGTGATAGATCGTGATGGCGCTCATGGGCATGTCCTGATTATCGGGCGGAGAGTTTGCGGCCGCGCTCGTACCAGTCGCGCGAGCGGTTGACCACGCGCACGACCAGCAGCATCGCGGGCACCTCGATCAGCACGCCGACCACGGTGGCCAGCGCGGCGCCGGACTGGAAGCCGAACAGGCTGATGGCGGCGGCCACGGCCAGCTCGAAGAAGTTGCTCGCGCCGATCAACGCCGAGGGGCAGGCGATGCTGTGACGCTCGTCCAGCCGGCGGTTGAGCCAGTAGGCGATCCCGGAGTTGAAGAACACCTGAATCAGGATCGGCACCGCCAGCATGGCGATCACCAGCGGCTGTTGCAGGATGGCCTGCCCCTGAAAAGCGAACAACAACACCAGCGTGAGCAGTAGCGCCGCGATGGACAGCGGGCCCATGCGCGCCAGCGCGGCCTCGAACGCGGCCCGGCCTCG
>JAIOIA010000144.1:0-11226 GCA_019912745.1 Comamonas sp. | reverse complement strand
CATCAATACGTCGGCTCCAACGCGGCCCGATGACCCTTTGCCTCCCATGTCACGCTCCCCCGCCCCCGCCACCGATACACCGGCCTTCAGCCCGTTGTATCTGCAGATCAAGGGGTTGATTCTGCAAGGGCTGCAATCGGGAGAATGGAAGCCGGGCGAGCTCATCCCCAGCGAGATGGAACTGGCGGCGCGCTTTCGCGTGAGCCAGGGCACGGTGCGCAAGGCCATTGACGAGCTGGCCGGCGACAACCTGCTGATGCGTCGCCAGGGCAAGGGTACCTTCGTCTCCACGCACGCCGAGCGACAGGTGCAATACCGCTTCCTGAGCCTGCGCCCGGACGAGGGGAATGAACAGAGTGAAGGCCCGGCCCGGCGCCAGATCATCGAATGCCGGCGCCTGCGCGCCAGCGCGGAGGTGGCCCGCGCCCTGTCACTGCGCACGGGTGACGCCGTGATGCACGCCCGCCGCGTACTCTCCTTTGCCAAGACACCCGCCATCCTGGAAGACATCTGGCTGCCCGGCCAGGCCTTCAAGGGCCTGACGGCGGAGCGCATGAGCAGCTACAACGGGCCGACCTACGCCATGTTCGAGGAGGACTTCGGCGTGCGCATGGTGCGAGCCGACGAAAAGCTGCGCGCCGTCACGCCCAACGAAGAGCAGGCGCGGCTGCTGGGCATCAATGGCTGCACGCCGCTGCTCAGCGTCGAGCGCATTGCCTACACGTACAACGACGTTGCCATGGAGTTGCGCCGCGGCCTGTACCGCACCGACACGCATCACTACCGGAACACGCTGAACTGAGATGCATCAACAAACCCCCATGTTGCGTCCTCGCGCAGCTCCTGGCACCGGAAAATTCCGCACGCAAGCGCCGGGTCACTCGCATGGCGGTCTAAAATTTCCCGTTGCCGACGCAGTGCGCCACGCTTGATCGAATTTTTCACGAAAGCACATTTATGTCAGAGACCGCCAAGAAACGCCAGGAGTTCCGCAACCTCAACGTGTTCGCAGACTTGCCTACCTACCGCTGGCCGCTCGCCGCCATCGTCTCGGGCATGCACCGCATCAGCGGTCTGCTAATCTTTCTGCTGCTGCCCTTCATCATCTGGATGTTCGACACCTCGGTGACCTCCGAGCTCTCGTTCAACCGCTTCACCTCCATCTTCACGAGCGGCGCCGGGTTCCTTCCGGGCTGGTTCATCAAGCTCGTGGCCCTGGCACTGATCTGGGCCTATCTGCAGCACTTCATCGCCGGCATCCGCCATGTCTACTTCGACATCACCCACATGACGACCAAGTCGCGCGGACGCCGTACCGCGGCCGCCACGCTGATCCTTGCCTTCGGCCTGACCGCCGTCCTCGGCGCCAAGCTGTTCGGCCTGTATTGAGCGCATTCGACGCAAGCCAACGCATTTTCTGATTCAAGGAGTATTTCATGGCTACCACCTACGGTTACAAGCGGCTGGTCGTCGGCGCGCACTACGGCCTGCGCGACTGGCTCGTGCAGCGCCTCACGGCCATCATCATGGCGCTGTTCACCCTCGCCCTGCTGATCCAGCTGATCGTGAGCAAGGGCCCGATCGGCTACGAGACCTGGGCCGGCATCTTCTCAAGCCAATGGATGAAGACCATCACCTTCGCCACCATCGTGGCACTGATCTGGCACGCGTGGGTCGGGGTGCAAAGCATCTGGATGGATTACGTCAAGCCCGATGGCCTGCGCCTGGTCTTCTATCTCGTCACGGCCTTCTGGCTGGTGGCCTGCGGCGGCTGGGCCGTTCAGGTTCTGTGGCGTCTGTGAATCCCCCGAGCGAAAGTAAAGAATGAGCTACACAAAAGCCAATATCACCAAGCGCAAATTCGACGTCGTCATCGTCGGCGCCGGCGGCGCGGGTCTGCGCGCCGCGCTGGAACTCTCCCGCTCGGGCCTGAATGTCGCCTGCCTAACCAAGGTCTTCCCCACGCGCTCGCACACGGTGGCTGCACAGGGCGGCGTGTCGGCATCGCTCGGAAACATGAGCGAGGACAACTGGCATTACCACTTCTACGACACCATCAAGGGCGGTGACTGGCTCGGTGACCAGGACGCGATCGAGTTCATGTGCCGCGAAGCCCCCAATGTGGTCATCGAGCTCGAACACTTCGGCATGCCGTTCGACCGCAATCCCGACGGCACCATCTACCAGCGCCCCTTCGGCGGCCATACGTCCAACTATGGTGAAAAGCCCGTGCAGCGCGCCTGCGCGGCGGCCGACCGCACCGGCCACGCCATGCTGCATACGCTGTACCAGCAGAACGTCAAGACCAAGACCAATTTCTTCGTCGAATGGATGGCGCTCGACCTCATCCGCAACACGCAGGGCGACGTGGTCGGCGTGACGGCGCTGGAACTGGAGACCGGCGACTTCTACGAACTGCACGCCAAGGTGGTGCTGCTCGCCACGGGCGGCGCGGGCCGCATCTTCGCCGCCACGACCAATGCCTACATCAACACCGGCGACGGCCTGGGCATGGCGGCGCGGGCCGACATCCCGCTGCAGGACATGGAGTTCTGGCAGTTCCACCCCACGGGCGTGTTCGGCGCCGGCGTGCTGCTCACCGAGGGCTGCCGCGGGGAAGGCGCTATTCTGTTGAATAGCGAAGGCGAGCGCTTCATGGAGCGCTACGCCCCCACGCTGAAAGACCTGGCGCCGCGCGACTTCGTCTCGCGCTCGATGGACCAGGAAATCAAGGAAGGCCGCGGCTGCGGCCCGAACAAGGACCACATCCTGCTCAAACTCGACCACCTGGGCGCGGAGACCATTCACAAGCGTCTGCCCTCGGTGGAGGAAATCGGCCACAACTTCGCCAACGTCGACATCACCAAGGAGCCGATCGGCGTGATCCCGACCATTCACTACATGATGGGCGGCATCCCGACCAACCTGCACGGCCAGGTGCTGACGTGGGACGGCAAGCAGAACACCCCGGTGAATGGCCTCTACGCCGTCGGCGAATGCTCCTGCGTCTCGGTGCACGGCGCCAACCGTCTCGGCACCAATTCGCTGCTGGATCTGCTGGTGTTCGGCAAGTCGGCCGGCAAACACATCACCGAATTCGTGCGCGGCTTCGGCGACCACCACGCGACGCCGGCGGACGCCTCCGACTATTCGCTGCAACGCCTCAACCACCTGCAGGATTCAAAGGACGGCGCCTATTCGCAGGACGTGGCGGGCACGCTGCGCAACACGATGCAAACCCACGCCGGAGTCTTTCGCACCCAGAAGACGCTGGACGAAGGCGTGCAGAAGGTCAAGGAAATCGCCGAGGAAGCCGCGCACCTGACGCTCAAGGACAAGTCCCTGGTGTGGAATACGGCACGCATGGAGGCGCTGGAGGTCGAAAACCTCATCGAGGTGGCCCGGGCGACCATCACGTCGGCGGCCGCGCGTCACGAATGCCGTGGCGCCCACGTGGTCTATGACTACGAACACCCCTCGGACCACCCGGATTTCCCCCTGGGGCGCAACGACAAGGAATGGCTCAAGCACACGCTGTGGCATCGCGACGGCGACCGCCTGGACTACAAGCCGGTGAACCTCAAGCCACTGACCGTGGACACCATTCCTCCCAAGGTCCGCACGTTCTGAGCGGGTTCTTCATTCAAGGCAAAGAATCATGAAGCGCACCATCAAAGTCTACCGTTACGACCCGGACAAGGACGAACGCCCCTACATGCAGACCCATGAGGTCGAACTCGACGGCCACGAGCGCATGTTGCTGGACGCCCTGATCAAGCTCAAGAAGGAAGATCCGTCGATCGCCTTCCGCCGCTCCTGCCGCGAAGGCGTCTGCGGCTCGGATGCGATGAACATCAACGGCAAGAATGGTCTCGCGTGCCTGACGAACATGCAGACCTTGCCCGAGACCATCATCCTCAAGCCCCTGCCCGGCCTGCCCGTGATCCGCGACCTGATCGTGGACATGACGCAATTCTTCAAGCAGTATCACTCGATCAAGCCCTACCTCATCAACGACGAGCCGCCGCCGCCCGACAAGGAAAGGCTGCAGTCGCCCGAGGAGCGCGAGGAGCTCGACGGCCTGTACGAATGCATCCTGTGCGCGAGCTGCTCCACCGCCTGTCCGTCGTTCTGGTGGAATCCGGACAAATTCGTGGGTCCGGCGGGGCTCCTGCAGGCCTACCGCTTCCTCGCCGACAGCCGCGATCAGGCCACGGGCGAGCGCCTGGACAATCTGGAAGACCCCTACCGGCTCTTCCGCTGCCACAGCATCATGAACTGCGTCGACGTGTGCCCCAAGCACCTCAACCCCAACCGCGCCATCGGCAAGATCAAGGAATTGATGGCCCACCGCGCAGTGTAAGCCGCGATGGCCGGGCCAACCGTACTGGGCGAGCGCGAGGCGTCCATCCTGCGCTGGCGCTGCCGCCGGGGGCTGCTGGAAAACGACATCTTCATCGAGCGTTTTTTCGACACCTACGGCACAAACGTCAGCGAGGATCAAGCTTTCGGCCTTACGCTCCTGATGAATCTGCCCGACAACGACCTGCTGGATCTGTTCCTGCGCCGTCGTGAACCAACCGGGGAGCTGGACAACGCGCAGGTCCGGGCCGTGCTGGAGCAGTTGCGCAGCCGTCCCTTCGCCGATGCTCGGGCCTGACGGATCACCCTATTGCCACACTAACGAGGAAATCTGAGATGACTATGAAATTGGCTGAGCACAAGGCGACACTGTCGTTCAACAACGGCAGTCCGAGTGTCGATCTTCCGGTGTACCACGGCACCGTGGGCCCGGACGTGGTGGACATCCGCAAGCTCTACAGCCAGACCGGCATGTTCACCTACGACCCCGGTTTCCTCTCCACTGCATCGTGCCAATCGACCATCACCTTCATCGATGGCGAGAAAGGGCGCCTGCTCTATCGCGGCTACCCCATCGAGCAACTGGCCACGCAGTGCGACTTCCTCGACACCTGCTATCTGCTGCTCAAGGGTGATCTGCCCAACGCGAGCCAGCGCGACGAATTCCACAAGCTCGTGATCAGCCACACCATGGTGCACGAGCAGATGCAGTTCTTCCTGCGGGGTTTTCGCCGCGACGCGCACCCGATGGCAGTTCTCACCGGCCTGATCGGCGCGCTCTCGGCCTTCTATCACGACAGCACCGACATCCACAACGCGGAGCATCGCGAAATCGCCGCGATCCGCCTGATCTCCAAGCTCCCGACGCTCGTGGCCATGGCCTACAAGTATGGCGTCGGCCAGCCCTACATGTACCCGAGGAACGACCTCTCCTACGCCGGCAACTTCCTGCGCATGATGTTCGGCGTGCCTTCGGCGGATTACCAGGTCAATCCGGTGATCGAGCGCGCGATGGATCGCATCTTCATCCTGCACGCCGACCACGAGCAGAACGCTTCCACCTCCACCGTGCGCCTGTGCGGCAGCTCGGGCACCAACCCGTTCGCGGCCATCGCGGCCGGCGTGGCCTGCCTCTGGGGTCCGGCCCACGGCGGTGCCAACGAGGCCTGCCTGAACATGCTCGAACACCTGCAGGCCAACGGCGGCATCGCCAAGGTCGGCGAGTTCATGGAGCAGGTCAAGGACAAGAACAGCGGCGTCAAGCTCATGGGCTTCGGTCACCGCGTCTACAAGAACTACGACCCGCGCGCCAAGCTCATGCAGGAAACCTGCAACGAGGTGCTGGCCGAGCTGGGCCTGGAGAAAGACCCTTTGTTCGCCTTGGCCAAGCAGGTCGAGAAGATCGCCCTGGAGGACGATTATTTCGTGCAGCGCAAGCTCTATCCAAACGTGGATTTCTACTCCGGCATCGTGCAGCGCGCGATCGGCATCCCGGTCAAGCTGTTCACTGGCATCTTCACGCTGGCGCGTACCGTGGGCTGGATTGCCCAGCTCAACGAAATGATCAGCGACCCGGAGTACAAGATCGGCCGCCCGCGCCAGCTCTACGTCGGCGCCGCCGAGCGCAACGTCAAGCCGGTGGGCGAACGCTGAGCCGCCCTCCCCGGCGCTTGGAGGCCCGCGTGCATCCCGCCCACGGGCTGTTTTGCATCCTTCTCCGGCCAACGGCATCCCCATCGACGACGCCATGATGCGACATCGCTTGGCTCGGAACCAAAAGACCGGCACAATACAGGCACGACGCGCGGCCTGAAGCGCCAAGCGATGCACTGGCCCGGACAACCCTGTTGCCCGGGCCTTTGTCCGTTTGCGCGTGCCGCAGACACAAAGATGAATTTTTGACAGGAAACCCGCCATGGCAAGCAAACCCAAGATCACCTTGTCGTCGCTCGACTACGAGCGCCTGCAGACCCTGCTCGAAAAGAGCACGGGCGACTTTCCGGGCCGCGATGCGCTGGAAGCCGAGCTCGATCGCGCCGATGTGCTTGAACCCAAGGACATGCCGCCCAACGTGGTGACCATGAACTCCACGGTGCGCTTCACCCTCCTGGAAACCGGCAAGACCAGCACGCTGCAGCTGGTCTACCCCAAGGATTTCGACGGCTCTGCCGAGAAGGTTTCGGTGCTGGCCCCGGTGGGCATCGCACTGCTGGGCCTGAGTGTGGGCCAGGAGCTGCCAATGCCCAGCCCCACGGGTCAGGTCACGGTGCGCGTGGACGCCATCACCTGGCAGCCCGAAAGCGCGGGCGAACTGCATCGCTGAAAGCGAGACCCCGCCACCGGGCTCTCAAGACAGCAGCGTGGTAGCCAGACCCGCGCCGACGAGTCCGACCTGCCAGCGCAGGGATGAACGCCAGCTGTGCGCGTGGCGCTCCACCAATTCATAGAGCAGCCAACCGCAGGTCACGGAAAGCCCCCAGGCTGTGATCATCCCGGCGGCAGCGGCCGGTACCGACGCGGGCCAGATCGTGCCCACCAGCGCGTTGACCAGCAGACACAACGCAAAGTGGACCAGGAAGACCGAGTAGGAAATCCGCCCGAGCCAATGCAGCGGCGCCCAGTCGAGCCAGCGCTGCGCGCGCCCTGCGCGCAGCGCCACGACGAGCATCAAGGCCGTGGCCGCCGCAAGCGCGATGCGGCCGCGCCAATCCATCCAGAGCGCCAGCGCGGCGAGCACGCCGATCACGATCGCCCACAGCCACGCCCTGCTCGCACGCCGTGCATGCACGCCCCAAAACGCCAGCATCCCCAGGCCATAGGCCCCGAAGAAATACACCGCCCACACGTCCCAGGCGCTGTTTCGATTGAAGCCGAAGAGTGAAACCGCCACCAGGGCCACCGTGAGCAGTTGGGCCAGCGTCATCGGCCCATGCCAGCGCCAGCCCATGCGCCCGCGCGCCCACAGCGACAGCCCGTGCGCACCCGTCAGCAGCAAGGTGAGCAGTGCAAACAGCTGAAAGTCGATCGCCACGTACCAGACCCCCGCCGACAGCGACTCCTGCCCGAGCACGCCCTGCAGCAGCAGCGCGTGGGCCAGCAACTGCGCCAGGCCCGGATCGGTGCCGGCCATCGCGGGATCGTCCAGCCACGGGCGCACCAGGGCATTGACCGCGATCACGACGACCAGCGCGGCCGCGTAGGGCACCACGAGGCGCTCGAACCGCCCCGCGATGCGCATCCACGGCTGACTTGCGCGCGCATGCCCGCCAGGCGCAAGGCGCGAGACCGCGAGGTAGCCCCCAAGCACAAGAAAGATCTGCACTGCCATGCGTGCATACTGCACCAGCCAGTCGATGAAGCCGGGAAAGGCTCCGTGCATCACATCCGACATCGGACCGTAAAACGCCAGATGGTGCCAGACGATGGCAGTACAGGCCAGTGCCTTGGCCGCGTCGATGACGGCGCTGCGGGAAGTCTCGGACATGGAGGAAGCAACGAACGCGAGAAACCCGCCGGACCATCCGGCGGGCCTGCAAAAATCTAACGCAAGGGGCCACGTGCGCGTTGGCACGCGGCAAGAAAAAATCAGTGCAACGCGAGGCGCTCGCGCGCCGCCTGGTACTCGCGCTGCAGGCGTTGCACCAAAGCCGCGGCCGAAGTGATCTCCGTCACTGCGGCGATGCCCTGGCCGCAACCCCAGATGTCCTTCCACACCTTGGTCGTGGCGCCGCCGAAGTCCATCTTGCTCGGGTCGGACTCGGGCAGGTGGTCCGGATCGAGCCCGGCCGCGCGAATCGAGGGCGCAAGGTAGTTGCCATGCACGCCGGTGAACAGGCTGGTGTAGACGATGTCGTCCGACGTGCCGTCAACGATGGCCTGCTTGTAGGCTTCCTGCGCGCGCGCCTCGTGCGTGGCGATGAAGGCCGAACCGATGTAGGCCAGATCCGCGCCCATGGCCTGCGCGGCGAGTACCGCACCGCCGGTGGCGATGGCGCCCGAAAGCGCCACCGGCCCGTCGAACCAGCGACGAATCTCCTGCACCAACGCGAACGGACTCTTCACGCCCGCGTGGCCGCCGGCGCCTGCCGCCACCAGGATCAGCCCATCCGCGCCCTTCTCGATCGCCTTGTGCGCAAAACGGTCGTTGATGACGTCGTGCAACACGATGCCACCCCAGTCGTGCACGGCGTGGTTCACATCCTCGCGCGCGCCCAGCGACGAGATCACGATGGGTACCTTGTACTTGGCGCACATCTGCATGTCGTGCTCCAGCCGGTCGTTGCTCTTGTGCACGATCTGGTTGATGGCAAACGGCGCGGCCGGCTGATCGGGGTGTGCCTTGTCCCAGGCGGCCAGGGTTTCGGTGATCTCGGCCAGCCATTCATCGAGCTGCGAGGCCGGGCGCGCGTTCAGCGCCGGCATGGAGCCGACGATGCCCGCCTGGCATTGCGCGATCACGAGCTTGGGGTTGCTGATGATGAACAGCGGCGAGCCGATCACCGGGAGTCGAAGGTTCCTGAATACGGAAGGCAAAGCCATGGGTGCGTCTCCAGATAAAGAAAAAGGTTGCTAACCCTCGGCGGGAAAGCGTTGATAGCTCTCAATGAATGAGCAGATTCAAAATGCACCCAGCGCCAGCGCGCACACACTGCCGCCGCCGTGCACGATGGCATCGCGCAGGCCCGGCGCGCGGGTCAGAATGTGCTCGGCGTAAAACTGCGCGGTGGCGATCTTGGCCTGCATGAAGGCCACGTCCTCGCCCTTGCCCGCCAGCACCTGTGCCACCAGCAGCGCGCGCGCCATCTGCCAGCCCGCCACGAGATTGCCCGCGAGCATCAGGTAGGGCACGCTGCCAGCGAAGATGGCGTTGATCTGCTTCTTCGCGTCCAGCGCCGTCATGAAGCCCACCACTTCCAGGTAGGCGGCGCGCGCATGGGCCAGGCGCGTCGCCATGGCCAGCGCCGCGTCGGTGCCACTGGCGCGCAGCTCGGCTTCGGTCTGTTCGATGCGCGTGGCCACCGCGCGCGCCACCGTGCCGCCGTCGCGCATGGTTTTGCGGCCGACAAGGTCATTGGCCTGGATGGCCGTGGTGCCTTCGTAGATGGTGAGAATGCGGGCGTCGCGCATGTGCTGCGCCGCACCGGTCTCCTCGATGAAGCCCATGCCACCGTGCACCTGCACGCCGAGCGAGGCCACCTCCTGGCTCATCTCGGTGGAATAACCCTTGACCAGCGGCACCAGGAATTCATAGAAAGCCTGGTTGTCCTCTCGCGTCTGCGCGTCAGCATGGTGGTGTGCCGCATCGTACGCGGCGGCCGCCACACTCGCCATCGCGCGACAACCCTCGGTGAGCGCGCGCATGGTCATCAGCATGCGGCGCACGTCGGGGTGGTGGATGATGGGCGCGCTGCCCGCCACGCTGCCATCGACCGGACGGCTTTGCACGCGCTCACGCGCATAGGCCACGGCACGCTGGGTGGCGCGGTCGGCGATCGCAATGCCCTGCATGCCCACGGCGTAGCGGGCCGAGTTCATCATGATGAACATGTATTCGAGGCCTCGGTTCTCCTCGCCGACGAGATAGCCTACCGCGCCGCCCGCGTCGCCGTACTGCAGCACCGCCGTGGGGCTGGCCTTGATGCCCATCTTGTGCTCGATGGAGACGCACTGCACGTCGTTGCGTGCGCCCAGACTCCCATCCTGGTTCACCAGGAACTTGGGCACGACGAACAGACTGATGCCCTTGACGCCCTCGGGGGCGCCGGCCACGCGCGCGAGCACCAGATGCACGATGTTCTCGGTCATGTCGTGCTCGCCGTAGGTGATGAAGATCTTGGTGCCGAAGACCTTGTAGCTGCCATCGCCCTGCGGCTCGGCGCGCGAGCGCACGAGGGCCAGGTCGGAGCCCGCCTGCGGCTCGGTCAGGTTCATCGTGCCGGTCCACTCGCCGCTGACGAGTTTTTCAAGGTAGGTGGCCTTGAGCGCGCTGCTCCCCGCAGTGAGCAGCGCCTCGATCGCGCCATCGGTGAGCAGCGGGCACAGCGCAAAACTCAGGTTGGCGGCGTTGAGCATCTCCACGCAGGCCGCGCCTACGGTCTTGGGCAGGCCCTGGCCACCGAAATCGACCGGGTGCTGCACGCCCTGCCAGCCGCCTTCGGTGAACTGGCGATAGGCCTGCCTGAATCCCGCCGTGGTCGTGACCTGGCCGGCCTTCCAGGTGGACGGATGCAGATCGCCTTCGACATTGAGCGGCGCGACCACGCCCTCGTTGAATTTGGCGCATTCGGCGAGCACGGCCGCCGCCGTGTCCAGCCCGGCATCTTCAAAGCCGGGCAGTTGGGCAATCTGGTCGATGCGCGCGAGATGCTCGATGGCAAACAGCATGTCCTTGACGGGGGCGACGTAACTCATGGCGGATGTCCTGTGGCTGAAAAAAAGGGCATCGCATGCGATGCCCCGTATGGGCCGGCGCGCCTTACAGCGCCTTGACGAGTTCGGGCACGGCCACGAACAGGTCGGCGACCAGACCGTAGTCGGCGACGCTGAAGATCGGCGCTTCCTCGTCCTTGTTGATGGCGACGATGACCTTGGAATCCTTCATGCCGGCCAGGTGCTGGATCGCACCCGAGATGCCGCAGGCGATGTAGAGCTGGGGCGCGACGATCTTGCCCGTCTGGCCCACCTGCAGGTCGTTGGCGGCGTAGCCCGCGTCGACGGCCGCGCGGCTCGCGCCGATGGCGGCGCCGAGCTTGTCGGCCAGCGGCGTGATGACTTCGTTGAATTTCTCGGCACTGCCCAGCGCGCGGCCGCCCGAGACGATGATCTTGGCCGCCGTCAGCTCGGGACGGTCACTCTTGCTGAGCT
>JAIOIA010000143.1:0-3593 GCA_019912745.1 Comamonas sp. | reverse complement strand
CGGCAGGACCGCGCCCTCTGAATGCACATCGATGTCTTCTGAACCAACCGACGAGCCGCAGGACACCCATCGCAGCGCCCCCGACGGCGAACCACGTTCACTGCGGTTCGACGATGCGTGCATCGTGGTCACCATGGCGATGCTGGCGCTGATCACCTTCGCCAACGTGCTGGTGCGCTATTTCACCGACGCCTCGTTTGCGTGGACGGAGGAAATCTCGGTCTTCCTGATGATCGTGCTCGCCATGGTCGGCGGCTCGGCCGCGGTGGCGCGCGACACGCACATCCGCATCGAATTCTTTGCCGAAAGCGGCTCTGCCGCGCGGCGCAGGCGCCTGGCGCAACTGGGCGCGGCGCTGGTGGCGCTGCTCTTTGCCTTCATCGCGGTGATCAGCGTGCGCATGGTCTGGGACGACTGGCGCTATGAGGAAACCTCGCCGGGCATCGGCGTGCCACAGTGGTGGTACTCGATCTGGCTGCCCCTGCTTTCGGCGCTGATGTCGGCGCGCGCGATCGGTCTGTACCGCAGGCGTTCGCGCCAGAGCGATGCGCAGTACCTTGCACGGGACGAGGAGCGCGCACCGTGATCGCGACGCTGCTGTTCACGGCCTTCGTCGTCTTCATGTTCCTGGGCGTGCCGATCGGCGCGGCCCTGGGCCTGGCGGGCGCGGCGGCGATCGCGCTGGCCAACCAGGACGCACAGTGGTTCGGCCTGCTTGCGGTGCCGCAGAACTTCTACGCCGGGCTGGGCAAATACCCGCTGCTGGCCATTCCCATGTTCGTGCTCGTGGGCTCGATCTTCGACCGCTCGGGCGTGGCGCTGAGACTGGTGAATTTCGCCGTGGCGATCGTCGGGCGCGGACCGGGCATGCTGCCGCTGGTGGCGATTTCGGTGGCCATGTTCATGGGCGGCATCTCGGGTTCGGGCCCAGCCACGGCCGCGGCCGTGGGCGGCGTGATGATCGCCGCGATGAGCCGCGCGGGTTACCCGGCGGCGTTCTCGGCCAGCGTGGTGGCGGCGGCGGCGTCGACCGACATCCTGATTCCGCCGTCGATTGCCTTCATCGTCTATTCGGTGCTGGTCTCGGGCGCGTCGGTGCCTGCGCTTTTTGCCGCGGGCATGTTCCCCGGCGTGCTCGCGGGCCTGGCGCTCATCATTCCGGCGGTGTGGCTGTCGCGCAAGCACAAGATGGGGCAGAACGAAGCGAGCGAGCCGCGCCCGCCGTTCTGGAGGAGCCTGCGCGAAGCCTCGTGGGGGCTGCTCGCGCCCGTCGTCATTCTGGGCGGCATGCGCATGGGCTGGTTCACCCCGACCGAGGCGGCGGTGGTCGCGGTGTTCTACGGCCTGTTCGTCGGCATGGTGGTGCATCGCACCATCGGCCTGCGCGATCTGTACGAGATCCTGCGCGAGGCGGGCGAACTCTCGGCGGTCATCCTCATCGTCGTCTCGCTCGCTGGCATCTTCGCCTTCTCGCTCTCCACGCTGGGCGTGATCGATCCGGTGACGAACGCCATCGTCCATTCCGGCCTGGGCGAGTGGGGCGTGATGGGCTGCATCCTGGTGCTGCTGCTCATCATGGGCATGTTCCTCGACGGCATCTCCATCATGCTGATCTTCGTGCCCCTGATGATGCCCATCCTGCGGCACTATCAATGGGACGTGGTGTGGTTTGGCACCATCCTGGTGCTGTGCATCGCGATCGGCCAGTTCACGCCGCCGATGGCGGTGAACCTGATGGTGTCTTCCAAGATCGCCCAGGTGCGCATGGAATCGACCACGCGCTGGGTGCTCTGGATGGTGCTGGCGATGACGCTGGCCACGCTGGTCGTCGTCGCCTTCCCGCAGATTTCGCTCTGGCTCCCGGCCAAGCTGGGATACTGATTTCTTTTCACCCCCCGACAGGAGACGCTTCCCATGAAACTTCGCAGCTTCCTCACCGCCACGGCAGCCGCTGCCACGTTGCTCACGCTGGGCCTGCCCCCCGCCCACGCCCAGAGCAACTACAAGAGCGAATACCGCATGTCGCTCGTCGTCGGCACCGCCTTCCCCTGGGGCAAGGGGGGCGAAATCTGGGCCAACAAGGTCAAGGAAAAAACCCAGGGGCGCATCAACATCAAGCTCTACCCCGGCGTGTCCCTGATCCAGGGCGACCAGACGCGCGAGTTCTCCGCGCTGCGCCAGGGCGTGATCGACATGGCGATCGGCTCGACCATCAACTGGTCGCCGCAGGTCAAGCAGCTCAACCTGTTCTCGCTGCCCTTCCTGATGCCCGACTACGCGGCGATCGACGCGCTCACGCAGGGCGAGGTCGGCAAGGACATCTTCAAGATGCTGGACAAGGCGGGCGTGGTGCCCCTGGCCTGGGGCGAAAACGGCTATCGCGAGCTGACCAACTCCAAGCACGCGGTCAAGACCCCAGCCGACTTGAAAGGCCTGAAGATCCGCATCGTCGGCTCGCCGCTGTTCATCGACACCTTCACCGCGCTGGGCGCCAACCCCACGCAGATGAGCTGGGCCGATGCGCAGCCCGCGTTCGCCAGCGGCGCGGTGGACGGGCAGGAAAACCCCTTGAGCATCTTCACGGCGGCCAAGCTGCAGAACGTCGGCCAGAAGTACCTGACGATGTGGGGCTACGTGGCCGATCCGCTGGTCTTCGTCGTCAACAAGGAGGTCTGGAACTCCTGGACACCGGCGGATCAGCAGGCCGTGCGCGAAGCCGCGCTGGAAGCCGGCAAGGAAGAGATCGCGCTGGCGCGCAAGGGCCTGGTCGAACCCGGTCAGCCGCTGCTCAAGGACATCGCGGGCATGGGCGTGACGGTCACGCAGCTCACCCCCGCGGAGCGCGAGCAGTTCGTGAAAATCACGCAGCCCGTCTACAAGAAGTGGAAGGGCCAGATCGGCGCCGGACTCGTGGACAAGGCCGAGAAGGCGATCGCGGCGCGCAAGCACTGAAGATCGTTGGGCGTTGGGCGTCTGGCTCGGTCTTTGGCCGTTCTCGCCAGGCGCTCGGCGCACATCCCGACCTGGGTGCTCGCGTCCGCGCCATCTCCCATCCGGCCGCCATTCTTGTTTTTTCCTGATGCCTGAACTGCTTGACCTGTTCCGCACCATGGTGCGCATCCGCGCCTTCGAGGATGCGGCCGAGACCGCGAGCCAGGGCGGCGTCTCCTGGGGCGGCGCGGCCACCGACAAGGTCGCCGACGTGCGCGTGAAGGGCCCGCTGCACCTCTCGACCGGGCAGGAGGCCGTGCCCGCGGGCGTGTGCGCCCACCTCAGAGCAACGGATCTGCTCACCTCCACGCACCGCGGCCACGGCCACACCCTGGCCAAGGGGGCCGACCCGACGCGCATGATGTGCGAGCTGTTCGGGCGCGCGCGCGGCTACAACGGCGGCAAGGGCGGCTCGATGCACATCGCGGATTTTTCTGTCGGCATGCTCGGCGCCAACGGCGTCGTGGCCGACGGCCTGCCGATCGCCGTCGGCGCGGCGCATGCGCTGAAACTGCAACACCTCGACGCGATCGCCGTCGGTTTCGTCGGCGACGGCGCGCTCAACCGCGGGCCCTTCTTCGAGGCGCTGAACTGGGCGCGGG
>JAIOIA010000142.1:0-15986 GCA_019912745.1 Comamonas sp. | reverse complement strand
GCTGTGGCACCGCGCCCTTGACCTGTGGGCGCAGCCCACCGCTGAGCTGCACCTCGCCGCCGAGCGCCTGGGCGCGCACCTGCTCCAGCTCGAAACCGCGCTCGGAAAATTTCACGCCACCGCGCGCCTGCGTCAGCGGCGGCGCCGCGCGCGCCACCCGCACTTCGTTGCCTGAAAGCGTGATGCGGCCCTCCACCTGGCTTTTCGCCATGGCCTCGATGGGCAGACGCAACTGCAGCCGCAACGCGGCATCCCCGGTGCCGGTCATCGCGTCGAGCGTGCCGTCGGTGAGCTGCGCCACCTGCGAGCCGCGCACGAAGGACAGCATGTCGGCCAGCGGCCCGCGCACATCGCCCTGAACCTCCACCAGCGGCTTGGACAGGTTCGCGATCCGGGCGCTGACCTGCTGCACTTTCAGCAGCTTCGCGCCCTCGACATGCCCGGACGCCCCGTTGACGCGCATGCCTGCCCGGTCGAACACCAGCGAGCCCGACAGCCCCGCGAGCGCCGGCCAGGGCTTGTCGCCCGGCTCCGCAAGCGCCGCAGGCACGTAGACCAGCGTGGTGTCCTTGACCTGCGCGGCGATGTGGAATTCACCGCTCTTGTCCTCGTCGAAAGGCAGATGGCGCAAATCGCCCTTGACGCGAAATTTCACGTCGCTGCTCGTGCCCGCGGTGATGGCATCGCGCACGTAGCGGCGCGCATCGTCCCCCACGGCCAGCGGCAGATAGCGGTACACGCGCGTGCCGTCGGCGCGCGTGAGGCTGCCCGACAGATCGAGCACACCGGGCAGGTAGGCCTCGTCGCTCTCGCCCGTGTGCCAGTGCAGCCGCGCCTGGCCCTGCGCATCGGCATTGGCAAAGCGCAGGTCGTCGCTCTGCACCGCGATGCGCGCGCCATCGATCTGCCAGCGCACCGTGGCGTCCAGGGTTTGCACCGGGACGCACGGATCCGCGAACACGCCCGGCAGCAGCAGCGCGCCATCGGCGATCGACAGGCTCGCGCTGCCGCCCGCCTGCGTGAGTTCGAAGCTGCCCGCGGCGCCGCGCAGGCCGAACGCCTTGGGCGCGCAATCGGTGGCGCTGGCGGCCAGCGCCAGCGCCGACACGCGCCCCTTGGCGCTGTAGCCGGTCAGCGCGTCCGGTGCGCCCTGCCAGCTCGCCTGCAGCTGCCGCACCTGCCCCTCGGGAGCGTAGCGCTCCAGCGCCTCACGCAGCTCGCGATCGAGCGGCACACGCGTGGCAATGCGCGCGAGCAAGGCCAGGTCCAGCACGTCGGCGCGCAGCTCGCCGCGCTGCGCGGCCCCCGTACCCTGCGTGCGCAAGGCCAGCGAGCCGCTTTGCCAGGCCAACCCGTCATCGGTGAGGAAATGCAGATCGCGCGCCGACAGATCGAGCCCCCCCGGCAGGGGCTGCAGCGTCACGCGCGCGCCCAGCTCATCGAGCGCCAGCGGCTGCAGGGCCCGACCCCACTGCATGCGCACCTGCCGCAGCGCCACGTCGGAGACCACGCGCACGAGCCGCCCCTGGCGCATGTCGGCCCAGGCGCGCAGCGCGCCCTGGCCCGCGTCCAGCGTCACGCCGCGCAAGTCCACGTGGGGCGCAAGCCGCGCCAGATCGACGTGGGGCCACTCGGCGTACCACTGGCCGCTCCAATGCGTCCAGGCCCGGCCCAGCGGATCCCACAGCGGCTCCTGCAGCTGCGCCCTGAGCGACAGCCGGTCGCCCCAGGACGCGGGCGGTGTCGCGTCCACGCGCAACGCGTGGCGCCATGGGCCGCCGCGCAGCACCAGATTCACATCGCCGAACGTCACGGCGGGCTGCGCGCGCTGCTCGTCGAGCCACTGCACCTCGCCGCCCTGCACCACCACCTCGGCCTGCGACAGCACCCAGTCGAGCGCCGCGCCGTCCCCTTGAGCCCCCTGCACCGGCTGGCCTGCGACGAACAGGCGCCCGGCCGTGTCGCGGCGCAGCTGCAGCCGGGGTGCCTCGATGTAGAGCTGCTGCAATCCCAGGTGCAGGACCGAGCGCGGCGAGAGCGTGATCGCCACGCGCGGCAGGCGCAAGGCCTCGTGGCCCTGCGCATCGAGCAGCTGCACGCCCTGCAGCTCGAAGGTGGGAAACACCCCCTCGCTGCGCGCCGACAGGCGCTGCACGCGCACCACGAGTCCGAGCCGCTGCTGTGCCTGCCGCTGCAACAGCGGGCGGAAATCGTCGATGCGCGGCACAATCCAGAAATGCAGCAGCGCCCACGCCAGTACCAGCATCAGCCAGAACACCAGCAAGCCTGCGAGGACCCATCGTGCCGTGCTCGCCAAGAAACGGAGCCAGCGGGGGGAATGTGTGAACGCCTCGGTCATGACGATGGGTTGCAATCTCGGGAATTATGACCCGCTGCCCGCGATGACCCAGGTGCTCATAACCCCCCATGACAGACGCCGCGCGCGTGCTCCATGCGGGCGGCGTCAGCGATGACGGCCGCCCCTGAGGCCGCCGCCGGCGCCGGCCTGGCCAGCCACTCGCGCCTGTACCAGCGCCTGCACCGGCGCTACGACCAGGCGTGGTCGCTGCTGGCGCCCGGCATGCCGGACCGCGACGCGATGACGTCCGTGTGCGAGCGGCTGCTGGCGCAGGGCAGGGATCTGGCCGCCAGCCTGCGCATCCTGCGCCAGCTGGTGATCGAGCGCCTCATGGTGCTCGACTGCGAGCAGTCGGCGCCGCTCGATGGCGTCTGCAGGGCGCTCACCACCCTGGCCGAGGTGGCGCTGGACCGCGCCAGCGCGCAGGCGCGCACCGAGCTGGACGCACTGCACGGCGCACCGCTGAGTCCCGAGGGCGAGCCGGTTCAGCTGTGGGTCCTGGGCATGGGCAAGCTTGGCGGGCGCGAGCTCAACGTCTCCAGCGACGTCGATCTGATCTTCATCTACGAGTGCGACGGCGAGACGACGGGCCTGGCCGACGGGCGCGGCAGGCTGTCCAACCACGAGTATTTCGTGCGCGCCGTCAAGCGCATCGGCGCGCTCATCGGCGAGCAGACGGCCGACGGTTTCGTCTTTCGCGTCGATCTGGCGCTGCGCCCGCATGGCAACTCGGGACCGCTGGCCATTTCCCTGCCCGCGCTGGAAGATTACCTGCGGCTGCACGGGCGCGAATGGGAGCGCTTTGCCTGGCTCAAGAGCCGCGTGGTCGCGCCGCGCGCCTGCCTGGCCTTGCCCAACGTGCAGGCGCTGCGCCAGGTGGTGCTGCCCTTCGTGTTCCGACGCTACCTCGATTACGCCGTCTTCGACGCGCTCAGGGCGCTGCACCGCCAGATCCGGCAGGATGCGCAGCGCCGCTGCGCCGGCCACCCCGAGCGCGCCAACGACGTCAAGCTCTCGCGCGGCGGCATACGCGAGATCGAATTCACCGTGCAGCTGGTGCAGGTGGTGCGCGGCGGACAGTTCCCCGAGCTGCGCTGCCGCCCCACGCTCGAAGCGCTCACGCGCCTGACCCGCGCCGGCCTGATGCCGGCCGAAAGTGGCGAGGCGCTGGCGCAGGCCTACGTGTTCCTGCGCCGCGTCGAGCACCGCATCCAGTACTTGGACGATCAGCAGACCCATGTACTGCCCGTGAGCGACGAGGACGTGACCTGGATCGCGCACAGCATGGGCCTGGGCTGCTGCGAATTCCTGCGCCAGCTCGACACCCACCGCGAGCGCGTGGCGCACGAGTTTGACGAACTGCTGGGCGGCCCGCCGAAGAATTCCTGCTCCGGTCCCGGCTGCAAGCAGGCGGACGACGCGCCCGCGAACTGGGACGCCGTCCTGCAGCTTCAGCCCGCCGCCGTGGCCGTGCGCATGCACCAGTGGCGCGAGCAGCCACGCGTGCAGCAGCTCAGCGACAAGGCGACGGGCCGCCTGCTGCGCATCCTGCGCCAGACCGGCCAATGGCTGCAGGATGGCAGCGCCACCGAGACCGCAGCACTGCGTCTGCTCGACTGGCTGGAACTGCTGCTGCGCCGCGAAAGCTATCTGGCGCTGCTCGTGGAGCGCCCGCTGGTGCTGAACCGGCTCATCTCCCTGCTGGGCGCGGCGCGCTGGCCCGCGCACTACCTGCAGCAGCACCCCGGCGTGATCGACGAACTGGCGAGCGAGGCCTTGTTCGGCGAGCGCTTCGACGCGCAGGCCTTCCGCGAGGAGCTGCACGAGCGCCGCGCGGCGCTGGCCTCCACCGGCGAGGACGACGAGGAGGCGCTGCTGAACCTGCTGCGCCGCGCCCACCATGCCGAGGTGTTTCGCACGCTGGCGCGCGACGTGGAAGGGCGCCTCACGGTGGAGCAGGTGGCCGACGATCTTTCGCTGCTGGCCGACACGCTGCTCAGCGTCACCGTGCACTGGTGCTGGGAGCACTTCAAGGGCCGTCACCGCGAGGCGCCGCAGCTGGCCATCATCGGCTACGGCAAGCTCGGCGGCAAGGAGCTCGGTTACGGCAGCGACCTCGATATCGTCTTCGCGTTCGACGACACGGCCGACAACGCCCCGGAGCTGTACGCCGCGTTCGTGCGCAAGCTCATGTCCTGGCTCACCGTGAAAACCGGCGAGGGCGACCTCTACGAAATCGACACGCAGCTGCGCCCCAACGGCAATTCGGGGCTGCTCGTCACCTCGTTCGACGCCTACGCCGCCTACCAGCAGCAGCGTGGCAGCAACACCGCCTGGACCTGGGAGCATCAGGCGATGACGCGCGCACGCTGCGTGCTCGGTTCGGACGCCCTGCACGCGCGCTTCGACGCCGTGCGCGAGGCCGTGATCACCGCGCCGCGCGAACGGACGCAACTGGCGCGTGAAATCCTCGCGATGCGCGAGCGTCTGCGCGAGGCCCATCGCGCCAGCGGCGCGCTGTTCGACCTCAAGCACGGTCAGGGCGGCATGGTGGACGTGGAATTCGCCGTGCAATACCTCGTGCTCGCGCATTCGGCCGCGCACGCCGGACTGCGCGAGAACAAGGGCAACATCGGCCTGCTCGAGCGCGCCGAGCAGGCGGGCCTGTTGCCGCCCGGCGTCGGCCATGCGGCCGCCGACGCCTACCGCACGCTGCGCCAGGCGCAGCACCGCGCGCGGCTGAACGAGGAGCCCACGCGCGTGCCGCCGCAGCAGCTGGCGCAGGAACGCCAGGCCGTGCTGGCGCTGTGGAACGCCGTGTTCACCGCCGGGGAGAGCGCAACGGGCTGAGCGGCCCAGGATTTTCAGGGTCGCCGTGATTTGCTGCGTCGCAGCAATGCACCTCGTAAAATCCGCCGTTTGGCTGCAACCACGTGAGCACGCCTGATTTGGCGCACCCACGAGGCGCCCGTACCGCGATAGGCATACATGATCGAACTGCGGGACATCACCCAGATCTACCCTGGCCCGAACGGCCCCGTGACGGCGCTGCACCGCGTCGACCTGCGGATCGCCTCGGGCGAGGTGTTCGGCATCATCGGGCGCTCGGGCGCGGGCAAGAGCTCACTCGTGCGCGTCATCAATCTTCTCAACCGCCCGACACACGGACAGGTGTGGGTGGGCGGGCGCGAACTCACGCAGCTGCCCGAGGCCGAGCTGCGCGCCGCACGCCGCGAGATCGGCATGGTGTTCCAGCATTTCAACCTGCTGTCCTCGCGCACGGTGTACGACAACGCGGCGCTTCCGCTGGAGCTGGCCGGCATGGACAAGGCGGCGATCCGTGAACGTGTGACGCCGCTGCTGGAACTGGTGGGACTGGCCGAGCTGGCCGACCGCTACCCGGCGCAAATCTCGGGGGGTCAGAAGCAGCGCGTGGGCATTGCGCGGGCGCTGGCGAGCCGCCCCAAGGTGCTGCTCTCGGACGAGGCCACGAGCGCGCTCGACCCCGAGACCACGCGCTCCATCCTCGACCTGCTGCGCCGCGTCAACTGCGAGCTGGGTGTGACGGTGGTGCTCATCACGCACCAGATGCAGGTGATCAAGCAGATCGCCGACCGCGTGGCGGTGATCGACGCCGGTCGCATCGTGGAAATGGGCCCGGTGCTGGAGCTGTTCACGCGCCCGCGCGAGGCGATCACGCGCAGCCTGATCGACGAAATCGTGCCGCAGACGCTGCCCGCCGCCGTGCTCGCCCGCGTGCGCGAGCTCGACCAGGGCCTGGCGCGGGACCACGCCGGGCGCCTCGTGCGTCTGACGTACGCGGGCGACCAGGCCTACGAGCCCATCCTCTCGCACCTGATCCGCGAGCGCGGGCTGGAGCTGTCCATCCTGCACGGGCAGATTGACGACATCCAGGGGCAGGCATTCGGCTCGCTCGCCGTTTACCTGAGCGGCACGCCCGCGGACATCGAACGCGCCACCGCGGACCTGCAGGCGCGCGGCGTGCTGGCGCAGGTGCAGGAAGCAGCGGTGACGGAGGATCGCCATGTTTGACAACTTCACCCCCATGATGCTCGCGCTCTTCGGCACGTCGCTGTGGGAAACCGTGATCATGGTCGGCGTCTCGGGCGCGATCGGCGGCCTGCTCGGCATCCCGCTGGGCGTGTTCCTGCGTCTGACGGACCACAAGGGCATTCTGGGCAACCGCCCGGCCAACGTGGTGGTGGGCGGCCTCGTGAACGCGGTGCGCTCCACGCCCTTCATCATCCTGCTCGTGGCCATCATTCCGTTCACGCGCCTCGTCACCGGCACCTCGATCGGCACCTGGGCCGCGATCGTCCCGATGACGCTGGCGGCCGCGCCCTTCATCGCGCGCCTGGTGGAGACGGCGCTGCGCGAGGTCGACGCGGGTCTGATCGAAGCGGCGCAGTCCATGGGCGCGAGCACCTGGCAGATCGTCTGGAAGGTGCTGCTGCCCGAGGCGCTGCCCGGCATCGTCGCGGGGCTGACCATCGCGCTCGTGAGCCTGACCGGCTACTCGGCAATGGCGGGCGCAGTGGGCGGGGGGGGTCTGGGCGACCTTGGTATCCGCTACGGCTACCAACGCTTCCTGCCCGATGTGATGCTGGCCGTGGTGCTGATTCTCATCGTCTTCGTGCAGGGGCTGCAGAGCCTCGGCGATTGGCTGGTACGGCGCCTTTCGCACCGCTGAATCGACACATTCGTCATGTACTCATGGCGCATGATTCGTTGTGCAGCGCAACATCAGCGACTAGCATCCAGGGTCTGATTTTTCGAGGTTCATCCATGTACTCCAAGCGCTCCTTCCTGCAAACCGCCCTGGCGCTCGCCGGTGCCGCCACCCTGGGGCAGGCCGCCCATGCCCAGGACAAGACCATCAAAATCGGCGTGACGGCGGGGCCGCACGCGCAGATCATGGAGCGGGTCAAGCAGGTGGCGGCAAAGGACGGGCTCAAGATCGACATCGTCGAGTTCAGCGATTACGTGCAGCCCAACGCGGCGCTGGCCTCGGGCGACCTGGACGCCAACAGCTATCAGCACAAGCCCTACCTGGACGCACAGATCAAGGACCGGGGATACAAGTTCTCGGTGGCCGCCAACACCGTGACCTTCCCGATCGGGCTCTACTCCAAGAAGATCAAGAAGCTCGCCGAGCTCAAGGAAGGCGCGCGCTTCGGCATCCCCAACGACCCGACCAACGGCGGGCGCGTGCTGTTGCTGCTGCAATCGCAGGGCCTCATCGCGCTCAGGAAGGGCGCGGATCTGAAGGCGACGCCGCTCGATATCGTCTCCAATCCGAAGAAGCTCAAGTTCATCGAGCTCGATGCCGCACAGCTGCCGCGCTCGCTCGATGATCTGGACGCCTCGGCGATCAACACCAATTTCGCGATCTCCGCCGGGCTGGACCCCAAGCGCGACGCCATCGCCATGGAAGACCCGGACGGCCCCTATGTGAATATCCTCGTCGTGCGCAGCGCCGACAAGGACGCGCCCTGGGTGGCCAGGCTGGTCAAGGCCTACCACAACGAGGAAATCCGCCAGTTCATCGACACCCAGTTCAAGGGCTCGATCATCGCGGGCTGGTGATCGGCGCGGGGCGAGCGCCTCGCCTCGTCCAGGCAGCCGCACGCCGTTGGCGGGGCCATGTCCATGCGACACTCGGCGCTTTTGCACATCGACGGCGTATGCAGCGTCCCCTCCTGCCTCTCATCGCACTGATCGCGTCGCTCTGGCTGACGGGTGGCCACGCCGCCGACACCCCCGCCAAGGCGCAACCGGCGCTCACGGTCACCGTCACCCTCCCCGTGCGCGGCCTGCTGGCCGAGCACCTGACAGCCAACGGCAACATCGCCGCATGGCAAGAAGCGAGCGTGGGCGCGGAAATCGGCGGCCTGCGCATCGCACAGGTCCTGGCCAACGTGGGCGACACCGTGCGCAAGGGTCAGGTGCTGGCGCGCTTCGCCACCGACCTCGTCCAGAGCGACGTGGCGCAGGCGCGTGCCGCGCTCCAGCAGGCGCAAGCGGCCGTGGCCGAAGCGCAGGCCAATGCGGCGCGCGCCCAGGCGCTCGCTGGCAGCGGCGCGATGAGCGCACAGCAGATTCAGCAGTACGCCACAGCTGAGCAGAGCGCCAGCGCCAGCGTGGCGGCGGCGCAGGCCGCCCTGGGCACCCAGCTGCTGCGCCTGAAGCACACCGAGCTGCTCGCCCCCGACGACGGCATCATCTCCGCGCGCACGGCCACCGTGGGAGCGGTGGTGAACGTCGGCGCCGAACTGTTTCGCATGGTGCGCCAGGGGCGCCTGGAGTGGCGCGCGGAGGTGAACGCCTCCGAGCTGTCGCGCCTGCGCGTGGGCACCCGGGCCCTGATCTCCACCACGAGCGGCGCGCAGGTGCAAGGCCGGGTGCGCGTGCTCGGCCCGACGGTAGACGTGAACACCCGCAACGCGCTGGTCTACGTGGACCTGCCCAGCCAACCCGATCTGCGCGCCGGTCTGTACGCCAGCGGCCAGTTCCTGCTTGGCGACAAGCAGGCGTTGTCGTTGCCGCTGTCGAGCGTGGTGGTGCGTGACGGCTTTCCCAGCGTGTTCGAGCTGCAGGGGGGTGACCACGTGGTGCTGCGCCGCGTGCGCACCGGCCAGCGCGTGGGCGACCGCATCGAAATCACCCGGGGCCTGGCCGAGAACGCCCGCGTCGTCGAGCGCGGCGGCACCTTTCTGAACGATGGCGACCTGGTGCACGTGGTCACGGATTCTGAACAAAAACAGGATCAAAGCAGCACCGGCCAAGCGCAGACAGCTACGAAAACCAAGTAATCATGAACGTCTCTGCCTGGAGCATCCGCAACCCCGTTCCGGCGGCGATGCTGTTCGTGCTGCTCACGCTCGCGGGGCTGATGTCGTTCCGGTCCATGAAGGTGCAGAACTTTCCCGACATGGACCTGCCGGTGGTGATCGTCACCGCCATCCTGCCCGGCGCAGCGCCCGAGCAGCTCGAAAGCGACGTGGCGCAGCGCCTGGAAAATGCGATCGCCACCACGCAGGGGCTCAAGCACATCACGAGCACGCTGACCGACGGGCTGGTGACCATCGCCGCCGAGTACGTGCTGGAAAAGCCCGGCCAGGAAGCCGTGGACGACGTGCGCACGGCGGTGGCGCGCGTGCGCGCCGACCTGCCCGCCGACGTGCGCGATCCCATCGTCGCCAAGTTCGACCTCAACAGCCAGCCCATCCTCGCCTACGCGATCGCCTCCAGCCGCTGGAGCGACGAGGCGCTGTCCTGGTTCGTCGATGACACGCTGCAGCGACGCCTGCTGGCCGTGCCCGGCGTGGGCGCGGTCACGCGCGTGGGCGGCGTGACGCGCGAGGTGCGCGTGCTGCTCGATCCGCTGAAGCTGCAGGCGCTGGGCGCCACGGCCGCCGAGGTCTCGCGCCAGCTGCGCCAGGTACAGCTGGAGAGCGCGGGCGGGCGCGCCGACCTGGGCTCGGGCGAGCAGCCCATGCGCACGCTGGCCACGGTGCGCACCGCCGAGGAGGTGGCACGCATCGAGATTGCGCTTTCGGGCGGACGCAAGGTGCGGCTGGACCGACTCGCCAGCGTCAGCGACACCTTTGCCGAACCGCGCGCCGCAGCGCTGCTGGGCGAGCAGAAGGTCATCGGTTTCGAGATTTCGCGCAGCAAGGGCGCCAGCGAAGTCGAAGTGGGCGCGGGCGTGCAGAAGGTGCTGGAAAAGCTCCAGGCCGACTACCCGCACCTGCAGCTGACCAAGACGGTGGACTTTGTCGATATCGCGCAGGACGAGTACGACAGCTCGATGCGCCTGCTCTACGAAGGCGCGCTGCTGGCGGTGGTCGTCGTCTGGCTGTTCCTGCATTCGGCGCGCGCCACGCTGATCTCGGCCGTGGCGCTGCCGCTATCGATGATTCCGGCCTTCGTCGGCATGCAGTATCTGGGTTTCACGATCAACATCCTCACGCTGCTCGCGCTCTCGCTCGTCGTCGGCATCCTGGTGGACGACGCGATCGTCGAGGTCGAAAACATCGTGCGCCACCAGGGCATGGGCAAGACACCGTACCAGGCGGCGATGGAGGCGGCCGACGAAATCGGCCTGGCGGTGGTCGCCACCACTTTCGCGCTGATCGCGGTGTTCCTGCCCACGGCCTTCATGAGCGGCATCCCGGGGCGCTTCTTCAAGCAGTTCGGCTGGACCGCGGCGCTCGCCGTGTTCGCCTCGCTCGTGGTCGCGCGGCTGCTCACGCCCATGATGTGCGCCTACCTGCTCAAGCCGGTCAAGCAGGCACACAGGGAGCCGGGCTGGCTCAGGTTGTACATGCACGCCGTCGGCTGGTGCCTGCACCATCGCTTCACCACGCTGGTGCTGGCGCTGCTGTTTTTCGTCGCCTCGCTCGCGCTCATTCCGCTGCTGCCCTCGGGCTTCATGCCGGCCGACAACAACGCGCAGACGCAGGTGAACCTGGAGCTGCCCCCGGGCACGCTGCTGCCCGAAACCGAGGCGCTGGTGCTGCAAGCCGCCCAGCGCGCGATGAGCGTGGGCCACATCCAAACCATCTACAGCACCATCGGCGGCGGCAGCGCGGGCTCGGACCCGATGACGGGCAGCGGCGCGGCCGATCCGCGCAAGGCCACGCTCACGCTGCGCATGACCGCGCGCGGCGAGCGCCCGCCCAAGCAGGAGATCGAGCAGCACCTGCGCGAGGTGATGCGCGACCTGCCGGGCGCGCGCGTGCGCGTGGGCCTGGGCGGCTCCAACGACAAATACATGATGACGCTCAGCAGCGACGACCCGGCCATGCTCGACCGCGTGGCGCGCGACGTCGAGCGCGGCATCCGCACCATCGCCGGCATCGGCGGCGTCACCTCCACCGCCAGCCTGGTGCGCCCCGAAATCTACGTGCGCCCCAACTTCGCGCGCGCCGCCGACCTGGGGGTGACCAGCGCGGCGATTGCCGAAACCCTGCGCGTGGCCACCGTCGGCGACTACGAGCAGAACCTGGCCAAGCTCAACGTCGCACAGCGCCAGATCCCCATTCTCGTGCGGCTCGACGACGCGGCGCGCGAGGATCTGCACGTGCTCGAACGCCTGGCCGTTCCGGGCCAGAGGGGGCCGGTACGCCTGGGCGAGGTGGCCACGCTTTCGATGTCCGGCGGGCCGGCGGTGATCCGGCGCTACGACCGCACGCGCAACGTGCGCTTCGAGATCGAGCTGGGCAGCCGGGGCCTGGGCGAGGTGACGCAGGCCGTGCGCGCGCTGCCCGCCGTGGCGCAGATGCCGTCGAGCGTGCACCTCGTGGATGTGGGCGACGCGGAGATGATGACCGAGCTCTTCGGCAGCTTCGGCATCGCCATGCTCACCGGCGTGGTGTGCATCTACATCGTGCTCGTGATGCTGTTCAAGGATCTGCTGCAGCCCTTCACCATCCTCGTGGCGCTGCCGCTCTCGCTCGGCGGCGCCTTCGTCGCGCTGATGCTCGCGCACCAGAGCTTTTCCATGCCCTCGCTCATCGGCCTGGTGATGCTCATGGGCATCGCCACGAAGAACTCCATCCTGCTCGTCGAGTACGCGATCACAGCGCGGCGCGAACTCGGCATGGGGCGGCTCGAAGCGCTGCTGGACGCCTGCCACAAGCGCGCACGCCCCATCATCATGACGACGCTCGCCATGGGCGCGGGCATGCTGCCCATCGCACTCGGCCTGGGCAGCGCCGACATGAGTTTTCGCTCGCCCATGGCGATGGCCGTCATCGGCGGGCTGCTGACCTCCACGGTGCTGAGCCTGCTGGTGGTACCGGCGGTGTTCACCTACGTCGACGATTTCGCGCAATGGATCAAGCGCCTCGCCGGCTCGCACGGGCATGCGGGCGGCACGCGGACTCACACGGACGGGGATCACGCTCCGCCGGGTACACCGACATGAATCTGGTCGCGATCGACATCGATTCCCTGCCCCTGGGCCAGCCGCTGCCGTTCGCGCTGCGCTCGGCCAAGGGCACGCTGCTGGCGCCACGCGGCTACACCATTGCCTCGCGCGAGGAACTCGACAGTCTCAAGGGGCGCGGCATGGCCATCTGCGTGGACACCGACGAAGCCTCCGCTAGCCACCGCAACTTCATGAACCAGTTGCAGCAGATGCTGCGCAAGGACACACCGCTGGGGCAGATCGCCGCGATGAAGCTCTCGCTGTCAGGGCGTGCCGCGCAGGCCCCCTGGCGTGAAGGCCCGCCCGACTGGCGCGAGCTGCAGCAGCGCGCCACCCAGCTGCTGTACACGCCCGCGCAGCCCGAATTCCCGGATCACCTCGCCCGCCTCGGGGTCGAGCTCGATCAGCTGTGCCGCGACAACCCGGACGCGGCGCTGCTGGCGCTGATCTTCCTCTCGGGCCAGCAGCCGCACCAGTACAGCGCCACGCACGCCATGCTCGTGGCCTGCGCCAGCATGCTGACCGCGCGCCAGACGCTGCAGTGGCCCGAAGCCCAGGTGCTGCGGCTGGGCCGCGCGGCGCTCACAATGAACGTGGCCATGTCCGAGCTGCAGGACACGCTGGCACGCCAGACCGAGGCGCTGACGGGCGATCAACTGCAGGCCATCCAGGAACACGCCCACCGGTCCGAGGCGCTGCTGCGCCAATGCGGCGTGCGCGATGCAGTCTGGCTGCAGGCGGTGCGCCAGCACCACCAGCTCGCCAGCGGTCCGCTGGCCGAACAGGACGCGGCCGGGCAGATGGCCCGGCTGATCCAGCGCGCCGACGTGTTCGGCGCCCGCATCGCGCCACGCGCCACGCGCCGTGCCATGCCCGTCACGGCCGCCGTGCAGGCCAGCTACTACAACGAGCGGCGCGAGGTGGACGACGCCGGCGCGGCGCTGCTGCGCACGCTGGGCGTGTACCCGCCGGGGGCTTTCGTGCGCCTGGCGAGCGACGAGGTCGCCGTGGTGCTGCGCCGCGGCGCCAGCGCCACCACGCCGCGCGCGGCGGTGGTGATCGGCCGCTCGGGCATGCCCACGGGCGAGCCCATCCCGCGCGACACGGCGCAGGCCGCGTACAAGATCACCGCATCGCTGGCGCCCCACGAGGTCCGTCTGCAGGTGTCCCTGCAGAGACTGCTGAAGCTGCCCTGAGCCCTCGACATCCTCTCGAGCAGCTGCTGGAACTTTCCATTTCCCAAGTGCTCATAAGCCAAGTGAACGGCAACAGGCATTCTGCTGTAGCATATGTAAGAGGTGGTAAACGATTTACGGCTGCGAAGTCTTCCGGCTTGTCCGGTTGCCCTCCTGAGGCGTCCTCTCCTCCCTCCCTCTCTTCTTTCGTTTCAGGACGCTTCGCGGCTTTTTCTACAAAGACACAAAGCCCGCCACCCGATTTCCGGGGGCGGGCTTTGTGCTTGACGATGCCCGAGAGGCGGTGCGCTATTGCAGGCGCGGCCGGGTGTCGATGAAGCTCTGACGCTGCTCGAGCTTGTCGAACAGGCGCGCGAGATTGGCGTGCTCGCCACGCCAATCGACCTCAGGCAGGCGAAACGCCAGCCAGCCCAGCGCGCAGCCCACGGCCACATCGGCCAGGCTCATGTAGATGCCGGTGCAAAACGCCTTGTCGCCCAGGCCCTGGTCGATGGCACGCAGGCCCGCGCGCACCTTGGAGAGCTGCCGGTCGATCCACGCCCGGCTGCGCTCGCCCTCGGCGCGCCCGGGCCAGTTGGCTTCCAGCCAGGCCAGCACCCCGGCGTCGAGCACACCGTCGGCCAGTGCCTCCCAGGTCTTGACCTCGGCGCGCTCGCGCCCCGGAGGCGCAATCAGCCGCCCGACCGGCGAGAGCGTGTCCAGGTACTCGACGATCACGCGCGAATCGAACATCGCATCGCCCCCATCGAGCACCAGGCAGGGCACCTTGCCCAGCGGATTGGAGTGGCCGATGGCCGTCTGATCCGACCAGACGTTGTCCAGCTCGAACTGGTAGTCGAGCTTTTTCTCGGCCAGCACCACGCGCACCTTGCGCACGTAAGGGCTGGTCAGGGTTCCGATGAGCTTCATGGGGCGGTGGTCGCGGCACGGACGCGACCGCGGCTGTTGGCGAAGCAGTCATTCTATGGTGATGTCCCTCCTACAATCGCCGCCCATGGAACTCTCGAGCCTGACCGCACTTTCCCCCCTGGACGGGCGCTACGCCGCCAAGCTGGGCGCCTTGCGCCCCCTGATGAGCGAAACCGGCTACATGCACCGGCGCTTGCAGGTGGAGGTGGCATGGTTCATCGCGCTCTCGGACGCGGGTTTCACCGAATTCGCTCCTCTATCAAGAGCTGCCCGCGATTATCTGCAGGGCCTCGTGGCTCAATTCAATACCGAAGATTGCGCCGAGATCAAGGCCATCGAAAAAACCACCAACCACGACGTGAAGGCCGTCGAATACTGGATCAAGGCCCGCTTCGAGGGCCACCCCGAGCTGCTGGCAGCCGCCGAATTCGTGCACTTTGCCTGCACCAGCGAGGACATCAACAACACCAGCCACGCTCTGCAAATCAGGAGCGCGCGCGACGCGGTGCTGCGGCCCGCGCTGCAGGCCATCATCGACAAGCTGCGCGCCATGGCGCGGCAGTACGCCGCCGTGCCCATGCTCAGCCGCACCCACGGCCAGACCGCGAGCCCCACCACCGTCGGCAAGGAGCTCGCCAACGTGCTCGTGCGGCTGGAGCGCGCCACGCGACAGATCGCCGAGGTGACGATCCTCGCCAAGATGAACGGCGCCGTGGGCAACTACAACGCGCATCTGGCCGCCTGGCCGGATTTCGACTGGGAGGCGTTCGCCCGCCGCGTGGTCGAGATGCCCGAACCGCAAGGTCTGGGTCTCACCTTCCAGCCCTACAGCATCCAGATCGAGCCGCACGACTACATGGCCGAGCTGTTCGACGCCATCGCGCGCGCCAACACCATCCTGATCGATTTTTCGCGCGATGTCTGGGGCTACGTGAGCCTGGGCTACTTCAAGCAGCGGCTCAAGGAGGGCGAGATCGGCTCATCGACCATGCCGCACAAGGTCAACCCGATCGACTTCGAGAACGCCGAGGGCAACCTCGGCCTGGCCAACGCGCTCTTGCGCCACCTGGCCGAAAAACTCCCGATCAGCCGTTGGCAGCGCGACCTGACCGACTCCACCGTGCTGCGCAACATCGGCGTGGCCTTCGGCTACGCGGTGCTGGCCTGGGGCTCTTTGACGACGGGACTGAACAAGCTGGAACTCAACGAGGCGGCGCTGGCCGAAGACCTGGACCACGCCTGGGAAGTGCTGGCCGAACCCATCCAGACCGTGATGCGCCGCTTCGCCGTGCCCGGCGCCTACGAAAAGCTCAAGGCCGTGACGCGCGGCCACACGGTGACGCGCGAGGCGCTGCACGAGCTGATCCACGCACTGGAGATTCCACAGGCCGAGAAAGACCGGCTGCTGGCGCTGACGCCGTCGGCCTATGTGGGCAAGGCGACGGAGCTGGCACGCCGCGCCTGACGGCCGGGCACCCCGCTGGCCATGGCTCTCAAATCCACCATCTTCAAGGCCGAGGTGCAACTGGCCGACATCGACCACGGCTGCTACACCGACCTGTCGCTC
>JAIOIA010000141.1:0-24630 GCA_019912745.1 Comamonas sp. | reverse complement strand
AGGCCGAGCTGGCCAGCACCGCGCTCTCCATCACGCCCCGGGGCGCGGCCCCCATCGAGTTGCGGCAGGCCCGGGCGCAGCTCTCGGGTACGCTGGCCCAGGCGCAACTCACCCTGCAGACCGAGGCCACGCAGCAGGCGCGCGCGCTTCACCTGCAGATGGTGGCCGACGGCGGTCGCGCGCAGGCGGCCTCCGCCAGCCGCTGGCACGCGCGGCTCTCGTCGCTGGCGATGGACTTGAGCGACCCGGCGCTGGGCCCGGGCCGGTGGCAGCTGTCGTTGCGCCAGCCTGTCGCCCTGAACGCTGCGACACCTGACGACTGGTCCATCGCCGCGGGCGAGCTGACCCTCACCTCCCCCGCGCCCGAAGCCCGGGCGGTGCTCTCCTGGAGCCCCATCACACACGCGCAGGGGCGCCTGGAAAGCGCCGGGCGCATCGCGGGTCTGCCGCTGCAATGGGCCGGGCGCGTGCTGGGAAACGCCGCGCACGATCAGGGCCTGGGCGGCAACCTCATCCTGGGCGGCGCGTGGCAACTGGTGAGCGGCGACGGCCTGCAGCTCAAGGCCGAACTCGCCCGCACCAGCGGCGACCTGATGCTGCGCTCAGACACGCAGGATGGCGCCCCCGCCACGCGGATCGCGGCGGGTCTGAGCGAAGCGCGCGTCACACTCGCCAGCGACGGCCACGCCCTGGCTCTTGAACTGCAATGGGACAGCACCCACGCGGGCCAGGCGCGTGGCGAGCTGCATTCAACGCTCACCACCACCCCCGACGCCAGCGGCCCGCCGCACTGGTCCTGGCCACAGGACGCCCCCCTGCAAGGCGCGCTGCACGCCCGCCTGCCCCGGATCGCTGCCTGGTCCGCGCTCGCGCCACCGGGCTGGCGGCTCGGCGGCTCGCTCGCCGCCGATCTCGCCATTTCAGGCACCCGGGCGGCACCGCGGCTCGCGGGCACGGTCACCGCTGAAGACCTGGCGCTGCGCTCCGTCGTCGATGGCATCGAGCTCGGCCAGGGGCAGCTGCGCGCGCGCTTTGCCGACACCCGGCTGGTGATCGATGCGCTGAGCCTGCACGGCCCAGGCAAGGAAGGCGGCGAGATCCAGGCCCATGGCGAAGCGGGCTGGATGGACGGGCGCTTGCAGGCGCGCCTGCAAGCCACGCTCAGCCGCCTGCGCACCAGCGTGCGCAGCGACCGCGACGTCACCGTCTCGGGGCGGGTGGAGGCCGCCCTGCAGGACAAGACGCTGAAAACCGAGGGCACGCTGCACATCGACCAGGCGCGCATCGAGCTGCCCGACGAAAGCCGCCCGGCGCTGAGCAGCGACGTGCATGTGCAAAGCCAGCAGCCTCCCGAAGGCGGAAAGGCCGGCACGACCACTCCTGCCGCCGACACCGGCTTGAGCGCCCAGGTGGACGTGGGCATCGCCCTGGGCGACGACTTTCGCGTCCGTGGCATGGGCGTGGACACGCGGCTTGCGGGGCAGATGCGCCTGAGCGCCAGCGGGCCGCTCACGCAGCCGCCGCGGCTCAGCGGCCTGGTGCAAACACAGGGCGGGCGTTTTCGCGCCTATGGGCAGAACCTGGACATCACGCGCGGACTCATCCGTTTCACCGGCGCCATGGACAACCCGGCGCTCGACATCATCGCGCTGCGCCCCAATTTCAGCAGCGACCAGAAAGTCGGCGTGCAGGTGAGCGGCAGTGCGCTGCTGCCGCGCATCAGCCTGTATTCCGAACCCGCGCTGCCCGACAGCCAGGCCCTCGCCTGGCTGCTGCTGGGCCACGCCTCGCCCACCGATGGCGCGGAATCGGCCATGCTGCAATCCGCCGCGCTGGCGCTGCTGGGCGGGCGCAACGGCCGCACCCTTGCCTCGCGTTTCGGGCTGGACGAGCTGAGCGTGGCCCGGGACACCAACGGCGCCACCGCCAACACCAGCATCACGCTGGGCAAGCGCCTGTCCGAGCGCCTGTACGCCGCCTACGAGCACAGCCTGGCGGGCACGGGCAGCACCCTGCTCATCTTCTACGAGCTCTCGCGCCGGTGGAGCCTGCGCGGCCAGGCGGGGGAAAACGCGGGCCTCGACCTGATCTATCGCCTGTCCTTTGATTGATGCGGTCAGAATTTGAGGCCAAAAGTGGCTCCAGCGCTCGGCCATAAAGCGCGAGCAGCTATTAATTGAAGAGAGCCTAACGCACTTCCCCGCTGCCGCGCCCGATACAATCGCCGCCACCCACCACGCCGCCGTAGTTCAATGGACAGAACGGGCGCCTCCTAAGCGCCAGATGCAGGTTCGATTCCTGCCGGAGGCGCCACGTGCATTCGCGCCATCGCCGCCCTCACACCCCGCGGAACATGAAGTACACCGCGCCCATCAGGCACAGCCCGGCCCAGAGGTAGTCCCACTTGAGCGACTCGCCCATGTAGAACACGGCGAACGGCACGAAGACCGAAAGCGTGATCACCTCCTGCGTGATCTTGAGTTGTGCCAGGCTCAACTGCGTGTGGCCGATGCGGTTGGCCGGCACCTGCAGCAGGTATTCGAAGAGCGCGATGCCCCAGCTCGCCAGCGCCGCCACCCACCACGGCGAGGCGCTCAGGTTCTTCAGGTGCGCATACCAGGCGAACGTCATGAAGACGTTGCTGGCCACGAGCAGCAGCACGGTCTGCAGGGGAATGGGCAGGGAAATCAGCCAGTTCATGGTTGCACGGTAGGCGCGGCGGCGAAACGGTGCATTACACGCCAAAATGCGGGCATGAGAATCGACATCCCCGAACAGAAAAAGCTCGTCCACGAAATGATCATCCCCATGCGCTGGGGCGACATGGACGCGATGGGTCACATGAACAACACCGTGTACTTCCGCTACATGGAGATCGCGCGGCTGGCATGGCTGCATGAGATCGGCTATCCACCCGACCCCAAGGGCATAGGGCTGGTGATCGCCAATGCCTTCTGCAACTTCATCCACCAGCTCGAATTTCCGGCCGAGGTGCGGGTGCGCTCCTATGTCAGCTCGCCCGGGCGCTCGTCCTTCGACACCTGGGCGACGATGGAGCGCACGGACCAGCCCGGTGTGATCTGCGCGTCAGGCGGCGCCACGGCGGTCTGGGTGGACTTCCCGGCGCAGAAATCCGTGCCGCTGTCCGAACGCCTGCGCCAGCTCATCGAATGAGCCGGCGCGTGGCCCGTCAGGTCGCCTCTTCGCCCAGATAGGCAGCGCGCACGCGCGGATCGGCCAGCAGGTCCTTGCCCGAGCCTTCCATGGTCAGCAGGCCCGACTCCATCACGTAGCCGCGGTCGGCGATCGCCAGCGCGCGGCTGGCGTTCTGCTCGACCAGCACGATGGTCACGCCCAGCGCGTAGACGTCGCGCACCACCTGGAAAATGGTGTCCACCAGGATGGGCGACAGTCCCATGGAGGGCTCGTCGAGCAGCAGCACCTTGGGGCGGGCCATCAGCGCACGGCCCATGGCCAGCATCTGCTGCTCGCCGCCGGACATGGTGCCCGCAAGCTGGCTCTTGCGTTCCTTCAGGCGCGGGAAGATGCCGAAGACCTTCTCCACATCCTCGGCAATCCCTGCCTGGTCGTTGCGGGTATAGGCGCCCATGAGCAGATTCTCGGTGATGCTCATGCGCGCGAACACGCCACGCCCCTCGGGCACCATCACCAAGCCTTCCTTGACCATGTCCCAGGGACCGCGCCCCTTGATGCTGCGGCCCAGATACTCAATGTCGCCATCATTGGCCCCCAGCATGCCGGTGATGGCCTTCATCGTCGTCGTCTTGCCCGCGCCGTTGGAGCCGATGAGCGAGACCAGCTCGCCCTCGTGCACCTGCATGTCGATACCCTTGACGGCCTGGATGCCGCCGTAGGCCACCTTCAGGCCCTTGACGCGCAACAGCACCGGCTTGTCGTTGTCTGCCATTTCAGTGACCTCCCGTACCCAGATATGCCTCGATCACCTTCGGGTCCTTCTGCACCTCGGCGGGCGTGCCTTCGGCAATCTGCTTGCCGTAGTCCAGCACCGTGACGCGGTTGCACAGGCCCATGACGAGCTTCACGTCGTGCTCGATCAGGAGGATGGTGCGGCCATCGTTGCGTATGCGGTCGATGAGCTCGCGCAAGGCCACCTTCTCGGTGGCATTCATGCCGGCTGCCGGTTCATCGAGCGCCACCAGCAGCGGATCGGTGGCCAGCGCCCGCGCGATCTCCAGGCGCCGCTGGTCGCCATAGGAGAGCGTGCGCGCCTTGAAGTCCGCGTACTCCGACAGGCCCACATAGTCCAGCAACTCACGCGCGCGGTGCGCGATGGCCTTTTCCTCGCGCCGAAAACCGCTGCTGCGAAACACGGCGCCGAAAAGCCCCGAATGCGTGCGCACGTGGCGCCCGACCATCACGTTCTCCAGCGCTGTCATCTCGGCGAACAGCCGGATGTTCTGGAAGGTGCGCGCAATGCCCGCCTTCGCCACCAGGTGCACCGCATGTGGCGCATAGGGCTTGTCCCCGAGCTGGAAACTGCCGCTGTCGGGCGTGTACAGCCCGGTGATCACGTTGAAGAACGTGGTCTTGCCCGCGCCGTTGGGCCCGATCAGCCCGTAGATCTGGCCCTTGCGGATCGTGATGCCCACGTCCGACAGTGCCTGCAGGCCGCCAAAGCGCTTGGAGATACCGGCGACCTTGAGCACGATCTCGTTGGATGCTTCTGTCATGTCCTTGCCCAATCTGCCGATTTCACGATTTGCGTATGACCGATTTGCCGTGTTCCGGCGCGGGCCAGAGGCCGCGCGGGCGCAGCAGCATCACGATGATCATGGCCGAGGCGATCAGGAGCTGACGCAGGATGGCCGCATCCAGCCGCCCACCCGTCATCTCCTGCAACGGCCCGGCCACGTAGCGCAGCACCTCGGGCAACGCCGCCAGCAGGATGGCGCCGAGAATCACGCCCGGGATGTGGCCCAGACCGCCCAGCACCACCATGGAGACGATCATGATGGACTCCATCAGGCTGAACGACTCGGGTGAGACAAAACTCTGGAAGGCACCGAACATCACGCCGCAGACGCCGCCGAACGAGGCCCCCATGCCGAAGGCCAGCAGCTTCATGTTGCGCGTGTTGATGCCCATGGCCTTGGCCGCGATTTCATCTTCGCGGATCGCCATCCAGGCCCGGCCGATGCGCGAATCCTGCAGGCGGTAGCAGATGAGCACCGTCAGCAGCACCAGCACGATGAACAGGTAGAAATACAGCGTGACCGAGGGAATCTCGAAGCCGAAGAGCGTGTGGGGCTTGGCGAAATTCACACCGAACATGTGCACCGGATCCACGTTCGCGATCCCCTTGGGGCCATTCGTGATGTTGACCGGCTGGTCCAGGTTGTTCATGAAGATGCGGATGATCTCGCCGAAACCCAGCGTCACGATGGCCAGGTAGTCGCCGCGCAGTTTGAGCACCGGGATGCCCAGCAGCACGCCCGTGCAGGCCGCCAGCAGCAGCGAGAGCGGTATGGCCCACCACACCGAAATGTGCAGGCCTTGCGGAAACATGGCGGCGATCGCCGGGAAGTTCTCCGTCAGGTGCGGGGATGCGAGCAACGCGTAGCCGAACGCGCCCACCGCATAGAACGCGACGTAACCCAGGTCGAGCAGGCCGGCGTAGCCCACCACGATGTTCAGGCCCAGCGCCAGCATGATGTAGAGCAGCGTCAGGTCGGCGATACGCACCCAGGCGTTGCCGAACTGCTGCAGGACGAGCGGCAGCACGATGAGCCCGACGGCCCACGCCAGCTTCTTGGTCATGTTCTTGTTCATGTCACCCTCCTCAGGCGCGATCGGCCACACGCTCACCGAGCAGGCCCGAGGGGCGCAGCGTCAGGATGATGATGAGCACGATGAAGGCAAAGATGTCCGTGTACTGGCTACCCAGCACGCCGCCCGTCAGGTCACCGATGTACCCCGAGCCGATCGCCTCAATCAGGCCCAGCAGCAAGCCGCCGACCACGGCGCCGGGCAGGTTGCCGATGCCGCCGAACACCGCCGCCGTGAAGGCCTTCAGACCCGGCAGGAAGCCCATGGTGTGAAACGCCGTGCCGTAGTTGGCCGCCCACATCACCCCGGCGATCGCCGCCAGCACGGCGCCGATCACGAAGGTGGCGGAAATCACGAAGTCGGGTTTGACTCCCATGAGCGCCGCCACGTTGGGGCTCTCGGCCGTCGCGCGCATCGCGCGCCCCAGGCGCGTGTAGCTCACGAGGTACACCATCGCCGCCAGCGATACGACCGTGATCCCCAGAATGAGAATCTGCATGGTCGTGATGACGGCGCCGCCGATCAGGTGCGGCTCCACCGGCAGCAGCACGGGATAGGGCTTGTAGGTGGGCTTCCAGATCATCATCGCCACCGTCTGCAGGAACAGCGACATGCCGATGGCCGTGATCAGCGGCGCTAGTCGCGGGCTGTTGCGCAGGCGCTTGTAGGCGATCTTCTCTATCCAGTAGTTCAGGACGGCCGCGAGAATGCAGGCGATGACCATCGAAATCAGCAGCATGGCCCATCCCGGAAGGTAGCTCATGTTCGCCTGCATGTACCCCACGCAGGACCAACTGATGAGCGCACCGAACATCAGCACCTCGCCGTGGGCGAAGTTGATCAGCTGGATGATGCCGTAGACCATGGTGTAGCCCAGCGCGATGAGGGCGTACATGCTGCCGAGAACCAGACCATTGATGATCTGCTGCAGCAGGATATCCATAAAAGCAGTCCTTCCCTGGTAGTGCGTCAGCGCGCAGGCCGCGCGGGGTGCGGCTTGCGCGCGGCAGCCTGAGGCGCACCCCCTTGCCCGAGAGTGGGGCAACAGGGCACTGGCAGACCGTGCTGCGGCGCCCGAGCTGCCACCTTATGGGCGGCAGCGGACGCCACACCTGAACACGCGTTTCACAAACAACCGGCCCGGCATGCATCCAGGCAAGTCAGCGGGCGCGATTGTGGCACGGGAAAAACCTCTGCCTGCGCCTGTTTCGCACGGGTTTTCCCTTGTTGAAATGACGTCAGCCACGCCTTCCTGCCCGCGTGAACAGATAGATGCCAGCCAGCACCAGCGCCGTCCCCGCCACCATGGACACCGTGATCGCCTCCCCCAGCAGCCAAGCGGCCAGCACGATGGTGGACAGCGGCCCGATCATCCCGGTCTGGGCCGTCATGGCCGCTCCGATGCGCTCGATCGCCAGCATCACCATGAGCACGGGCGCGGCCGTGCAGACGGTGGCGTTCAGGATGGACAGCCAGATCACCTCGGGCGCCACCACGGCGGCCGACAGCGGCCTGAGCAGGGCGAACTGCGCCACGCAGCAGACGCAGGCCACGCTCGTGGCCAGACCCACCAGGCGCAGCGGCCCGACACGACGCACCATTGCCCCGCTGTAGACAAGGTACAGCGCATAGCTCACCGCGCTGCCGAACACCAGCAGCACGCCCCAGGCCGTATGGCCGCTTGGTGCGCCATGGCCCAAGGCCTCCACGCCGAACACCAGCACCACGCCACAGTAACTGAGCAGCATGGCTCCGAGATGGCGCCGGTTCATGCGCTCGCCGTAGAACATCCAGCCCAGCAGCATCACGAGGGTCGGGTTCAGGTACAGGATCAGGCGCTCCAGACCCGCCGTGATGTAGGCCAGCCCCGCGAAATCCAGGAAGCTGGCGAGGTAGTAGCCGCAGACGCCCAAGCCGACGATGCCGCGCCAGTCGCGCGCCGACAGGCGCGGCTGGCCGCGACTGGCCCACCAGGCCATCACGAGGAAAATGGGCAAGGCGAACAGCATGCGGTACATCAGCAAGGTCACCGCATCCACGCCGTAGCGGTACGCGAGCTTGACGATCACCGCCTTGCCGCTGAAGGCCACCGCGCCCAGACCCGCCAGCATCAGTCCGTTGGCTACGCTTCGAGGATCTTTTCCCGATTGCTCCGCATGGGTTTCAGGCATTTTCAATGCATGCTCTTGAAGACGCGATGGTGCATGCGCCGGAGCGACCACCAGACACCGAGCGCCACCAGCGGAATGGCCGACGCCGCCGTTACCTCCGGTGACCACGGCCAGCCCAGCGCCTGCGCGCCCTTGGCGAGATGGCTGATCAACCCGACCACGTAGTACGTGATGGCCGCCACCGACAGGCCCTCCACCGTGGCCTGCAGGCGCAGCTGCATGTCCTGGCGCTGGTTCATCGTGGTGAGCAGCTGCTGGCTGCTGTGCTGCTGCGCGATCTCCACGCGCGTGCGCAGCAGGCTGCTGGTGCGCGAGACCCGCTCGGACAGCGCATTCTGACGGCGCACCGCCCACTCGCAGGTGCTGCGCGCCGGGCTCAGGCGCCGCTCCATGAACTCGCCCAGGGTCTGCATGCCCGCCAGGGGGCTCTCGCCCAGCTCGCGGATGCGCTGGCTCACCAGATCGAAGTAGGCGCTGCTGGCGGAAAACCGCGCGTGCGTGCCGGCGTACAGACTCTCCACCTGCCCCGCCAGACGCGTGAGGCGATCGAGCAGCCGGGGCTCGTCATCGCGCTCGGCACCGCGAATGGCTTCGGCCAGATCGGCCAGATCGCGCTCGGCGCGCGCCAGCGCCGCGGCCGCATCGCGCGCCACGGGCAGCGCCAGCAGCGCCGTCATGCGGTAGGTCTCCATCTCCAGCAGGCGCTGCACCGTGCGGCCCAGCCGCCTCGCGCTCAAACCGCCAGCCACCAGCACCATGCGCGAGTGGCCATCGGCGCGCAGCGCGAAATCGGTAAAGACTTCGGCGTGGCCGCCAGCCACCGAAGACGCCACCAGCGTGCCCTCTTGCAGTATCCGGGGCATGAGCTCGCCATCGCCGAAAGAGCGCATGTCCAGTACCCAGAGGTCGAGCTGGCACAGGCACCGCCCCGGCAGACCCGCCAGCCAGTCGGCGGGCACGGCCGTGAGCGCGCTGGCCGGTTCCGCCTGGCCAAAGCCGGTGGCATCCAGCGGCGCCGCAAACGTCCAGGCGACAAACTCGGTATGCAACTCCCATCGCACGCGAAAGGCGCCGAGGTCGGCACGCCAATGCGTGGCCAGCGCATCAGGCACCGCCCCGCGCGGGTACTGCCCGAGCAAAGACGCCAGATGCGCGCGGCTGGCCTCGCGCTCGCCGGCATCCGCCCACATGACGATGTGGCCGATGGCCAGGGGCGCCGTGACGGCTTCCGGCGGGCGCGCGTGGATTTCGTTGTGCAGCAGCGCACGCTGGGGATGCGATGGCGCCGTGGTCAAAGCTTGCATGAATTTCCTTGGAGTATGTGCCTGGTCGGCAGGCCGCGGCTACTCGTCGACAAACGCCTCCTGGCGCTTCTTGCTCACCGCCGGCAGCAGCACGACGAGCACCATCAGCGCCGCCGCGATCAACAGTCCGGCGGACAGCGGGCGCGTGAACAGCACCCCCCAATCGCCGCGCGAAAGCAGCAACGCGCGGCGCAGGTTCTCTTCCATCATCGGCCCGAGAATCAGTCCCAGCAGCAGCGGCGCGGCCTCCAGCTCCAGTTTGTGAAACAGGTAGCCGACGAAGCCGAAGATGGCCACCGTCCAAATGTCGAACTGGTTGTTGTTGTTGCTGTAGACGCCCAGCGCGCAAAACAGCACGATGGATGGAAAGAGCCAGCGGTAGGGCACCGTGAGCAGCTTGATCCAGATGCCCACGAGCGGCAAGTTCAGCACCACCAGCATCAGGTTGCCGATCCACATCGAGGCCACCAGCCCCCAGAACAGCTCGGGGTTGCCGCTCATCACCCGCGGGCCGGGCTGGATGTTGTGGATGGTCATCGCACCAATCATCAACGCCATCACCGGGTTGGGCGGGATGCCCAGCGTGAGCATGGGGATGAACGAGGTCTGCGCGCCCGCGTTGTTGGCCGACTCCGGCCCCGCCACGCCGCGAATGTTGCCCTGGCCGAACGGCAGCTCGCCCTCGCGCAATCGGCTCTTCTTCTCCAGCGTGTAAGAGGCAAACGACGACAGCACGGCGCCGCCGCCCGGCAGGATGCCGAGCACCGACCCGAGGGCCGTGCCACGCAGCACGGCCGGCAGCATGCGCCTGAAATCCTCGGCCGTCGGCATCAGGCCGGACACCTTGGAGGTGAACACCTCGCGATGCTCGTCGGGACGCGAAAGGTTGGCGATGATCTCGCCATAGCCGAAGATGCCCATGGCGATCGGCACGAAATCGATCCCGTCCGTCAGATCGGGGATATCGAACGCGAAGCGCACCACGCCGGAATTCACGTCCGTGCCCACGAGTCCGAGCATGAGGCCGAGCACGATCATCCCGATGGCTTTCAGCAGCGACCCCGAGGCGAGCACGACGGCGCCGATCAGGCCCAGCACCATGAGCGAGAAATACTCGGCCGGGCCGAACTTGAACGCCAGCTCCGTGAGCGGCGGAGCGAACGCCGCGAGCACCACCGTGCCCACGCAACCTGCGATGAACGAACCGATGGCCGCCGACGCCAGCGCCGGGCCGGCCCGGCCCCGACGCGCCATCTGGTAGCCATCGATCGTCGTGACCACCGACGACACCTCGCCCGGCAGGTTCACCAGGATGGCCGTGGTGGAGCCGCCATACTGCGCGCCGTAATAGATGCCCGCCAGCATGATGAGCGCGGACACCGGCGGCAGCGCATAGGTGACCGGCAGCAGCATGGCGATGGTGGCCAGTGGCCCTATGCCCGGCAACACGCCGATGAGCGTGCCCAAAAAACAGCCGACGAAGCAGTACGCGAGGTTCTGCCACGTGAAGGCCACGCCGAAACCGAGAATCAGGTGATTGAGCAGATCCATGCCGTGGTGCTCCGCGTCGTCAACCGGCGACGAAGCTCGGCCAGACCGGCAACGTCATGTTCAGCGCCCGGACGAAGACCATGTAGCAGCCCGCGGCCAGCACCGTGGCCAGCAGCAGCGCATCCCGAACGCGGAACGCGCGGCTCGCCATGCCCGCGACGAGCACCAGGGCGTAGATGGCCACGATCAGCCCCATGCCCGGCAGATGCCAGGCCGGCAGGCCGACGAGCAGCAAGCCGAAGAGCACGTTGCCGCCCAGAATGAACACCAGCGGCCGCCACGCCCAGGCACCGATGGGCGCGCCGCCCTCGGTCTCGATGACCAGGGCCTTGAACATCACGAACACGCCGATCACCGCCAGCAGCACGCCCACAAGCAGCGGGAAATAGCCCGGGCCCATGCGCGCGGCCGAACCCAGCGCATAGCCGGTGGCGCCCCAGGCGTAGCCCGTGCCCAACACCAGAAACAGCAGTCCGGCGAAGAAATCCTTTTCGTTCTTGATCTTCACGTGCGCGCTCCACCGTCATGAAAGACGGCGCGAATTATCGGTGCAGCCATGCGCCACGGCCGCTGCGCCCGCCCGCTACTGCAGCGGCGGCGTCGAGGCCACGACCTCATCGATCGTCGTCAGGCCTTCGGCGGCACGCAGCGCCCCGGCCAGGCGCAGCTGGCGCATGCCATCGCTGACCGCCTGGCGGCGCAGCGCGTCGATGGAAGGGCTCTGCGAAATCTTCTCGCGCAGCCCCTCGGTGACGGTGAGCAACTCGTACAAGCCCATGCGGCCGCGAAAGCCCGTCATGCGGCACTCCACGCAGCCCACGGGGCGGTAGGCCCGGTAGCCGCCGGAGAGCTTCCACGGTTTGATGAGCCCGGCGATCTCCGCCGGATCGGCCTCCCGGTCCCGCTGGCGGCAATTGGAGCACAGCGTGCGCACCAGCCGCTGCGCCAGCACGCCAAGGAGCGTCGCATTGATCAGATAGTAGGGCACGCCCAGTTCCATGAGCCGCGTGATCGCGCTGGGCGCATCGTTGGTGTGCAGCGTGGAGAACACGAGGTGGCCGGTGAGCGCGGCCTGGATCGCCATTTCGGCGGTTTCCAGGTCGCGGATCTCGCCCACCATGATGATGTCCGGGTCCTGGCGCATGAGGGCGCGCAGGCCTTCGGCAAAGGTGAAGTCGATCTGCGGCTGCACCTGTGTCTGGTTGAAGCTCGCCTCGATCATCTCGATCGGGTCTTCCACCGTGCTCACGTTCACCTCGTCGGTGGCCACGCGCTTGAGCGTGGAGTACAGCGTGGTGGTCTTGCCCGAGCCCGTGGGTCCGGTCACGAGGATCACGCCGTGCGGTCGCGCGACGAGCTGCTCCCAGCGTTCGGCGTCGTGCGGCGCAAAGCCCAGCGCGCTCAGATCCTTGACGGTGTTGTCCGGGTCGAAGATGCGCATCACCATCTTCTCGCCGAACGCCGTGGGCAGCGTCGACAGGCGCATTTCCACCTCGTCACCTCCGGGATTGCGCGTCTTGATGCGCCCGTCCTGCGGGCGGCGCTTTTCCACCACGTCCATGCGCCCGAGCAGCTTGATGCGCGCCACCATGGCATTGAGCACACCGATCGGAATCTGGTAGACCGTATGCAGCACGCCGTCGATGCGAAAACGGATCACGCCCTGCTCGCGCCGCGGCTCCATGTGGATGTCGCTCGCGCGCTGGTCGAACGCGTACTGCCAGAGCCAGTCCACGACACGCACCACGCCCTGGTCGTTGGCATCGAGCTGGCGGTTAGCGCGACCCAGCTCCACCAGCTGCTCGAAGCTGCTGCCCCCGGCACTGCCGCCGCTCTTTTGCACCGCGCGCACGGACTTGGCCAGCGCATAGAACTCGGCCGTGTAGCGCTTGATATCATGCGGATTCGAGAGCACCCGGCGCACATGGCGCTTGGCCTGGCGCTCGATTTCACTGACCCAATCGGCAATGAAGGGCTCGGCCGTGGCCACGACGATTTCACTTGCCGAGACCTGCACCGGCAGGATCTTGTGGCGCTCGGCGTAGCTGGCGCTCATGGCTTCGGCGACGCGCCCGGCGTCGACCTTGAGCGGGTCGATGCGCAGGAACGGCAGGCCACAGCGCGACGCGACCGTCTCAGTCAGCGCGTCCAGGTCGAGCACCTTGCCATCGCCTTCGCGCACCATGGAGACACTGGCCAGGCGCACCAGCGGATGCTGGCTGCTCTCGGCACGCGAACAGCGCTCGATCGTGCGTTCCGCCTGCGCGCTGGAAATCACGCCATCCTCGCACAGCCAATCGACGATCTGGCGCCACTGCAAGGGCCCGCGATGGGTGGCATGGGAATGCTGAGCGTGCGCGGCCGTGGGTGTGGGGTTCATGGCGCAATGGTGCCGCAAAAATCAGGCAACGGGCTTGAAGCTGCGCAGCCACTTGCGCGCCGGCAGGCCCCAGCGCTCCTGCACCGCCTCGGCGCGCTGCAGCAGCAGCGCCCGCGTGGGACGCGAAGGCGCGCGCTGCGCGAGCACGATGGTGTTGCCCTCGCGCGTGGGCTTGAACGCCCAGACGGCTTCGGCGCCAAAGGCCTCGCTGATGCGCGCCAGGCTCTGCTCGTAGTGGCTGGTGCGGCCGAACAGATTCACCGTCATGCAACCCTCGTCCGTGAGCAGGGCACGGCAGTCGGCGTAGAACGCCACGCTGTCCAGCACCGGCGCGGCGGCATCGTCGTCGTACATGTCCACGGCCAGTGCATCGATGATGCCCAGGTACTGCGGCTTGCGGATCTCCTGGCCTGCATCACCGAGCACCACGGTGAGCCGCGGCCCCTCGGGCGGCAGCTTGAACCAGGCGCGGCAGACATGCAGCACCTGGGGGTTGAGCTCCACGGCCGTCGCATGCATCCGCAGCTTCTTGTGGCAAAACTTGGTGATCGCCCCGGCACCCAGCCCCAGCTGCATGGCGCGGCGCCCGGCCACGCTGCCCGGCTCCATGAAGAGCAGCCATGCCATCATGCGTTGCACATATTCGAGGGCAAGGTCGAAGGGCGCGTCCACGAGCATGGAGCCCTGGATCCAGGGCGTGCCCAAGTGCAGATGGCGCAGCACGCCATCGTCGGAGATGCTGACTTCGGGCAGTTCGCGAGCGGGCTTGGCGGGCATCAAAGCAATCCGGAAGTTGAAAACGCCTCGCGCCACGCCTCGCACTTGCGCGCAAAGCTCCATGAGGCATGGGCCGGGCTGGTCGAAGGCAGGCGCAGCGAGGCGATGGGCCCATCCTCGGTCAGCCCCATGCGCTCACGCACCAAGCGCGCCCGAGAATGGCTCTCACCCCCATTGTGAGCGATCGCCACCAGCCGAGGCAGACGGGCGTGCAGCCCGGCAAAATCATTGAGCTGCGCATGGCGGATACTGGTATCCAGGCTCCCCTCGCGCTCGCAGGCCATGTACACATCCCAGACGCCAAGCCCGCGCGCCAGCACCCAGGCACAGCGTCCGGCATAGTCCTCGGGCCCGGGCATCGCGTTCTGCGGCCAGAGCGCGGCCAGCAGGCGCCAGAACTGATTCTGCGGGTGCCCGTAGTACTGCTGCGCGCGCAGCGACGCCACGCCCGGGAAGCTGCCGAGTATGAGCACGCGCGTGTGCGGCGCCACCAGGGCGGGCAGGCCACGAAGCAGGGAATGAGACGCCACCATCGGGCGCCGTTTGTACTACGGTTTGGGTGCCGGCCGCACGAGGCGCACGTAAAACGGCGTGACGCGGTTCATGTCCCCCCGCCCTTCTCCCGAGCCCATGTCCACCGCCCAGGCCTGCCGCGCGTGGAGGACATCACCGCCCTTGCCGCCGCGCATCGCGTTGCCATAGGCATACGGGTTGACCGCCGCGGTGTTGACGCTGCGGGTGCTCGTCCAGTGCCAGTCGGCGGGCGCACCCGGAAACAGGGCCGCGTCGACGGCGGGCGGGCTGGTGCCGCGGTTGACCAAGCGGCGCAGCTCGGGCACGCGCGGCAGGCGCCAGCGCACGCCGCTCGCCTTCCAGCGCTCATCGGCCAGGGCCTGGGCCTGGGCCAACGTGAGCAGCCGCGCACGGCCCGTGCAGGTGCTGCCATTCCACAGCATGCCTGCCACACAGCGATCCCAGGCCAGATGCGAGCGTGTGTCGATCACCAGGGTGCCATCGGCCGACAGCACCCAGGAGCTGGCAGCCGGCGCCGCGGGCGCCGCCATGCCGGACACGCCCATCCACAGGCCGCAAGCGGCCAACACTCCCCCCATGAGCTTGCGCTTGACCATCGTCCACCTCCGATTCGGTCGTCGCCAGGGATGGCGAGCCGCCGAGCCTGTCCCGGCACGCGGCGGCACAAGCGGCCTCGCTGGCCATGGCACCACGGCACCTGCTCGTCCGCACGTCCACCCCATTGTGCCCGGCCCTGTCGGCACGTCATGCACATCGGAGCATGGATCTCGCTGGAATACAAGCAGCATGCAAAGCGCAAAAAAAGGCCGCCCACAGCGGCCTTGCGAGGCAAGGGAAGCCCCCGCTTACTTGCCGTCCGTGCCCGGCACCTTGCCTTCCACGCCCTTGACGAAGAAGTTGATGCCACGCAGGAAGTCGTCGTCGGCCACCTTGTCGGCCGCGAGCACTTCCTTGCCGGTGTTGTCGGAAATCGGGCCCTTCCAGATGTGGTAGCTGCCGTCCTTCAGGCCCGCCTTGAGCTCGGCGAGCTTGGCCTTGGCCTCGGCGGGCACGTCGTCGGCGATGGAGACAAGGTCGATCGCGCCTTCCTTCACGCCCCACCACTGGTTGGGGCCGGTCTTCCAAGTACCGTCCAGCGCCTCACCCACGGCCTTCTTGTAGTAGGGCTCCCAGTTGATGATGGCCGAGGCCAGATGCGCCTTGGGGCCGTAGGCGGTCATGTCCGAATCCCAGCCGAAGGCGCGCTTGCCCATGGATTCGGCGGTCTTGAGCACGGCGGGCGAATCGGTGTTCTGGAACAGCACGTCGGCGCCGCCGTTGATCAGCGAGGTGGCCGCTTCGGTTTCCTTGGGCGGGTTGTGCCATTCGTTGATCCAGACCACCATGGTCTTGATCTTGGGGTTGGTGACCTGCGCGCCCAGCGTGAAGCTGTTGATGTTGCGCACCACTTCCGGAATCGGCACCGTGCCGACCACGCCCAGCACGTTGGCCTTGGTCATGGCGCCGGCGATCACGCCGGCCATGAACGCGCCCTCGTAGGTGCGGCTGTCGTAGGTGCGCATATTGGGCGCGGTCTTGTAGCCAGTGGCGTGCTCGAACTTCACGTCGGGGTTGTCGGCGGCCACCTTCAGCATGGGCTCCATGAAGCCGAAGCTGGTGCCGAAGATGAGCTTGTTGCCCTGCGCCACCAAGTCACGCGCCACGCGTTCGGTGTCGGCGCCCTCGGGCACGTTTTCGACGAAGCTCGTGACCACCTTGCCGGCGAAGTCCTTCTCCACCGCCTTGCGGCCGTTGTCGTGCGCGTAGCTCCAGCCGCCGTCTCCCACCGGACCGACATAGATCCAGGCCGCCTTCAGCGGCTCGGCGGGTGCCGGCGCCGGAGCAGCGGCAGGAGCCGCCGCGGGGGCCGGCGCCGGCGCCGGGGCCGGCTCCTCCTTCTGCCCGCAGGCTGCCATCGTGAGCGCCGCGGCAGACACCACGGCCAGGCGCAAGGCGGTGCGTTTGTTCATGTCGGTCATCAGAAAAGTCCTCCTGGAAAAAACGGGGCAAGGTGAAAAAAATCAGGAGCCCGGGTAAAACGGCTTGCCGAGTGAAGCGGGCATATTGACACGAATCCACGTGGGGTTGCGCGAGATCAGCGCCAATACAACGACGGTGGCCAGGTAGGGCATGGCCGTGAGCAGCTGGCTCGGGATGTGCGAACCCTGGCTCTGCAGGTAGAACTGCAGCATGGTGACGCCACCGAACAGATAGGCGCCCAGCAGCACGCGCGCCGGCCGCCAGGTGCCGAAGGTGGTGAGCGCCAGCGCGATCCAGCCCTTGCCCGCCACCATGCCCTCGACCCACAACGGCGTGTAGATGATGGACAGGAACGCGCCCGCCAGCCCACACAGCGCCCCGCCGATGACGACAGCCGCCATGCGGATGCGGCGCACCGGATAACCGAGCGCGTGCGCCGATTCGGGCGATTCGCCCACGGCGCGCAGCACCAGGCCGACTCGCGTGCGGTACAGCACCCAGATCAACACGAGCGTGAACGCGATGCCGAAATACACCAGCGGGTGCTGGCGCATGAGCGCCGGGCCGATGACGGGCACGTCGCCCAGCCCCAGCCAGCTGAAGCGCGGGCGCTCGGGCATGCGGGCCTGCACGTAGCCGATGCCCACGAAGGCCGAGAAGCCCGCGCCGAACAGGGTGAGCGCCAGGCCCGTGGCGTACTGGTTGGCGTTGAGCCAGATCACGAGCCAGCCGAAGGCCGCCGCAAGCACCGCGCCCGCCGCCATGCCGGCGAGAAAGCCCAACGTGTCGCTGCCCGTGTGCACCACGGTGGCGAAGCCCGCGATGGCAGCGCACAGCATCATGCCCTCGGCACCGAGGTTCACCACGCCGGCCTTTTCGTTGATCAAGAGGCCCAGCGCCGCCAGCGCCAGCACCGTCCCCGCCGTCAGCGTGGAGGCGAAAAGCAGAGGGTAAGCGTCCATCACCGCACCCCCCTCAGAACACTGAGGCGCCGGATGCGGTAGTTCACCAGCGTGTCACACGCCATCAGCGAAAACAGCAGCAGCCCCTGGAACACGTCGGTGAGCGATTTGGGCAGGCCCAGGCGCGATTGCGCCAGTTCACCGCCGATGTAGAACATGCTCATCAAAATGGCCGCCAGCACCATGCCCAGCGGGTGCAACCGCCCGACGAAGGCGACGATGATGGCTGCGAATCCGTAGCCCACCGGCACGTAGGGCGTGAGCTGCCCGACCGGCCCGGCGACTTCCAGCGCACCCGCCAGGCCCGCCGTGGCGCCGGACATGAGCAGCGCCGTCCACAGCGCGCTGCGCGAGGAAAACCCGGCGTAGCGCGCCGCCGCCGGGGCCACGCCGCCCACCTGCAGCGCGTAGCCCGCGCGGGTGCGAAACAGGTACAGCCACAAGAGCGCCGCGCCCGCCAGCGCGATCAGCGCGCCGATGTTCACGCGCGAGCCGCTCATCAAGCGGGGAATGCGCGCCACCGCCTCGAAGGTACGCGTCTGCGGAAAGTTGTAGCCCATGGGGTCTTTCCACGGCCCGAAGACGAGGTAGTTGAGCACCTGGATGGCCACGTAGACCAGCATCAGACTGACCAGGATTTCACCGGCGTTGAAGCGGTCGCGCAGGAAAGCGACGATGGCCGCCCAGAGCATGCCGCCCACCGCGCCCGCAATCAGCACGGCCAGCACGATCCAGCGCCCGGTCTCCTTGCCCGCCATGAGCGCAACGCCACCGGCGAAGATGGCGCCGATCACGTATTGTCCTTCGGCGCCGATGTTCCAGATGTTGGAGCGAAAACACACCGCCAGGCCCAGCGCGATCAGCAGTAGCGGCGTGGCCTTCACGCCCAGCTCGCCCAAGGCGTAGGAAGACTTGATCGGCTCCCAGAAGAAGATCAGCAAGCCCTTGACCGGGTCCTTGCCGAGCAGTGAAAACAGCAGCGCACCGAGCACCACGGTGATCGCCAGCGCCAGCACTGGCGAGGCCCAGGCCCAGGTACGCGACGGCGTGGGGCGCAGTTCAAGCCGCAGCACGGACCACCTCCTGCCGCGCCGCCGCGTTGTCCGCGCCCGGCCACAGGCCGCTCATCCACAGGCCGATTTGCTCCACCGTTGCTTCGGCTCGCGGCAGGCTGGGCGAGAGCTGCCCCTTGGCAATGACGTGAAGCCGATCACAGATTTCAAACAATTCGTCCAACTCCTCGCTGACCACCAGCACCGCGCAACCCGCATCGCGCAACGCCAGAATCTCGCCTCGGATCTGCGCGGCCGCGCCCACGTCCACCCCCCACGTGGGCTGGGAGACGACGAGCAGCCGGGGCCTGGCATCGATCTCGCGGCCCATGATGTACTTCTGCAGGTTGCCGCCGGAAAGCGAGCGCGCGGCCGCGTGCGCGCCCGCCGCCTTGACCTTGAAGCGCTCGATGATGCCCGCCGCCTGCGTGCGCAGCACCCCCATGCGCAGCCAGCCCAGGCGACCCACGGCCTCCTTGCGCGTGAGCAACAGGTTGTGCGCCAGGCTCATCTCGGGCACGGCGCCGCGCCCCAGGCGTTCCTCAGGCACGAAATGCAGCCCGAGTGCGCGCCGCCCGAAGGGCGCCATGCGTCCGACCGGCTGGCCTGCTATCGAAATGGATGCTGAGGACGCTCGCTTGTCCTCACCAGAAAGCGAAAAAAGCAGTTCACGCTGGCCGTTACCCGAGACGCCAGCGATGCCCACCACCTCGCCCGCGCGGACCTGCAGCGAGATATTTTCCAGATCCACTCCGAAGGGCGATTCGCGCGGCAGGCGGAGCTGGTTGACCACCAGCACCGGCGCACCCGGCTCGCGCGGCACGTGCTCGAGCGGCGGGGGTTCGGCGCCTATCATCAGGCGCGAGAGCGAGGCATTGGTTTCTTCGCGCGGGTCGCACACGCCCGTGACCTTGCCGCCGCGCATCACCGTGCAGGCGCTGCACAGTGCGCGGATTTCGTGCAGCTTGTGGCTGATGTAGAGGATGGAGCAGCCCTCGTCCGATAGACGCCTGAGCGTGACGAAGAGCTTTTCGACCGCCTGCGGCGTGAGCACCGAAGTCGGCTCATCCAGGATCAGCAGCCGCGGGCCGGCCAGCAGGGCGCGGATGATCTCCACGCGCTGCATTTCGCCCACGCCCAGCGTGTGCACCGGGCGCTCGGGGTCCACCTCCAGGCCGTAGGTGGCGGCGGTGCCGGCCACGCGTCGCGTCACCTCCGCGAGCGACAGCGTCTTGTCCAGCCCCAGCCAGACGTTTTCCGCCACGGAGAGCGTCTCGAACAGGCTGAAATGCTGGAACACCATCGCGATGCCGAGCTGGCGCGCCGCCTGCGGGCTGCGCACCAGCGCCAAGTGGCCATCGACGCGCATGTCGCCCGCATCCGGCTTGACCGCGCCGTAGATGATCTTCATCAGGGTACTCTTGCCCGCGCCGTTCTCGCCCAGCACGGCGTGGATCTCGCCGGGCTGCACGGTGAGTGCAACCTCGCTGTTGGCCACGACGCCGGGATAACGCTTGGTGATGCCGGCGAGCTGCAATCGGGGCACGATCACCTCGGGCGTTTGAGGAACATGCAAGGGCGGCATGCTGATTTGTCTCTTTGTAGTGCGATGGAACGACCCGCGCCACGATGTGCATGAGCCACGCTGCTTTGTTTGCGCCACTTTACCCGCTATCCGCAGATTGCGCCAGTAAATTGCATGCGATATATGTAGACAGAATTTGCATACACACAACGCCGACACCGTTCCCATTCCGGAGAAAACTCGTGATCATCACCCGCTCACTGCGCGCTGGCGGGCTGCGGCACCGGCCCCCACTGCGCGCGATTGCGCCCGGCCCGCTTGGCCGCGTAGCAGGCCATGTCGGCACCGGCGAGGGCTTCGGCCGGACCGGCGTCCGTGGCGAGCAGCACCAGCCCGATGCTCAGGCTGAGCGAAAAACTGCGCCCGCGGTACGTGGGCTCCCATGCCGCCACGGCCGCGCGCAGCTTCTCCGCCAGTTCGGCCCCGCGTTCCATGCCGCATCCCGGCAGCACCACCGCGAACTCATCGCCTCCCAGGCGTCCCAGCCACCCCGTCTGGCGGACATGCGATTCGAGCAGACGCGCCAGATGGCGCAACACATCATCGCCCGCATCATGCCCAGCCAGTTCATTGATCAGCGTGAAGTGGTCGACATCCACATGCATCAGCACACCCATAACGGGCTGCTCGTGGGCCAGCGTGCGCGCGCCGCGCGCCACGCGCCTGGACAGCAGCAGTTGCAGCCGACGCACCAGCGCGGCGCGGTTGGGCAGGAAGGTCAGGGCATCGTGCCAGCGCTCCCAGTCATGTTGCAGGCGCGCTTCGCGCTCGGCCGAGCCGTCTTCGATGATCCAGATGACCCCGGCGGCAGGGTCTCCCGCGTGCACGGGCTCGCCATGCACCTGGGCCCACAAGGTACTTGCGTCGCGCCGCATCAGGGGCAGCTCCCCGTGAAAGCGCCCATGCACCGCGAAATCCACGCGCACGCGCTCAGCGAGTTCGCCCCCCTCGGGGGAGCCAGAGATCAGTTGCAGAAAATCGCGCCCCACCAGCTGCATCAGGGTGTAGCCGAACATGCGACAGGCTTGGCCGCTGGCGATCTCGATGCGCTGCGAGCGTGTCAGCGCGATCCCCAGCGGCACATGCTCCAGCACGGCCTGCAGCTGGCGCTCCAGCGCCTGCGTCGTGCGCTGCTGCTGGCGGCGCACCTGCACCAGGCGTGCAAACACGCGCACCACGTCGTTGACCTCCCCGCTCGCACCCAGGAGATCGGGCGACTGCCGAGGCACGCTGGCGGGGCGCTCGTCCGCCAGCACGGCGCGTGCGCGCTGGCGCAGCAGCGTGAGCGGACGCATGAGCCACCACAGCAACAGCAGGGCCACTAGCGCCACGGCAGCCACGGCGGCGCCCGCCAGCCACCACACCCGCTGCTCGGCCTCCACCAGGGGCTGCAGCTGCGAGGGCGCATGGTTGACCCGCGCCACCACCCAGCCCGGCAGCCCGGCCACGGCCCAGCCGACGACCGAACCATCGGGCAGCACGGTACGCCCGGGCTGAGCCAGCAGCTGAGCCGCATCGCCGCCGGAAAAAATGCGCGACAGCCCGGGTTCGTCGCGCACCAGTCCGAGAACGCGCGATGCATCGGGATGCGAGAGGATCACGCCCTCCTGCGTGAACACCATGAAACGCGTGTTCTCGCGCTCGGGCAGCGCCAATGCCGGCGGCAGCAGGTTCTGCGACTGCAGCCGCAAGGTGGCGGCCACCACCGCCACCGTCTGGCCGCTGCTGCCCAGCACCGGTAGCGCCAGAGCCACACGCGCCTGCGATGCCTTGCTGCCCAGTACCCCCGAGACCATGGGCTTGCGCTCCTGCCAGACGCGGCGCAACAGCGCCTGCTCCGCGTCTTCCACCTGGTCGACGGCCGTGACCTCCCCGCCCCGCAGCTGCAGGCCCGCGGTCTCTTCGCCGCGCAGCACCGTCACGGTATCGAAGAGGCGCGCCACCGGCCGGTCCTGCAGCAGCCAGGCGCGCAGGCGAGCATTGGAACCGATCACCACGGGCGAGAGCCCGTCGGCCAGCGCCGCCAGCATCTTGATGTTGAGCTCCATCTTGCTCGAGAGCATGCGCGCGAGCATTTCCACCTCACCACCGTCCTGCTCCAGGATGCGCTGCAGCGCCTGCGGCTCGCTGGCACGCGTCACGAGCCACGTGGACACCCCGCCAGCGGCGATGACTGCCAGCAGGACGAGCAGCCCCACGGCGCGCGCCAGGGGTCCCGGCAGCCACGCATGCCGCGGCGCGGCATCACGCGTCGCGGCATCCGCCACGGCGTCCATGAGTACCCCGCGAACCGGCAGGCGAACCGTTGAAAACAAGCAGATTCATCGTCATTGGCGCGTGCACGCCGTCGGCCCCATGCCGACCATCGTTGCACTATAGATAGCCACGGGCCGTTGCAGGCTCGGGTACAACCCTGAAGGCCGCTGCGGAAAACCCTAGGAGGCTGTCGGACTTGGAGCCTCCAAAGCGTTCTCGAAGAGCGGCGCAGCCAGAATCGGCCGCTCTGGTCAATTTGCAGCCGGCGGTTTCCAAGTCCGGCAGCCTCCCAGGAGCCGCACCGGAAGGTGGCAATCGCCTCCCGCTCCACCACCCACGAGAGCACCATGCCCAATTTCATCGATACCTCGCCTCAAGGCTCCTGCATTTTCTGCCGCCTCATCGCCGGGAAAATCCCCAGCGCCAAGGTCTTCGAGGACGAGCACACCATCGCCTTCATGGACCTGGGCCAGGTCAATCCTGGGCATGTGCTCGTGGCCACGCGCCGCCACGCGGCCACGCTGTGGGACGCCACGCCTGAGGAAGCGGCCGCCATGATGCGCACTGCGCACCGGGTGGCGGCCGCGGTACGCGCGGTCTTCGAACCCGCTGGGCTGATGTTGCTGCAGGCCAACGGGGCCGTGGCGGGGCAGACCGTGGGGCACCTGCACATGCACGTGGTGCCGCGCCACGAGGCCGATGGCATCGGCTTCACCTGGCCACGCAAGGATCCCGCGGCCAGCACCCTCGCGCAATACGCCCAGCGCCTTGCCACCAGCCTGCAAAACCAGGGTAGCGACCATTGAGACGCGCACCTCACAGGCGTCAGGCCCATTTCCAACACTGGATTTTTTGTATACACTTTTCCCACACAAAAACCGGGGTGATGGCGCCACCCCGGTTTTCACCTCGAAGCCACTCAGGAGACGACATGCACAAAACACTGCTCGCCCTTGCCGCGACCACCCTCTGCACGCTCGGGGCGCATGCCCAGAGCACGGTTCAACTCAGCGGCCTGGCCGACCTGTACGTGGGCTCGATGCGCATGGCGGGCGACGCCAGCAGCCGCACCACCGTGGGCAACAGCGGCATGACCACCTCATGGGTCGGCATCAAGGGCTCGGAAGACCTCGGCGGTGGGCTCAAGGTCAATTTCGCGATGACTTCGTTTCTCAAGCTCACCGATGGCTCGCAGGGGCGCTTCCCCGGGGACACCTTCTTCTCGCGGGACGCCAACATCGGCTTCTCGGGCAGTTTCGGATCGGTGGTGATGGGCCGCTGGCTCGCGCCCAACTTTCTGCCCTCGGTCATCGGTAACCCGCTGGGCGACTCGTTCACCTTCGCGCCGCTCATCCTGCACATGAACGTGCCGCTGTTCAACGGCAGCGGCTGGCAGGCGACGACGCCGTCGGACACCGGCTGGAACAGCCAGATCGCCTACACCACGCCTGATATCGGCGGGTTCAAGGCAACGCTGCAATACCAGCTGGGGGGCGACACGGGCAAGCACAACATCGGCGCCAACTTCCTGTATTTTCACGGCCCGCTCACGGTCACCGGTTTTTACGAGCGCGACCAGTTGAGTAACCCCGGCACCAGCACCTGGCTGGGCACGACCAAGACCGACTGGATGCTGACGGCCGCCTACGACTTCAAGGTCGTCAAGCCCTATGTCGGCTACGGTCAGGCCAAGGCCGACAATGCCCCCGGCAAGTCCAAGACCATCCACCTGGGCGCCTCGGCGCCGCTGGGCGGCGGCAGTGTGCTGGCCTCGTGGGCGCGCACCAACGTGACCGCGCTCGATACCAGCCGCAAGACCCTCACCCTGGGCTACGACTACTTTCTCTCCAAGCGCACCGATCTGTACGCGATGTACATGAATGACCGCATCACGGCGCAAGCCAGCGGAAACAGCTTCGCGGTCGGCATGCGCCACCGGTTCTGAGCGCCTGTTTCGATACCCAAGGTCTGTCTCACGGCCCGCGGTGCACAAGCGCCACGGGCCTTTTTTCATCCGCGCGGGCACTCTGCTACGCTCGCGCTCCCATGCGCACCGCATCTCCAGCCCCACCCCGCACGCTGCCGCCGGTTCTGACCCTCGCCGGGCCCACGGCCAGCGGCAAGACGGCGGCGGCCCTGGCGCTGGCGCACGCCCTGGCGCCTCGACTGCCGGTGGAAATCATCAGCATGGATTCGGCGCTGGTCTACCGCGGCATGGACATCGGCACGGC
>JAIOIA010000140.1:0-5793 GCA_019912745.1 Comamonas sp. | reverse complement strand
GCGTGCCGCGCCAGGCGGGGCTGGTGCTGGGCATCTATTACGGCGGGGTGGGCACGGGCATCGCATTGTCCACGCTGGCCATTCCGCTGCTGCTCGCGGCCGCGCGCAGTGCGCCGCATGGCTGGCGCTGGGCCTGGTGGGGGCTGGCGGGGCTGTGCGTGCTGGCCACGCTGGTGCTGCTCTGGCCCGCGCGCTTGCTCCCTGAACAAGAGCTGTCAACGCATGCGGGACAATCACGGAAGGCGGATTTGACCCAAAAACTGCCGTGGCTGGCGATGGCGCCCATGCTCGCGGGCTACACGCTCTTCGGCGTGGGCTATATCGGCTACATGACCTTTGTCATCGCGCTGCTGCGGGATCAGGGCGCGAGCGGCACGGCCGTCACGGTGTTCTACACGCTGCTGGGCCTGGCCGTGATTGCGTCGGCGCGCATCTGGGCGCGGCTGCTGGACAAGGCCAGGGGCGGCGGCGCGCTGGCGCTGCTCAATGCGCTGCTGGGGGTGGCCACGCTGCTGCCGGTGCTCACGCGCGCGTGGCCGGTGGTGCTGGCCTCGGGCCTGCTGTTCGGTGCGGTGTTTCTCTCGCTCGTGGCATCGACCACGGCCTTCGTGCGCCACAACCTGCCCGAGTCGCAGTGGGCCGCGGGCATCAGCGCCTTCACCATCCTGTTTGCCTTGGGTCAGATCGTCGGCCCCACGGTCGTCGGCTGGATCGCCGATGGCGAGGGAGGGCTGGCGCACGGCTTCATCTATTCGGCCGCCGCGCTGTGGCTGGGCGCGCTGGTGGCGTGGCGCCAGCGGTCGCTGGGCATCGATCGAAAGACGGCCGCAGAAGATTCCGGCCGTTGACGCAAGGCGCTCGTCACCGGGCGCCCAGCCTCCTCAGGTGCTCAGATGAGTCCTTCCGCCTTCATCGCGCGCTGCACCGCCGGGCGCGCGGCCACGCGCTCGCGCCAGGCCGCGAGGTTCTTCAGCGCCGAGAGGTCGATATGCAAGGGCTTGGCCCAGCCGCTCACGACGAACAGGTAGGGGTCGGCCACGGTGAAGTCGTCGCCCATCAGGTACTGCTTGCCCGCGAGCTGTTCGTCCACCCACTGCAGCCGCTCGATGAGCTTGTCCGTGCTGATCTTCTTGGCCTCGTTGGGCATGGCGGGGTTGAACAGCGGGCTGAAGTTCTTGTGGATCTCGGTCGAGGTGAAGTGCATCCACATCTGCAGCTCGTAGCGCGCCATCGTGCCGCAGGCCGGAATCAGCTTTTTGGCCGGTGCCTGGTCCGCGATGTACTGGCAGACGATGGCGCATTCACGCAGGCCGGTGCCATCGTCGAGCACGAGGTAGGGCACATAGCCCAGCGGGTTGACCTTGCGGTAGTCCGAGCCGTCGGGCAGCACCTTGGTCTTGGTGGGAGCAGAGATGGCTTCGTACTTCAGCCCGGCTTCTTCGAGCGAAATGTGTGCGGCCAGCGAGCAGGCGCCGGCGGAGTAGTAGAGCTTCACGGTAAGGTCCTCAAGATTGAACGAACGTTCATGCCCCGGGGTGTTGCGTGCGGCACCGCAGGCGCTGGTCACGTCCCCGACATGAACGAGCACCAAGCAGCGTAGCAGAAAGTCGCTTCATGTGGCGTCCGCGGGTTTGCTATTGGCGTGATAGCCGATGGCGCAGAAGGGTATTGGCTCGCAGCCTGTTTGGGCTTGAAATGATATGAGGTGGGGCTCTGTTGCTGAGGGCGAAGCCCTATTGCCGCGCGCGTCCGCTTGTGCTCACATCAGGCCAGCGATTTGCGGGTTGACGCCAGAAAGGAAGGTGTGTCATGACGACGGTTGCAGAGATACTGCGCTCCAAGAGCAATGCCCTGGTCTTTCACGTATCTCCCTCGGATACGGTGCTCGACGCCCTGCGCCTGATGGCCGAGCAGGGCATAGGCGCGGTGGTGGTGCTGGAGGGCGAAAAGCTCGCCGGCATCTTCACCGAGCGCGACTACGCCCGCAAGGTGGCGCTGCTCGGGCGCAGCTCGGGCGATACGCCGGTGAGCGACATCATGACGCGCGCGGTGCGCTACGTGCACTCCACGCAGAGCACCGAGGAATGCATGGCGCTGATGACGCAAAACCGCCTGCGCCACCTGCCCGTGCTCGACGACGGAAGGCTCGTGGGCCTGATCTCCATCGGCGACCTGGTCAAGCACGTGATGTCGCAGCAGCAGTTCGTGATCGCCCAGATGGAGCAGTACATCACCGGCGGGTGGTGATACGGATTGCCTTCAATCGTCCAACTTCGTTGGTTTGCCTTGCCGTGCGACAGCACTGTCTTCGACTTTCCGCCTCGTGATCCGACTGAATGCAAACCCGTATAGGGCCCGGTCTTTCAGGCGGCGACAACGCGGTTCTTGCCCGCGCGTTTGGCCAGGTACATGGCCTGGTCGGCGCGCTGCAGCGCGACGGCGCTTTCCTCGTCGGGCGCGAGCTGGGTCACCCCGGCGCTGAAGGTCATGAGCACGTGCTCGTCGTTGCTCAGGAAGTAGTGGGCACTCAGTTCGCGCTGCAGGCGCTTGAGCGCCTGCACGCCCTGCTCCACCGTGGTGTTGGGCAGGATCAGAACGAATTCCTCGCCGCCGTAGCGTGCCAGCTGGTCCTGCGGACGCATCGCGGCGCGCGCCACCTCGGTCAGGTGCACGAGCGCGGCGTCGCCCGTGGTATGGCCCAGCCGGTCGTTGAGCACCTTGAAATCGTCCAGATCGAGCAGCGCCACGCACAGCGGCGCATCGCTGCGCAGGCTGCTTGAAATTTCGCGCCTGAGCGCCTCGTCCAGCCCCTTGCGGTTGAGCGTGCCGGTCAGCGGGTCGTGGCGTGCCTGGGCGCTGGTGCGCTCCAGCTCCTGGCGCAGGCGCTCGATTTCGGCGTTCGCCGTGTCGGCGCGCCGGCGCAGCTCGTGCAGTTCATGGCGCATGGCGCTGCTCTTTTGCGTCATGGCCTGCGTGGCAGCCATGACCTCCTGCAGCACGGGCTTGAGTTCCTTCAGATCGCGCACCTGGCTGATGCGCCCGGCGCAATCGGTGAGCTGGCCGTGGTAGGCGGCGCTGCTTTCGTCCATCTGCGCGAGCCGGTCGATGAAGGTGGCCAGCAGCTCGCGCATTTGCCGCTGGGCCTCGACGGCGCGCTCCTTCGACTCGGATTGCTTGAAGATCACGTCCTTCAGGCGCTGCTGCAGGTCATCCAGGCGCCGCAGCGTGAGCGGCGGCACCGCCGCGTCGCGCAGCGCCTGTGCCTGGCCCTGCAGCCAGGCGTCGTCCTGGCTGAGCACGGCCACGTTGTCGAACACCATGTGCAGCAGGGTGAGCAGGGCGGCGCGCATGGCCGACTGGTCCTCCGCGGCGAACGACAGCCGGTAGCTGAAGTTGGACAGCAGCTTCTCTGATTCCGCCAGCTCGGGCATGGGCTGCCTGAGCCAGGCGATGAGTTCCTTGCCCAGCTCCTGCACGCGGGCGTCGTCCTCACCCACGGCCGCGGTCACGTTGTCCACCATGCGCGCGAGGTGCTCGGCGAAGACGGTGTTGAGCGTGTCCCTGTCTGCGGGCTTGTCGGCCACGGTGGTCGACACCGGCGACAGCCCCAGCGTGGCGTAGCCCACGAAGGTGTTCTGCAGCGCCGTCCAGTCCTGTTTTTCGATGGCGGCGTTGAGCTGGTTCAGCAGGCGCCGCTGATCCGCCGTCTGCCCCGGCAGGATGCGCGCGATCTGGCGCAGGCGCACCTCGGGAAACGCCGGCTGGCTGATCTGCCCCGAAATCTCGTCATAGATCGCCAGGTAGTTGTCCGGCGTGGGCTGCAGCCGACGCGCGGCCAGCTGCTTCAGGGTTTCGCGGGCGTATTCGGAGGCGGGTTTGGTGGCCATGGCGGGCGCTGCTCGACGAGTCGCGTTTGCCGCGATTGTCGCCCGTCGCGCTCAGGTGGCATTCACCAGCACCAGTTTGCCCTTGACGTCGCGTGCCGCCATCTGCGCGTAGGCCGCGGGCAGCTCGCTCATGGGCCGCACGCGGTCGATCACCGGTTTGATCCTGCCGCTGGCGTACCACTGCGCGAGTGTGGCGAGCATCGCGGCATTGGCCTGCGGCTCGCGCTTTGCGAATTCGCCCCAGAACACGCCGACGATGGACGCGCCCTTGAGCAGCGGCAGATTCATCGGCAGGCTGGGAATCGGGCCGGCCGCGAATCCGATCACCAGGTAACGCCCGCGCCAGGCGATGGAGCGAAACGCCGCTTCGGCGAACTCGCCGCCCACGGGGTCGTAGACCACGTCCGGCCCTTTGCCGCCGGTCAGTTCCTTGAGAGCGGCGCGCAGGTCCTGCGTGCGGTAGTTGATGGTGGCGTCGGCCCCCTGCGCGCGGCAGACGTCGCACTTTTCCTGCGTCGATGCGGCGGCGATCACGCGCGCGCCCGCCACCCTGGCGATCTGGATCGCCGCCGTGCCCACGCCGCCGGCCGCACCCAGCACCAGCACCGTCTCGCCCGCCTTGAGCTGCGCGCGATCGATCAGCGCGTGGTGCGAGGTGGCATAGGTCATGATGAAGGCCGCCGCGTCCGTGAACGCGAAGCCCTCGGGCAGCGGCAGGCAGAGCGAGGCGGGCGCGGTGGTGTGCGTGCCGAAACCGCCCGTGCCCGACAGGCACGCCACGTGCTGCCCCGCGCGCAGCTGCTTCACGCCTTCGCCCACGGCGAGCACCACGCCCGCGTATTCCGAACCCGGCACGAAGGGCAGCGGCGGCTTGAACTGGTATTTGTTCTGCACGATCAGCAGGTCGGGGAAGTTCAGGCTGGCCGCGCGGATGCCGATCAGCACCTCGCCGGGGCCGGGTTCGGGTGTGGGCAACTCGGTCCATGTGAGCGCATCGACCCCGGTGGGGTTGCTGCAAAGCCAAGCGTGCATCGTGTCTCCTTCCTGTGATCCGGGCCGACCATTATGGAAGTGCTGTCGCGTCCCGTTTGTCCCTCGCGCGACGGGCGGCCATGATCGGGCGCGCCCCCCTACAATGCCAGCCTTCCCTTGCAAGCAACAATGCGTATCCTTTTGTGCAACGACGACGGCTATCAGGCCCCCGGCCTGGTGGCGCTGCATGCGGCACTGTCGCCGATCGCCGAGGTGCAGGTGGTCGCGCCCGAGCACAACAACAGCGCCAAATCCAACGCGCTGACGCTCAATGCGCCGCTGTACGTGCATACGGCCCCCAACGGCTTTCGCTACGTCAATGGCACACCGGCCGACTGCGTGCATATTGCGCTTACGGGGCTGCTTTCGGACCGGCCGGATCTGGTGATTTCCGGCATCAACAACGGTGCCAACATGGGCGACGACACACTCTATTCGGGCACCGTGGGCGCGGCCATGGAGGGCTATCTCTTTGGCATCCCGTCGATCGCCGTCTCGCAGGTCGACAAGGGCTGGCAGGAGCTGGACGCGGCCGCGGCCACGGTCGCCACGCTGGTGGCGCAGATGAAGGAGCAGCATTTCGTCGGCACCGCCGCATGGCTGCTCAACGTCAACATTCCGAATCTGCCGCTCGAGGCCCTGCGCCCGGCCAAGCTCTGCCGCCTCGGGCGTCGCCATGCGGCGCAAAGCGCCATCCGGCAGGAAAACCCGCGCGGCGAGACCATGTACTGGATCGGCGCGGCCGGCGCGGCCCGGGACGCAAGCGAAGGCACGGATTTCCATGCGACGACGCAGGGGCACGTGTCCGTCACGCCGCTGCAGGTGGATCTGACCGATCACCAGAACCTCGGCTACTGGGCGCAGACGATGGCGC
>JAIOIA010000139.1:0-9732 GCA_019912745.1 Comamonas sp. | reverse complement strand
GGCCGCAGGGGCAGGGCATTGTGAGCGGTTCGGCGGATCTTTCGCTGCCGCACGCACGCGCATGAGCCCGGTGGCCCCCGCCCGCCAGCGTTCCGTGCTGCTGCGTTTTGGACTCGTCGCGGCCGTCGGCATCATCGTGCTCACCTTCGCCTGGGCGAAAGCCTCACCCTGGCTTTCCTACCCGGTGGCGGCGCTCTCGCACATCGTGCTGGAGCAGGCCACGCCGCTGTGGACCCGCGGCGTGCACAAGGCCCCGGGCCGCATCGAGGTGGACACCGCCGTGACGGTGATGGACCCGCAGTCTGGCCGCCGGGGTGAGGTCACGCTCGACGCCGACCCCGGGCGCTATGCCTATGGCCTGCCCATTTTCTGGGCGCTGCTGCTCGCGGCCTGGATCACCCACCGCACGCCGGGGCGCCCGTCGCGGGCGCTGCTGGGCTATGTCTGCCTGCTGCCGGTGCAGACCTTCAGCCTGGTGATGTCCCTGTGGATGCAGCTGGCGGGCGCGGCGCGCTACGACGCACGCGTGCTCTTCATCGACCCATGGCAACTCGAATTCCTCATCTATGGCTACCAGCTGGGCGCCCTCGTGCTGCCCACGCTGGCGCCCGTGCTGATCTGGCTCCTGCTTGATCGGCGGTTTTTCAACGAAGTGATCGTGTCCGGCTGGAACCGCAAGCCTTGATTTTTTTATGGGCCGATCTGGCTTGAAAACCATTACGGCGGCGCCAGCACATGCAGTATGGTGGGATGCTCGCCGTCGCTGTCCACGCTCTCGATCTTCACGCCGAAGCCCCACAGCCGCGCCACGTGCTTGAGCACCTCCAGCGCATCGTCGGCGAGCGGCCGGCCCTGCACCTGCGTGTGGCGCAGCGTCAGCGTGCGGTCGCCGCGCCGGTCCACGTCCCAGACCTGGATGTTGGGTTCGCGCACGCCGATGTCGTACTGGCGCGAAAGCGTCTGGCGCAGTTCGTGGTAGCCGTCCTCGTCATGGATGGCGCTCACCCGCAGATGGCGCTCGGCCGCGTCGTCGTGGATGGCGAACAGGCGCAGCTCGCGCATCAGGTGCGGGCTCAGGTACTGGCCGATGAAGCTCTCGTCCTTGAAGTTGCGCATCGCGTGGTGCAGCGCGGGCAGCCACGGCGTGCCCGCGAGATCGGGGAACCAGCGGCGGTCTTCCTCGGTCGGCTGCTCGCAGATGCGGCGGATGTCGCGGTACATCGAAAAGCCCAGCGTATAGGGGTTGATGCCGCTGTACGCGGGGTGATCGATCGGTGGCTGATGGATCACGTTGGTGTGCGAGGCGAGCCACTCCATCATCACCGCGTCGGTCAGCCAGCCGTCGTCGTAGAGCTGGTTCATCAGCGTGTAGTGCCAGAAGGTGGCCCAGCCCTCGTTCATTACCTGCGTCTGGCGCTGCGGATAGAAATACTGCGCGATCTTGCGCACGATGCGGATGACCTCGCGCTGCCAAGGTTCGAGCAGCGGTGCGTGCTTTTCGATGAAGTACAGCAGGTTTTCCTCGGGCTCGCGCGGAAAGCGTTGCTGTGCCTCTTCGCCGCTTTCCTTGCCCGGCGCCGCGGGCAGCGTGCGCCAGAGCTCGTTGACCTGCTGCTGCGCGTGCTCCTGGCGCTCGCGCTGCTCCAGGCGCTCGCGCGCCAGCGACTTGCGCGAGGGGCGGCGGTAGCGGTCCACGCCGTGCGTGGCCAGCGCGTGGCACGAGTCGAGCAGCTGCTCCACCGCGTCCAGGCCGTGGCGCTCCTCGCACTGCCCGATGTAGTCGCGCGCATAGACGAGGTAGTCGATGATCGAGCCCGCATCCGTCCACATGCGGAACAGGTAATTGCCCTTGAAGAAGCTGTTGTGCCCGTAGGCCGCGTGCGATATCACCAGCGCCTGCATGGCAGTGGTGTTCTCCTCCATCAGATAGGCGATGCAGGGGTTGGCGTTGATCACGATCTCGTAGGCCAGGCCCATCTGCCCGCGCCGGTAACGCCGCTCGGTCGCGAGGAAGGCCTTGCCGTAGCTCCAGTGGCGGTAGTTCACCGGCATGCCGACGCTGGCGTAGGCGTCCATCATCTGCTCGGCGGTGATCACTTCGAGCTGGTTGGGGTAGGTGTCGAGGCCGAAGCGCCGGGCCGCCTCGGCAATCACCGCGTGGTAGCGCTCGATCAGATCGAAGGTCCAGTCGCTCGGGTCGGGCAGCGGGTGCGCGGGGCGCTCGGCGGGAGGCAGCGGCATGTCCGGCACCAGCGGGTGGCGCCGTTCGCCGCTTGCGACGAGCTTCCAGGCGTTGTCGCCGTGGCGCCGCTCCAGCACCGGGTAGTGCGTCGAGACCTGCGACGGATGTTCGGGCGGGAAAGCGACGGGGGTGTTCATGTCTGTACCCCTTCCTTGCGAAACAGCTCGCGAAACACCGGGTAGATGTCGCTCGCCTGCTCCACCTTGCGCATCGCGAAGTGCGGGAAACCCTGCTGCAGCTGCGCGTACTCCTGCCACAGGTTCTGCTCTTCCTCGGCCACCTGCAGATAGGCGTAGTAGCGCGCGAGCGGCAGGATCTGCCCGGCCAGCAGCGCGCGGCAGTTGCCGCTGTCGTTGCTGAAGTTGTCGCCGTCGCTCGCCTGCGCCACGTAGATGTTCCAGTCGGTCACGGGGTAGCGCGTGTGGATGATGTCGGCCAGCAGCACCAGCGCGCTGCTCACCACCGTGCCGCCGCTCTCCTGCGAGTAGAAGAACTCGTGCTCGTCCACTTCCGAAGCCTGCGTGTGATGCCGGATGAAGACGATCTCCACCTGGCGGTAGTGGCGCGTGAGAAACAGGTGCAGCAGGATGAAGAAACGCTTGGCCAGATCCTTGCGCTCCTCGTCCATCGAGCCCGAGACATCCATCACGCAGAACATCACCGCGCGGCTGTTGGGCAACGGCACCTTCTGGTGCGCGCGAAAGCGCAGATCGATCGGGTCGAGCCACGGCGTCCTGGCGATGCGCCGATCGAGCTGCTCGATGCGCGCGCGCAGGTCGCTCGACTCGGCTTCGGCATGCTCGGGATCGAGCAGTACGGTCTGCAGCCGCTGCTCCAGCGCCTCACGCTCGCGTTCGGCCGTCTTGGTGAGCGCGATGCGCCGCCCCAGCGCGCCGCGCATGGTGCGCACGATGGCCAGGTTGTTCGGCGTGCCGTCCTGGCTGTAGCCCGCGCGGCGGGTCTTGAACTGCGGGTTCTCGCCAATGTGCGTGCGCAGGAGGCGCGGCAGCGCCAGATCCTCGAAGAAGATCTGCATGAACTCCTCGCGGCTGAGCGTGAAGCTGAAGTCGTCCTGTCCCTCGCCGCTGTCGCTCGCCTGCGAGCCCCCGCCCGAGCCGCCGCCTTCGGGGCGCTCGATGCGGTCGCCCGTCACATATTCCCGATTGCCGGGGTGCACGGTGTCGCGCACGCCGCCGGGGCCGTGGTGAAATCTCGGCTCGCTGATGTCGCGCTTGGGGATGGTGACGTTCTCGGCCTGCTCGATTTCGCGGATGCCGCGCCTGGACACCGCGCGGCGCACGGCGTCGGCGATCTGCTGCTTGTAGCGGCGGATGAAGCGCTCGCGGTTGCCCACCGACTTGTTCTTGCCGGAGAGCCTGCGGTCGATGATCTGCAGTGCCATGGGAATGCCCTGCGGTTCGGTGGCGTCAGCTGCTCTTGCGCACGCGCAAGTACCACTCGCACAGCAGGCGCACCTGCTTTTGCGTGTAGCCCTTGGCCACCATGCGGGTGACGAAGTCTTCGTGCTTGCGTGCGTCCTCGGTGCTGGCCTTGGCGTTGAAGCTGATCACCGGCAAGAGCTCCTCGGTGTTGGAGAACATCTTCTTCTCGATCACCAGGCGCAGCTTCTCGTAGCTCGTCCAGGCCGGATTGCGGCCCTGGTTGTTGGCGCGCGCGCGCAGCACGAAGTTGACGATCTCGTTGCGGAAGTCCTTGGGATTGGCGATGCCCGCGGGCTTCTCGATCTTCTCCAGCTCGGCGTTGAGCGCGTTCCTGTCGAACACCTCTCCGGTGTCGGTGTCGCGGTACTCGCTGTCCTGGATCCAGTAGTCGGCGTAGGTGACGTAGCGGTCGAAGATGTTCTGGCCGTACTCGCTGTAGCTCTCCAGGTAGGCGGTCTGGATCTCCTTGCCGATGAACTCGGCGTAGCGCGGTGACAGGTATTCCTTGATGAAACCTGTGTATTTGGTCTCGAGCTCGGCGGGGAACTGTTCGCGCTGGATCTGTTGCTCCAGCACGTACATCAGGTGCACCGGGTTGGCCGCGACCTCGGTGCTGTCGTAGTTGAAGACCTTGGAGAGAATCTTGAACGCGAAGCGCGTGGAGACGCCGCTCATGCCCTCGTCCACGCCCGCGTAGTCGCGGTACTCCTGGTAGCTCTTGGCGCGCGGGTCGGTGTCCTTCAGGTTCTGCCCGTCGTAGACCTTCATCTTGCTGTAGAGGCTGGAGTTCTCCGGCTCCTTCAGGCGCGTGAGCACCGAGAACTGCGCCATCATCCTGAGCGTGCCGGGAGCGCAGACGGCATCGGCCAGCGACGATTCGCGGATCAGCTTCTCGTAGATCTTCACCTCTTCGGACACGCGCAGGCAATAGGGCACCTTGACGATGTAGATCCGGTCCAGGAAGGCCTCGTTGTTCTTGTTGTTGCGAAACGCCTTCCACTCGCTCTCGTTGCTGTGCGCGAGCACGATGCCGTCGAACGGAATCGCCCCGAAACCCTCGGTGCCCTTGTAGTTGCCTTCCTGCGTGGCGGTGAGCAGGGGGTGCAGCACCTTGATCGGCGCCTTGAACATCTCGACGAATTCGAGCAGTCCCTGGTTGGCCAGGCACAGGCCGCCCGAGTAGCTGTAGGCGTCGGTGTCGTCCTGCGCGAAATTCTCCAGCTGGCGGATGTCCACCTTGCCCACCAGGCTGGAGATGTCCTGGTTGTTCTCGTCGCCCGGCTCGGTCTTGGCGATCGCGATCTGTTTGAGGATGCTGGGATAGCGCTTGACGACGCGGAACTGGCGGATGTCGCCGCCGTATTCATCCAGGCGCTTCACGGCCCAGGGCGAGAGCACGTGCGCCAGGTGGCGGCGCGCGATGCCGAACTGTTCTTCGAGGAGGGGGCCGTCTTCCGCCGGGTCGAACAGGCCCAGCGGCGATTCGTTCACCGGCGAGCCCTTGAGCGCGTAGAACGGCACCTTCTGCATCAGCGCCTTCAGGCGCTCGGCGATCGAGCTCTTGCCGCCGCCCACGGGGCCGAGCAGATAGAGAATCTGCTTGCGCTCTTCCAGCCCTTGCGCCGCGTGGCGAAAGAAGCTCACCACTTGTTCGATCGCGTCTTCCATGCCGTAGAACTCGGCGAAGGTCGGGTAGCGGCGGATCACCTTGTTGGCGAACAGGCGAGAGAGGGCCGGGTCGTCGCGCGTATCGACCATCTGCGCTTCTCCAATGGCGGCCAGCATGCGCTCGGCCGCCGTGGCGTAGGCGTTGCTGTCGCGCTTGCACAGCGCGAGATATTCGTCGATCGACATCTCCTCTTCACGTTCACGTGCATAGCGTGCAGCGAAGTTGCTGATGGCGTCCATGTCTGACCTCCTGTGACAAGCGCTGTCCGTGGGACACGAGCAGCGCCGCAAAGTTGCAAGCCGATGTGCTGTCCACGCCTGCGGTTGTAGCACCAAGCGCGCGTGCGTGGCGGATCAGTGGTGCATTGAGCAACGGTCTTTTCCACGTGCTGCGCAGGGCGGTGCGAGGCGTGTTACGGTGCGCCCCTCGCAATTGACGCCGTATGCAGCCCATGCGCCCCGACATGCCCTCCCGCCTGGCCCGAATGACGCCGCATCACTGGCTGCTGGCCTCCGTTGCGGTGGCCTTGCTGACTATCGTGCTCAAGACGCTGGCGTGGTGGATCACCGACTCCGTGGGCCTGCTGTCGGACGCGCTCGAATCCTTCGTGAACCTCGCTGGCGCGATGTTCGCGCTGGTGATGGTCACGGTGGCCGCGCGCCCGGCCGATGAAGACCACCCGTTCGGTCATCACAAGGCCGAATATTTTTCTTCCGGCTTCGAGGGCATCCTGGTGATGGGCGCGGCCGTGGCCATCCTGTGGGCGGCCATTCTGCGCCTGCTGCACCCCCAGCCCCTGCAGCAGCTCTCCTGGGGTCTCGGGCTGGCGATACTGAGCGCCGTGTTCAACGGCGTGCTCGCCTGGGGCATGATGCGCGCCGCGCGCCTGCGCCGCTCGGTGGCGCTGGAAGGTGACGCGCGCCACCTGTTCACCGACGTGTGGACCTCGGTGGGCGTCGTGATCGGCCTAATGGCGGCCTGGGGCACGGGCTGGGACTGGCTCGATCCCGTGGTGGCGTTCGTGGTGGCGCTGAACATCCTGAAGGAGGGTGGCAAGCTGGTCTGGCAGGCCTCGCAGGGCCTGATGGACGAGGCCCTGGCGCCCGAGCCGCTGGCCAGAATCGAGACACTGCTCGCGCGCTACTCCGGTGCCAGCAGCGGTGCCGTGCACTTCGACAACCTGGGTTCGCGTCGCGCCGGCAGCCGCAGCTTCGTTCAGCTGCACATGCACGTGCCCGAAAGCTGGACCCTGGGCCGCGCCGCGTCCGAGCGCGCGACGGTGGAGGCCGAACTCATGGCCGCCGTGCCAGGTCTGGTGGCCACGATCGAACTGCTGCCCGTGGGCGCGAGCACGATTTTCGAGCAGGCGGAAGCGGAGGGGCTGGAGCCCTTCAATGCCGGGCCCGTGCCCTGAGCGGATGCGGCCCGGAGCTCAGTGGATGAACTGGGGCTGTCCGTTGACCGCAAGATGGTCGAACTGCGCGAGCCAGGGCTCGGCCAGAATGCGGATCTGCGCGTCGTTGTGCAGGATGCGCTGCATAATGCGGGTCTTCTCGCGCCGTTGCTCGGGGGCGAGCTTGTGCTCTCTGAACTGATGGCGCAGGCGTTCGATCAGCACGGCACAAGTCCCTTCGCAGCGCACCACTTCGTCCCAGTCGTTCACCCTGGCTGCTTCCAGCATGCGCAGGCTGCCGTCTTCGATGGCCTTGTAGTAGTCGATCAATGTGGCGGACATGTCTGTCTTACGCATGTGCAGCAACGGGTTGGGCGGAGAGAGAGGAATCGGAATGCGTGTCGTTCTGGCGTGCCGTGGCCGAGTGCCCGATTTCGTTCCAACCCTGAGCGATCGGCTCGATGAGACGAGACACCTCCTCCAGCATGGCATCGTCGTTGCTGGCGTTGGCCTGAATGAGGCGGCGCAGCGCGTAGTCGTATACCGCGCCAAGGGATGCGGCGACTTCTCCGCCCTGCTCATGATCGAGCGCCGTCATCAGGCCTTCTTCGAGAATGCGGACGGCCTTGCCGATGCCGGCGCACTTGGTCGGGATATCGCCGCGTGCCAGCGCTCCGCGTGCCGTGGCCACCGAACTCAGCACGCCGCCGAGCAGCAGACTCACCAGTTGGTGCTGGTCCATGGTGTGCATGCTGGTTTCAATGTCGATGCGCTGATACATCGACGTGGCATGGGGGGAGAAGGTGCTGAACATGGGTGCTCTCTCAAACCTGCTGTTGTCATTGATATCGGCCACCCTGCGGAAAGCTTGAATGCCAGGCGGCCTATCCGGATATCAACCGTTCTTGGTCTTGTTCCAGGTGGTCACCTGCTGGGCAATGTAGGCGTTGAGCGCGTTCAGCTGGCTCATTTGCGAATCCAGCGCAGTGTAGCGCGCCTTGAGCAGCGCCTCGGCGCTGTCGGCGCGTGCATTGACACGCTCGACCTCCTTGGCATTGAGCTGCAGCACGTTCTTCAGCTGCTTGTCCTTGGTGGCGAAGAAGCCGCCGGAATCGAGCAGGCTGGACGTGGCGGTCTTGATGTTTTCGGCTACGCCATCCTGCGTGGTGGCGAGGCCGTCGGCACCGATGAACAGCGCCTTGATCGCGTCCGGATCTTGCATTGCGGCACCCAGCTTGGTGCTGTCGATGGTCAGGTCGCCGCCCCGGATCATGCCCAGCCCGATGTCGGACAGCGTGCGGAACGGCCCGGTGCTGCTTGAGAGCGACTGGATGGAGTTGCGCAGGATGTTCTGCAAGGATATGGCGGTGGAGTCGCCCTGCAGCAGCCCTCCCTGCTTGGTGGCGGCGTCGTATTTGGTGAGCTCGTTGAGCGCCTGATTCGCCGCGTTGTACGCCACCACGAAATCCTCGATGTTCTTCTGTACCGCCGAGCTGTCCTTGGTGACCGTGATCTGGACAGGCGCGGTTGTTTCTTTCTCGGCCTTGAAGGTGACACCGGAGATGGCATTCTCGAACGTGTTGCTGGCCGATGTGACGGTGTATTGACCGTTGATCAGCGCCCGCGCGTTGGCAGCAGCGCCAGCGCCCGGATCAGTGGCGAGGCCGTTGATCAGGCGTGACAGACCAAGCCCATCGGTATTGCTCCCATCGGCGTCGGTCACGTTCACCTGAAAGCCTGCTTCCTCGCCCGTCGTCTTGCTGCGCAGCATCAGGCGCTGGCCGCTCGCGTCGGTCAGGAGCGTGGCGGTCACGCCCGCTCCCGCCCCGTTGATCTTGCCGGCAATGTCGGTCAGCGTGTCGCTCGCGGTAATCGCGATGTCCACCGGTACCGCGCTGCCTGCCGTGAAACTGCCCCCACTCCAGCGCCCGATCTGCAATGAGAGCTGGCCGGCCCCCACGCTCTGACTGGCCGCCAACGCATCCGAGGCCGAGACCTGGGCCTTGGCCAGTTGCTGCACCTCGACACTGAAATTGGTTTCCACCGTGCCGCCGATGGCGGTCGCGGTCACGGATTGGCTGTCGGAAGACGTGGCCGTCACCGCGTTCCAGCCCGTGACGCTGGCGAGCTTGCCTGCGGCCAGCTGCAGTGTTGAGACCAGCGACTGCAGTTTGCCGAAGGTGGAAATCTTCGCTTCGGTGAGCTTGGCCTGGTCGTTCAGGCCGTTGGGGCGGGTGATGGGGAGCTTGACCGCATCGACGGATGCCTTGATCAGCGCATTGACGTCCACATTGCCGCCCAGCCCCACACCGATAGACGAAAAACTGGCCATTGCACACCTCCTGGCAAACCCCACAACAACCGGGCCATTATCAGAACAAAACGCCGTTGCAGCGTACCGATAAGCGTCTGCTCTACCCCGCAAACCCCGCCTTGCGCTTCATGCATGCGCCGCGCCATGCGCAACGAGGCGGCAGCCGCGCGGCCCCGCCTCGTCCATTGCCGCCGGTCCGGGCCGGATGGGCCCGGACCGTGCGTCTTTTAGCCGCGCAGCAGGGCCAACACACCCTGGGGCAGCTGGTTGGCCTGCGCCACCATGGCGGTGCCGGCCTGCTGCAGGATCTGCGCACGTGAGAGGTTGGCCGTCTCGGCCGCGAAATCAGCGTCCTGAATGCGGCTGCGCGAGGCGGAGAGGTTCTCGGACGTGACCTGCAGGTTGGCGATCGACGTTTCAAAGCGCGACTGCAGGGCGCCCAGTTTGGCGCGTTCGCCGTTGATGAAGGTCAGGGCCGAATCCACGGTCTTGAGGGCGTCGGTGGCCTTGTTGAAGTCGGTGATATCCAGCTCGGACACCTTTTTGAGCGTAGACGCGCCGGAAGTCGAAAACGCGTTGGTGGTGGTGCCGATCGCGGAGAACGACTTTTCCGAGTCCAGCGTGATGTAGCCGCTGGTGATGCTGCTGTCTGCCGTGGTATCCGCGGTGAGC
>JAIOIA010000138.1:0-3860 GCA_019912745.1 Comamonas sp. | reverse complement strand
CGGTGCTGGCATGCTTTGGCGCGCTGGCCCAAACCCCTGCCCCCAGCGCGCCTGGCGATGGCGACGCGCCCCTGGTCACGACGGCGTCCGGCGCGCAGGAATTTCGCCTGGCCAACGGCATGCAGCTGATCGTGCAACCCGACCACCGCGCACCGACGGCGATCCAGATGCTTTGGGTGCGCACCGGCAGCATGGACGAAGTCAATGGCGCGACGGGCGTGGCGCATGCGCTTGAGCACATGATGTTCAAGGGCTCGGACAAGCTCGCGCCCGGCGAGTTTTCGCGCCGCGTGGCGCAGCTCGGGGGGCAGGAAAACGCCTTCACCACGCGCGACTACACTGGCTATTACCAGCAGATCCCGGCGAACCGCCTGAAGGACGTGATGCAGCTCGAAGCCGACCGCTTCGCGCACAACCAGTGGCCCGACGAGGAATTCCGCAAGGAAATCGAGGTGGTGAAGGAAGAGCGGCGCATGCGCACCGAGGATCAGCCGCGCGCCGCGCTCATGGAGCAGCTCAACGCCGCCACCTTCATCGCTTCGCCCTACCACCATCCGGTGGTGGGCTGGATGAGCGACCTCGAGAGCCTGCAGCCGGACGATGTGCGCCAGTTCTATCGCACCTGGTACACGCCGGCCAATGCCGCGCTGGTGATCGCGGGAGATGTGGACCCGCGGCAGGTGCGCGCCTGGGCCGAGCAGATCTACGGCCAGCTGCCGGCGCGCGCGCTGCCCGAGCGCAAGCCGCAGATCGAGCCCGAGCAGAAGGGCATGCGGCGCATCAGCTTGAAGGCGCCGGCCGAGCAGGCTTACGTGGCGCTGGCGTTTCGCATTCCAGCGATGAAAAAACTCAAGGACATGGCGCCTTCGGACAAGGACGCGCTCTCGCTCGTCGTGCTCTCGGCCGTGCTCAGCGGCTACGACGGCGCGCGGCTCGATCGGGCGCTGACGCAAGGGCCCGATCGCGTGGCCGACAGCGCCAGCGCCTACGCCTCGATCTTCGGGCGGGGCCCGGCGCTGTTCATGCTCACGGGCGTGCCGGCCAAGGGCAAGGACGCGGCCGATGTGGAGGCCGCGCTGCGCGCCGAAGTGGCGCGTGTCGCGAAGGAAGGCGTGAGCCCCGCGGAGCTCGCCCGCGTCAAGGCGCAGTGGTCCGCTTCGACGATCTACGCGCGCGACTCGCTGCAGGGGCAGGCGAGCGATCTGGGCAGCAACTGGGTGCAGGGCCTGCCGCTCGATGCGGACGACCAGCTGCTCGCGCTGCTCAAGGACGTGACGCCGGCCGACGTGCAATCGGTGGCCGCGCGCTTTTTTGGAGACGATCAGCTCACGGTGGGCACGCTCGTGCCGCAGTCGCTGGCGGCGGGCGCCAAACCACGCGCAAGCGCGGCTGGCGGTGCCGATGGGGCCATGCGGTAAACGGAGCGGAGCATGTTCAAAATCATCAAAAAATTAGCTACTAGCGCTTTCCTGGCGGGCGTTGCTAGCCTTTTTTATGCTCAAAATGCTTTGGCCCTGCTGCCGATCGAGCACTGGACGCAAGCGAGCGGCGCGCAGGTCTGGCTGGTGCGCAGTCCGGCCATTCCCATGGTCGATGTGCAGGTGGATTTCGACGCCGGCAGCCGCCGCGACCCGCCCGGGCAGGCGGGTCTGGCGAGCGCCGCCGCGCTCATGAGCGCCAAGGGCGTGCGGGCCTCGGGCGGCGAGGCGGCTTTGGATGAAAACCAGCTCGGCGAGGCCTGGGCCGACCTGGGCGCGAGTCTGGAAGCGAGCGCCGGGCGCGATGCGCTGAGCTTTTCGCTGCGTTCGCTCACGCAGGCCGACCTGCTCGAACGTGCGGTGCAGCTCGCGGCGCGCCAGATCGGTGAGCCGAGCGACCCCGAAGACGTCTGGCAGCGCGAGCGCGCGCGCTGGCAGGCCGCGATTGCCGAGGCCGATACCAAGCCTGGCACGGTGGCGGGCAAGGCCTTTGCCCAGGCCGTCTATGGCGACAACCCCTATGGGCAGCAGGTCACGGCCCGGACCCTGGATGCGATCGATGTGGCCGACCTCAAGGCCTATCAAGCGCGCTACCTGCAGCGCTGCCGCGCGCGCGTGGCCATCGTCGGTGCGGTCGATCGGGCGCAGGCGCAGACACTCGTTGATGAGCTGCTCGCCCGCCTGCCGGTGAACGATCAGGGTGGCTGCGCGGCGCTGCCGGCGCTGCCTCCCCTGCAGCCGCTGGCGCTGGCGCGTGATATCGACATTCCCTTCAACTCGGCGCAGGCGCACGTGCTCATCGGCCAGCCGGGGTTCGTGCGCAGCGATCCGGATTTTCTCGCGCTGCTTGTGGGCAACCACATCCTGGGCGGCGGAGGGTTCACCTCGCGTCTGATGGAGCAGGTGCGTGAGAAGCGGGGCCTCTCGTACAGCGTGTTCAGCCAGTTCTCGCCGGGCCTGAGCGCCGGCGCCTTCATCGCGGGGCTGGAGACGCGGCCGGATCAGACCGCCGAGGCCGTCAAGGTCACGCGCGAAGTGATCGCGGATTTCGTCCGTGACGGCCCGACCGAGACCGAGCTGCGCGCCGCCAAGGACAACCTGATCGGCGGTTTCGCGCTGCGCATCGATAGCAACCGCAAGCTGCTCGCCAACGTGGTCAACATCGCGCGCAACGGCCTGCCGCTGGACTATCTGGAGCATTGGAGCGACCGCGTGGAGGCGCTCACCGTGGCCGACGTGAAGGCCGCCATCGGACGCAAGCTCCAGCCCGATCGCATGGTGACTGTGGTGGTCGGCGCCACCGCAGCGGCCAAGCCGTGAAGCCGACGCCGCATGCCAGAGCACCGGGCGAGGTGCGCCTCATCGGTGGCCAGTGGAAGCGCACGAAACTGCCCGTGGCGGACCGCCCGGGCCTGCGGCCCACGCCCGACCGCGTGCGCGAGACGCTGTTCAACTGGCTGGGGCAGGACCTGAGCGGCTGGCGCTGCATGGACGTGTTCGCCGGCACGGGCGCGCTCGGCCTGGAGGCCGCTTCGCGCGGCGCGGCCGAGGTGCTGTTCGTCGAGCACGATGGCGTGCTGGCGCAGCAGATCACGCGTCTGGCCGAGCGCCTGCAGGCCTGCGGCGTGACGGTGCGCCGAGGCGACGGTGTGGCGCAACTGGCGCAGCGGGAGGGTGCCGGGCTGGACCTCGTGCTGCTCGATCCCCCGTTCGATGCGCAGGCGCTTTTCATTCCCGCCCTGCGGGCGGCGGCGCGCGCCGCCGCGCCGTCGGGGCGGATTTATCTGGAAGCGCCGCGGCGCTGGTCTCAGGAGCAGCTGGCGCCGCTGGGGCTCACGTGCCAGCGCTATCTGAAGGCCGGGGCCTCGCATGCCCATCTGCTCGGACGCCTGTCCGAAGGCTCCTGAAAAAGAAGCTGCTCGCGCTTTCGGGGCGCGGCCTGAGGCTGAATTTGACTTGAATTCGCACCATAATGAACGCGATGCCATCCAAGGAGTGCGCCGTGTCCGCCACCATTGCCGTCTTTCCTGGAACCTTCGACCCGATCACGCTGGGGCACGAAGACATGCTGCGCCGCGCCTGTGCGTTGTTCGGCACGGTGATCGTGGCCGTGGCGATGGCGCATCACAAGAAGACGCTGTTCACGCTGGACGAGCGGCTGCAGCTCGCGCGCGCAGCCTTGGCGGGCCTGGCCAACGTGCGCGTGGTGCCGTTTGATGGCCTGGTCACCGAGTTTGCGGTGGCGCAGGGCGCGCAGGTGATGGTGCGCGGGCTGCGTTCGGGCACCGATTTCGACTACGAGCTGCAGCTTGCAGGCATGAACCGGCACTTGCGCCCCGAGGTGGACACTGTCTTTCTCACGCCGGATGCTCGCTGGCAGAG
>JAIOIA010000137.1:0-15660 GCA_019912745.1 Comamonas sp. | reverse complement strand
ACCCAGGCCCAGAGCGCCCAGCCAGGCGCGCAGCGCGGGCCGCGGGTTGGCCAGCACGACGCCGGCCAGGGCGATCGCCAGGGCGGCCAGCGCGACGGCGCCGACATGGTCGGCGCGCAAGTGCAGCGGGTTTCTCATGATCGTTGCAGCGTGAAGATGCAGATGCGAAGAGGCCCAGCAAGTCTTCAGGCCTGCGCCGCCCGCGGATGCGCCGAGGCGGGCCGGCCGGGATCGGGCTGCGCCACGCCATGCGCCAGGAAGTGATCGACCAGCGCATAGTGTTCGGGCACGTTGAGCGCGGGCGCGTGGCCGCAGCCGGCGACTTCGATCACCTGCGCGAGGCCGCGCGAGCCCGGGCCGCGCGTGAGCATCTCGTCCGCGGTCTCGCGCAGCACCAGGTCGGAGGCCTCGCCGCGCAGGCACAGCACGGGAATGTCCAGCGCATCGTAATGGTCCCAGATCAGATAGTCGTTGGCGTGGTGCGTGAACTGCTGCACCATCGCCGGGTCGTAGTGCGGCGTCACGCGCCCGTCGGGCAGGCGGCGGGTGGACGTCTCCGTCAGGCGACGCCACTGTGCATCGCTGAGCCAGCCGTAGGGCGTGTAGACCTGCCGGAAGAACGCCTCCAGTTCGCGCACGGTGTCGAACGCGGGCGGCTGGCCGGCGTAGGCCTTGATGCGCTCGAGCGCCGCATCGGCCAGGCACGGCGCGTTGTCGTTGAGCAGCAGGCCGAGGATGCGGCCCTTGAGCTGAGGCTGGAACAATCCCGACGCGCACACCATGCCGATGGCCCCGCCCATGGAGGTGCCCACCCAGTGGGCCTGCTCGATGCCGAGCTGCTCGAACAGATCGGCCGCGATGCGCGCGTAGAACGCGAGGCTGTACTCGTGCTGCGGCGCGCGCGACCACTGGCTCAGGCCCCGGCCGATGGTGTCGGGGCAGATCACGCGGTAGCGCGGCGCCAGGTGCTCGGCCAGTTCGTCCATGTCGCGCCCCGTGCGCGCCAGACCATGCCACGCGATGACCACCGGCGCACCGGGCGCGCCCCACTCCACGTAGTGGATTTCATAGCCGGCGCAGGTGACGTAGCGCGAGATGGGTGACATGACAGACAGCCTTTGGACGGGAGCGGTTCAAGAAAAACGGCCTGCCTTCGCGAACCGGTCATTGCCGCCAATGACCGGTTCGGTCGGAGGGCCGATGCGGTGGATGCGAATGCCGGCCTCAATCGGGGATGGTGATCTTGCCGGCGCCCACCACGATGGCATCCGCCGCCGCGGGCTTCGCGGCGATGGCGGGCAGGTTCGCCTGCGTGATCGCGGGCGCGCTGCCGGGCGTGCCTCCGCGCGCCACGGTGCGCACCACCTGGCTGGCGGGCAGGGGCTTGCCCGTGCTTAGCGTGTCGTACATCGCATCCAGCGCCCGCGTGAGGTAGACGTGCAGCGGGATGAAGCGCGTGTCGTAGCCCGGCAGGATGGTCGGCAGGCCGATGAAGCTGTCGAAGTGCTGCGCGTTCGTCACCTCGATGTAGCTGAGCCGGCTGGCCGCGCCCTCCACCTTGGCGTTGAGCGCGACATAGGGGCGCGAGGTGTGGTTGACCGGCAGCAGCGCATCCGAACGGCCGTGCACGATGATCGCGGGTTTGCCGTGCAGGTTGCCGCTGCGCTGCGTCTCCTGCATGCCCGCCTGCAGGGCCTTGGCGGGGGCGTCGCCGCCGGTGAGGAGGTTGCGCAGGCACAGCGCGCCCTCCAGGTTCCAGTCGAACGTGCCGTTGGAGGAGATCGAGAGGAAGTCGCGCGCGGCCCCGAGCTTGCCGTTGTTGTTCACGAGGTTGATGCCCCCCGAGGGCGGCACGCCATTGCCGGTGGCGAACATGGGCGCGAGCGCCGCCAGCGGCAGCACGTTGACCCCGCCCGTGGCCGCCGTCGAGGCGTAGCTGAAGCCGCACAGGTTGTCCTTGACGCTGGCACGCGCGAGGCCGTTGGCGAAGGTCACGGCCACCGCGGGCGCCACCTCGAAGGCCGCGAGCGAGGCATGCAGCACGCTCGCCTCGTTCTCCCAGCCGTAGTCACGCAGCTTCTGCTGCGCCTCTTCGGCCTGCGCCGCCGTAGTGCTTGCCGTGAGCAGCCCCGCGGCCTTGAGCGAGGCGCAGCGATTGGGTGCGATCGGCAGGGCGGACGACGCGAAGCCTGCGGCGAAACCGCCGGCAAAGGGCGCGTCGGCCTGCGACGGCGCCAGCGCCGCGCAGGGCTGATAGAGGTTGGCCCAGGTGGTGAAATCGATCAGGTTCTTACCCGTCACCGCCACTGTCGTCGTGCCGCGCGTGACGGTGACGCCGGCGTTCGCGGGCATCTCGATCGCGGGCTCGGAGACGGCCAGGCCGCTGATCAGGCCCTGCGTGTCCTGCTCGGCCGCGGCCACCGCCGCGCCACCGCCATTGGAAATGCTGGACGCGATGGTGATGGTGTTGCCCGGCGTGAGCGTCTTCACGCGCTTGCCGTCGTCGAGCTTGCCAAAACGCTCGTTGAGCACGTAGTAGGCGAACTCCACCGCGCGCAGCGTGCTCCTGCCCCAATCCTTTTCGGGGTTCTGCTGCGAATGCGCGTGCTTGAACGCGTAGCGGTTGGGTGTGGCGGCGTTGAAGGCGGCGAGATCGGCCGCCGACAGCCCGGCATTGAAGGCCGCGCCCTTGCCGGCCACGGCCGCTTGCGCGCGCGTGCCGTCGATCAGCGGCACGGTGTCGTTTTGCAGATCGTGCGGCGCGCCGCCCGTGCCCTTGTCGGTGTAGGCCACCGCGCAGCCCTTCTTCAGGCCCCACTCGCCCGTGGTAATGGCGCCGTACACGCCGCGCGAGCCCGACGACGTGGCCGTGACGATGCAAGCCTGGGCCGCATCGAAGCTGTCCGGCACCTGCACCATGAGCGTGACGTTCTGACGCCCCGTGCCGTCGTCGGCATAGGCGATGTATTCGGTGCCCGGCACCAGCCCCTCGCTGGCAGTCACGTTGCCCCTGGCGTCCACGTTCGGGCCGTACAGGCTGCCGTAGCCACCGGCGGCCGTCATGTCCAGCATCGCGCGGTAGTTGGTGTGGATGGCCGTGCGGCGCAGCTCCGCGGCCGTGGGGTGCAGCGCATCGGCGAAGGCCGGGGGCAGCGCCGCGGCCAGGCCGGTCTTGCCCAGGCCGGCGGTCAGCAGGTCGTCCTTCACGCCATCGTAGGTTGTGGCATGGATCTCGCCCAGCCAGACGGGCTTGACGTTCCAGTCGGGGTCATTGCCGCCACCACAGGCGGCCAGCACGGCCACGGCGACGGCAGCCGGTGCACACACGCGAAACGCGTTTTTCATGGGTCTTGTCTCCGGGTTGAGATTGATCGAAGGCACGCGAGAAAACCGAGATTCACCGCAGGCGCGCGGCACGCAGCCGGCCCACCACGCCCGTCGGAAAGTAATAGACCGAGAGCACGAAAAGCAGACCCAGCCACAGCAGCCAGCGGTCGGGTGAGAGCAGCGCGGCAAGCCACGGCAGCCCGCTCACGGCCTCGCTGCCCAGGCGCAGCAGGTCCTGCAGGTAGCTCTGCGCGACCATGAAGAGCACGGCGCCGATGGCCGCGCCGTAGATCGTGCCCATGCCGCCGATCACGACGATGAGCAGCACATCGATCATGATTTCGAACGACAGCGAGGTGTCCGGTCCGTTGTAGCGCAGCCAGAGCGCGAGCATGCAGCCCGCGAGCGTGGCGAACAGCGCCGAGATCACGCTGGAAAGCGTGCGGTAGATGACCACGCGGTAGCCGATGGCCTCGGCGCGGAACTCGTTCTCGCGGATCGCCTGCAGCACACGGCCGAACGGCGAATTGACCACGCGCAGCATCGCCAGCACCAGCACCAGCGCGCAGACGAACAGCAGGTAGTAGCAGAACAGCTTGCCGTCGATGTCCACGCCCAGGAAGGGATTGTCGAAGGGCTCGAAGCTCGGCGACAACACCTCGGGAATCTTGAACGACAGGCCGTCCTCGCCGCCGGTGAAATCCGACAATTGCGAGGCCAGCGTCTGAAACGCCGCGGCCACGGCGAGCGTGATCATGGCGAAGAAGATCGCCCGCACGCGCAGCGAAAACAGGCCGATGGCCAGCGACAGCACCAGAGAGACGGCCAGCGCCCCCAGCACGCCCACGAGCAGCGCGCTCCAGGTCGGTCCCATGCGCGTGGTGGCGATCGCGATGCCGTAGGCGCCGATGCCGAAGAACATGGTGTGCGCGAAGCTGACGATGCCGGTGTAGCCCAGCAGCAGATCGAAACTGGCCACCAGCACCACGAACACCAGCACCTTGGCCGCGACGTTGAGCGCCTTCACGCCAGGAAAAATGAAGGGCGCGAACAGCAGCCCGAGGAACACGACGACGAGGATCACCGTGAGCACGCGGCTGCGCGGCAGATCGGCGGAGAGAAGACGGTTGAACATGTGCCCGCTCCTTCAGCGATGGCCCACCGCATAGACGCCCTGCGGGCGCCACAGCAGGATCGCGACCATGAGCGCGATGTTGGAAAACAGCGCCACCTTCGGGGCAAGGAAGCCGGTGTAATTGGCCATCAGGCCCACGAGCAGTGCGCCGATCAGCGCGCCCCCCGTGCTGCCCAGCCCGCCGATGATGAGCACGATGAAGATCAGGATCAGCACCTGCCCGCCCATCTGCGGTATCACGTTCTGCTGGTACAGCCCCCACATCACGCCGCCCAGGCCCGCCAGGGCGCAGCCGACGACGAACACGCCGATGAACAGTCGCCGGATGCGGTAGCCCAGCGCCTCGACCATTTCACGGTCCTGCACGCCGGCGCGGATCAACAGGCCCACCTTGGTGCGCGCCAGCACCCACGCCAGGCCCGCGAACACCACGAGGCCCACCACCACCGCGACCACGCGGTATTTCTCGACCGCCGCATCGCCGATCAGCCACGAGCCGCGCATGCCCATGGGCAGCGGCAGCGGAATCTGCTGCGGCCCCCAGACCACCTTGATGAGCTCCTCGCCGATGATCGCGCCGCCCATGGTGATGAGGATCTGCTTCAGGTGGTTGCCGTAGACCGGGCGCACCAGGAAGCGCTCGAACACGATGCCCAGCGCCCCCGCCACGAGCATCGCGGCCAGCATCGCAGGCAGCACCGCCACCAGGTTGCGCCAGAGTTCGCCCGAACCCGTCCAATCGGCCATCAAGCCCAATACGCTGGTGGCCACGAAAGCGCCCAGCGCGATGAACACGCCATGGCCGAAGTTGAGCACGTCCATCAGGCCGAAGATCAGCGTCAGGCCCGAGGCAATGATGAAGATGATCATGCCCATCGCCAGCCCCGCCACCGTCAGCGTGAGCCAGGTCGAGGCCGAGCCGATGAAGGGCAGCACCACGAGCGCAAGCAGGGGCACGAGCACCAGGGGTTTGACGTCAAGGCCACGCCAGTTCATGCGGTCACCTCCATTTTGATAGCGGCAAGCGGTTGAACGAAAAGCGTTCGCATGCGATTTGGTTTGAAATTGTTCATAGCGCCAGCCCCAGCAGCGACTGCTGCAATTGCTCGTCTTCGGCGAGCTGTGCCATCGAACCCGCATGCACCACGCGGCCGTCGTCCATCACGGCCACGCTGTCACCGAGCTTGCGCGCGAAGTGCACGTTCTGCTCGACCAGCAGGATCGTCACGCCGCTCTTCTTGAGCTGATTGAACGCACCGATCATGTTGTTGATGATCGCGGGCGCCAGGCCCTTGCTCGGCTCGTCGACGATGAGCAGGTCGCGCGGCTCGACGATGGCGCGCGCCACCGCCACCATCTGCTTCTGTCCGCCGGAGAGCTTGCCCGCCGGGTAATTCCAGAATTTGTCCACCGCCGGGAACATGTCGAAGATCCACGACAGGCGCGCGCTGTCCATGCGCGCCGCGGTGCTCGACCCACGCGCGGCCAGCAGCAGGTTTTCCTTCACGGTGAGGTCGGCGAAGATGCCCATGTTCTCAGGCACGTAGGCGATGTTCAGCTGCGCGATGCGCGGGGTGTCGAGCCGCGTGATGTCGTTGCCTTTGAACGTGATGCGCCCCTGCGACGCACGCCACAGGCCCATGATGGTGCGCAGCGTCGTCGTCTTGCCCGCGCCGTTGCGCCCCAGCAGCAGCGTGACCTGGCCGCGCGGCACGGCGAGATCGACGCCATGCAGGATGTGATAAGCCCCGATGTGCGTGTGCACGCCAGAGAGCTCCAGAAGGTTTTCACTCATGCCGCGGCCTCTTTTTCGTCACTCACGCCGAGATACGCCTGCTGCACCACGGGCGAGGCAATCACCTCGGCCGGCTCGCCATCGGCCACCAGCGTGCCGTTGGTGAGCACGATGATGCGATCCGCGAGCTCGCGCACCACGTCCATCTTGTGCTCCACGAGCAGGATGGTCTTGCTCTTGTCTTTCTTCAGTTCGCGGATCAGGTTCAGGATCACCGGCGCCTCGTCCTGGCTCATGCCGGCCGTGGGCTCGTCGAACATGTAGACCTGCGGCTCCAGCGCCATCAGCAGCGCCACCTCGAGCTTCCTCTGGTCGCCATGCGGCAGGCTCGCGACGGTGGCCTCGCGCCGTTCCCACAGCGCCACGCGGCGCAGGATGTCCTCGGCACGCGCGGTGAGCTCGCGGTGGTCGCTCCAGACGCTCCACAGGTTGAGCCCACGCCGATGCGTGCCGCCTCGCGTCGCCTGCACCGCCAGGCGCACGTTTTCCAGCACCGGCAGGTTGGGAAACAGATTGGTGAGCTGAAACGCCCGGCCCAGCCCCGCGCGCGCACGCTCGGAGGGCGCCAGCGCGCTCAGATCGCGCCCGTTCAGGTGCACGCTGCCGCCGCTGGCCTTGAGCTGTCCCGAAATCAGGTTGAAGTAGGTCGTCTTTCCCGCGCCGTTGGGCCCCACGATCGCAGTGAGCGTTCCCGGCTCGAACGAGCAGGTCACGGCGTTCACCGCCACGTGGCCGCCGAAGCGGATGGTCAAGTCCTTGGTCGCCAGGGTAGCCATCGAAAACCCGTCTCCTTCCTTTGCCGGGCCCGCTCAGGGGCAGGTGCCGATCACGTAGTAGTTCGGGCCCGTCTGCTTGAGCGTGGTGGTGACGAACACATTCCACAACCCCATGTTCTGGCCCGAGCCGTTGGCCCAGGTGTAGCCGCCCTGCTGGTAGGCACGCCCGGCCTGGGTGTGCGCGTAATTGCTCGCCGTGGCGCAGGTGCCCGCAGGCACGCTGCCCGCCAGCGTGGTGCCGCTCACGGCGGCGGAGGCCTCGCCCTCGACCCCGTTGGCATCGACGGCGCGCACCGCCCAGCTGTAGGTGGTGGAAGCCGCGAGCGCCGCATCGGTGTAGCGGGTCGAGTACACCATCAGGGCATTGGCCTTGTTCCCATTGCGATAGACGTTGTAACCGCTGGCACCCGCCACCGCGCCCCAACTCAGATCCATGCTGGTGGCGGTCGCGCCCGACAGGCTCAGGCCCGTGGGAGCGGGCAGCACCGGGTCGGTGGGCGGCGTTGTGCCGCCACCGCCATCGCCGGAGCCCGCACCCGAAGCGATGCGATCCACCATGGCCTTGATCGCTGCCATCTGCGTGCCGCTCTTTTGCGCGAAATTGTTGCCATACCAGCCGATCCAGTCCCAGCAGGCGTTGGCGTTGGCCAGGGAGCCGCTCTTGGTCGTTGGGTGGGTGTTGTTGTCGACCTTGGTCTGCGGAAACAGCAGGACCATGTTGTTCGTGTCGGCCCAGCGGCTGAAGCCTGTGTTCCTGACGAATTTGTCGCCGATCTTGTCCGTGCTCTGCTGGCAGCCGTGCAGCACCACGTGCAGCTTGCACTGGGTGCCGCTGGCGCAGCTCGCGGGCACGTAGAGCCAACCGGTGGAGGCCATGCCCGGGTTGCCCGCCGTGTATGGGGTCTGATCGAACTCGATGTAGTTGGCGGCAGCGGGCGCATTGTTGCGCGGGCTCAAGGCGCCGTAAATCTGCGTGAGGACCGCACCTGCGCCGTCGTAGCCGCAGTTGCTGATGTAGGGCGAGGTGCTGCTGGCGCAGGCATTGTTGCCCGTGCTGTCGAAGTCCGTGGGCAGCACGTGGGCCGCACCCGAGCGCTTGACATAGGAAATGCTGCCCGCGGGCACGCCGTTGTTCAGGTACTGCGTCTGCAGCGCGTCCGTGGGATTGGGCCCCACGGTGTAGTCGCTGGTGCCGACGAAGATGAAGATCTTCTGGTTCGCGATGTTGGACTTGGGGTCGATCGCGCCGCTGCTGCTGTAGCTGTCGATGCTCGCCTGCATCGCGCCGAGCTGGCTCGCGCTGATGCTGGCGTTGTACATGCAGGCGGTGTAATTGTTGAGTCCCGCGCAGTTGTACGGCCCGGCCGCGAAGATGCCCACGCCCATGAAAGTGGACGAATAGGCAACGCCCAGCTGGTTGGCCATGAAGCCCCCCGAGGACAGCCCGGAGACGCTGATCTTTCCCGTATCGATGTTGTATTGGCCCAATGGCGCCGCGCCATGCGCGAGACCCGTCGCCGCAAGCGCGGCCGCCAGTAAAACCCGGGGAAATCGCATGGTCTTGTCTCCTGCCTCTGCTTGATTTTTGGATGAGCCAAACCCGCCCCCGTGTGACCCGGGGGTTCATCGTTCTCGATCAAGAGGGAAATCAGGCGCCGCACGCGCGGCGCCACCCGATCAGCGCTTGTTGCGGATCGGGATCTGCATCTCTTCCGGCTTGATCTCGTGCACGAGCTCGGGCACGCCCCAGGCAAACGCCGGATCGTCCTTGATGCGGAAGTGGTACATGCTCTGCATGGCCTGGTGGTCTTCCTTGCGGAAGGTCATGGTGCCCTTGGGCGTCTCGAAGCTCATGCCTTCCATGGTCTTGATGAGCTTGTTGGTGGCCGTGTCACCGCCCGTTTTTTTCAGCGCCGTCACGATCGCCATCGCGGCCGAGAAGCCCCCCGCGGTGAAGAAATCCGGCGGCGCCTTGAATTCCTTGTAGTGCATGGAAACCAGGGCGTCGTTCACCGGATTCTTCGGAATGCCGAAGTAGTAGTAGGTGGCGCCTTCCATGCCGGGGAAGTTCTTGTACGCGGCCATCGCGGGCAGGATGTTGCCGCCCGTGAAGACCTCGATGCCGTAGCGCTTCTTCAGGTCGGCCGCGGCCAGCGCGTTGAACGGGGGCACGCCGCCCGCCCAGATCACCTCGATGGCCTTGCGCCCGGGCTTGTCCTTGAGCGCATCGATCAGGCGCTGAATGCCGGCAGTGAAGTCTGTCGTGTTCTGCGGCAGATACTCCTCGTGGGTGATCTTCGCGTGCTTGAGCGCGTCCTTGAACGCCTTCACGCCGTCACGCCCAAAGGCATAGTCCTGCGCCAGCGTCGCGACCGAGACGCCATCCTTGTCCATCGCCACCGCGTTGCTGATCGCATCCTGGCTGGAATTGCGCCCGGTGCGGAAGATGTACTTGTTCCACTTGTCGCCGGTGATCGCGTCCGCCACGGCGGGCTCCACCAGCAGAATCTTCTTGTACTCCTCGGCCACCGGCAGCATCGCGAGCGCCACGCCCGAAGACGTCGGCCCCACGGCCAGATCGACCTTGTCGTCGGCGTACGCGGCCGCAAGCAGGCTCTTGCCCAGGTCCGGCTTGCCCTGGTCGTCCTTCTCGATGACAACGATCTTGCGGCCATCCAGCTCCATGGTGCCGCCGGTGGCGTACTGCAGGCCCATCATCAGGCCGGTCTGCGTCTGCTTGCCATAAGCCTCCAGCGGCCCGGTCTTGCTGTAGACGTGAGCGATGCGGATTTCGCCGGACTTGCTAAAAGCCGGCAGGCTGACGGTGGCGGAGAGGGCGGCCAGTGCGACCAGGGTGCGACGTTGCATGAGGAGTCTCCTTTCAAGATGCAGTGCTTACCGCATAAAGCATGCCAACACATATGCTGGCAGATTTCATCGGAGTGTCAAATCGAGACGTCGAGAATGACTGTTTATCAGTCAATTTAATGTCTTTAATTCAGACTTTTGTCTGTTTTTAAGTCATTTCAATCCGTCCCATCACAGCATCGGAGGGCTTTCCGTCACCACGACCCGTCGAAGAAAGCCGCTATGCCTCTTCGCCCACCCGCTTTTCCAGCTCATGCCGCATGATCTTGCCGGTGGTGCTGCGCGGCAGGAATGCGTCCGTCACGAAGTGCACTTGCTTGGGCACCTTGTAGCCCGCGATGTGCTCGCGGCACAGCGCGGTGAGATCCTGCGCGGTGAGCGTTTCATCCTTGCGCACCACATAGGCCACGGGCACCTCGCCCCAGCGCGCGTCGGGTCGACGGATGACGACGGCATCGGCCACGCGCGGTTCGGTCAGCAGCACGCGTTCGATCTCGGCCGGATAGATGTTCTCGCCACCGGACTTGATCAGGTACTTGCGCCGATCCACGAACGAGAGCGATCCGTCGGGATTGCGCACAAACACATCGCCCATGTGAAACCACCCGCCGCGGAAGTCCTCGGCGTTGGCCTTGGGATTGTTCCAGTAACCGGAAAAGAGCGTGGGCGCGCGGATCGCGAGCTCACCCGGCTCGCCGTCGGGCACTTCGCGATCGTCAGGGTCGACGAGCTTGATGCGGCAGAAGCTGCTCTGGATCTTGTTCAGGCTCGTAGGCACCTCGCCCACGGCGATGGTGTGACGCGTGGCCGGTGGCAGGCCGGTCTCGGTCGAACCGAAGGTGTTGAGGTAGGGCGCGCCGACGAGACGCGTGACCTCGGCGATCTGCTCGCGCGGCACAAGGTCGGCCATCACGCCCACCCAGCGCATGCCGGCCACGGGCCGGCCCAGCGCGCGCACAGCTTCGAGGAAGGGTGCGATCATGCCAGGCATGAGCGTGAAGCGACCCAGGCGCTCTCGCACCGTGATGTCGGCCAGGGCAGGTGCATCGAAACCGTCGGTCACGATGACCTTGCCGCCCTGGATCAGCGTCATGTAGACCGTGTCGGTCGAGACCATGTGGAACAGCGGCGCCCAGGCGACGAAGTGCTCGTCGCGCGTATTCGGCAGGTCGATCATCTGGTTCTGCGCGCGTGCAATCTCGGCGCGCTGGCTGATGAGCGCACCCTTGGGCAGGCCCGTGGTGCCGCTGGTGTAGAGGATGACGACGCCGTCTTCCGGATCGCATTCATCGGTCACGGCGGCGCTGCTCGCGCCCGCGAGCGCGGCCTCGTAGTCGGTGCCAAAGCACAGGCTGGGCGCCACATCGGCGTAGCGCGCGGCGATGCCGGCATGGCGCTCGGAGACGAGGATCAGACGCGGGCTCACCAGCGTGAGGCAGTGGCGCAGCTCCTTGTCCGACAGGCGCCAGTTCTGGCAGGCCGCGATCACGCCGAGCTTGGCGGCGGCGATGAGCAGTTCGACGTACTCGGTGCAGTTTTCCGACAGCACGGCCACGCGGTCGCCGCGCCGGATGCCGCGCGAGGTGAGGTAATGGCACAAGCGGTTGCTGCGCTCGTCAAGCTGCGCGTACGTATAGCTGCGCGCGCCCTGCGTGAGCGCGACGCGCGTGGGTCCGGTGCGCACGCACAGGGCAAACAAAGAGCCGAGCGTCAGGCCGGCGGCCTGCCGTGCCAGTTCAAAATCGACGGGCGCATTCTGCTTTTCGGGCATGGGTCCTCTCGCAATGGATAGCCAGCCCGCATGATGCACCCAGTTGCGCCCGCCCCGCATCGCGGGCAACCCGCATGGGCCGCGGTCTGAATGAGCCGCGGCCCAACCGGCGTCAGTGGCCTGCGCGGATCAAGTGATCGAAAGCGCCCAGCGCCGCCGTCGCCCCTGCCCCCGCCGCGATCACGATCTGCTTGAACGGCACCGTGGTGCAGTCGCCCGCCGCGAACACGCCGGGCACGCTGGTCTGGCCGCGCGCGTCGATCGCGATCTCGCCGGTCTTTGAAAGCTCCACCGTGCCCTTGAGCCAGTCGGTGTTGGGCAGCAGGCCGATCTGCACGAAGATGCCTTCCACATTCAGACGGCGGTCTTCGCCGGTGGCCCGGTCCTTGTAGACCAGCGCATTGACCTTGCCGCCATCGCCCAGCACCTCGGTGGTCTGGGCATTGAGAATCACCTCGACGTTGGTCAGGCTGGCCAGCTTCTTTTGCAGCACTGCGTCGGCCTTGAGCTCGGGCATGAATTCGAGCACCGTGACGTGCTCGACGACGCCCGCAAGGTCGATCGCCGCCTCGATGCCTGAATTGCCGCCGCCAATCACGGCCACGCGCTTGCCCTTGTACAGCGGCCCGTCGCAGCTCGGGCAATAGGCGACGCCCTTGGTGCGGTACTGCTCCTCGCCGGGCACGTTCATGCTGCGCCAGCGTGCACCGGTTGAGAGGATCACGGTCCTGCCCTTGAGCACGCCACCGTTTTCCAGCTCCACTTCGATCAGGCCGTCCGCGCCTGCGGGCTTCAGGGCCTTCGCGCGCTGCAGGTTCATCACGTCCACCTCATACTCGCGCACGTGCTGCAGCAGCGCGCTGGAGAACGCCGGACCCTCGGTGTGCGGCACCGAGATGTAATTGTCGATGTCGAGCGTGTCGTTCACCTGCCCGCCAAAGCGCTCGGCCACGATACCCGTGCGTATGCCCTTGCGCGCCGCATAGACGGCCGCCGCCGCGCCAGCCGGGCCGCCGCCGACGATGAGCATGTCGAACGCGGCCTTGGCCGAGAGCTTGTCCGCGTCGCGCGCCGCCGCCCCCGTGTCGAGCATGCCGACGATGCGCTTGAGTTCCATGTGACCGGCAGAGAACACCTCGCCATTGAGATAGACCGTGGGCACGGCCATGATCTCGCGCGCAGTCACCTCCGCCTCGAATGCACCGCCCTCGATCACCGTGGTCTTGACCTTGGGGTTGAGCACCGCCATGAGCGAAAGCGCCTGCACCACGTCCGGGCAGTTGTGGCAGGTGAGGCTCATGTAGACCTCGAAGTTGAAGTCGCCATCGAGCGCGCGGATCTGCTCCAGCAGATCGGCCTCCTCCTTCGGAGGGTGGCCGCCGGTCCACAGCAGCGCCAGCACCAGCGAGGTGAATTCGTGACCCAGTGGCAGCCCGGCGAAGCGCAGCGACTGCTCGCCATCGCCCCGCACCAGCGCGAACGAGGGCTTGCGCGCGTCCTGGCCGTCAAAACGCACCTTGATCTTGTCACCGCGCAGGCTGGCGATGGTGGTGAGCAGTTCGCGCATCTGCGCCGAGCCTTCGCTCTCGTCCAGCGAGGCGACCAGCTCGAACGGGCGCTGCACACGCTCCAGATAGGCGGCAAGCTGGGTTTTCAGTTGATCGTCGAGCATGGTTTCTCCTTCAGGCACTGCGAAAATGGGCACAAAAAAGCCGGACGGCAAGGCGCGTGCGCGCCCTGCGCCTGTCCGGCTGCGGGTAGCAGACGGTAAAAGCGACGCTGCTTCGTTCAGCGCTGCCTTAGATCTTGCCGACGAGATCCAGCGACGGGGTCAGCGTCTTGGCGCCTTCGTGCCACTTGGCGGGGCACACCTGGTCGGGGTGCGCGGCGGTGAACTGCGCAGCCTTGAGCTTGCGCAGCGTCTCGGTCACGTCGCGCGCGATCTCGTTGGAATGCACTTCCATGGTCTTGATCACGCCCTCGGGGTTGATCACGAAGGTGCCACGCAGCGCCAGGCCCTCTTCGGGAATGTGCACGCCAAAGGCGTTGGTGAGCTGGTGCGTGGGGTCGCCCACCAGTGGGAATTTGGCCTGGCCCACGGCGTCCGACGTCTCGTGCCAGACCTTGTGCGAAAAATGCGTGTCGGTCGTCACGGCATAGACCTCGGCACCGGCCTTCTGGAATTCGGCGTAGTGCTCGGCCGCGTCCTCGATTTCGGTCGGGCAATTGAAGGTGAACGCCGCCGGCATGAAGATCAGCACTGACCACTTGCCCTTGAGCGTTTCATTGGAAACCTCGATGAACTCGCCCTTGCCGCCGCGATTGACGTAGGCGGTGGTCTTGAACGGCTGAATCTGGGTGTTGATGAGAGACATGAATACCTCCATGAGTGAATGAGCTAGTACAAACCCTAGGATAAGGCCGAATCGGGATTTGTCCATTTGATATGCCCAATGCTCATGATTGGCAAACTCAATGAGCCGGCCCGCACACCCGCCCCCTACCCGGCCAGCTTGTCAGTCTCTCGCGGCACGCCCACAATGGCTGCCTTTACGTTATCGATACAACGAGGCACATCATGCAAGGCGACGCTCAGGTCATCGGCTGGCTGCAAGCGCAACTCAAGAACGAGATCACCGCCACCAACCAGTACTTCATGCACTACCGCCTGCTCAAGCACTGGGGGTTCGAACGCCTGGCCAGCAAGGAGCGGGAAGAATCCATCGGCGAGATGAAACACGCGGACCTGCTGATGGACCGCATCCTCATGCTCGACGGCCTGCCCAATCTGCAAGACCTGGGCAAGCTGCAGATCGGCGAGGACGTGCCCGAGATCCTGCAATGCGACCTGCGCCTGGAGCGCGCCGCGCAGGACACCGTCAAGCAGGGCATGGCGCACTGCGAGAGCGTGCGCGACTACGCCTCACGTGACCTGTTCGGGCAGATCCTGCGTGACACGGAAGAGCACATCGACTTTCTGGAGACCCAGATCGAGGTGCTCGCCAAGGTGGGGGTGCAGAACTATCTGCAGGCGCAGATGGGCACACCGGACTGACCCGGGTGGCCGCAGCTACGGCTTGAGCCGCATCTCCGCCGCCCGTGCATGGGCCTGCAGGCCCTCGCCGCGTGCGAGCACGCTGGCGATGCGGCCCAGGCCCTGCGCGCCCTGCTCGCTCACCTCGATGAGGCTGGTGCGCTTCTGGAAGTCGTTCACGCCCAGCGGGCTGGAAAAGCGCGCCGTGCCGCTGGTGGGCAGCACGTGGTTGGGGCCGGCGCAATAGTCGCCCAGCGACTCGGTGGTCCACTCACCCATGAAGATCGCCCCGGCGTGGCGCAGCAGCGGCTCCCAGCGCGCGGGTTCGCGGCTGGAAATTTCCAGGTGTTCGGGCGCAATGCGGTTGGATATCTCGCACGCTTCCTGCATGCTGCGCGTGTGGATCAAGGCGCCGCGTCCGGCCAGCGACGCGGCGATGATTTCGGCACGCGGAAGTTCGGGCAAAAGACGGTTCATGGCCTGCACCACTTCTTCGATGTAGGCGGCATCGGGGCACAACAGAATGGCCTGCGCCAGCTCGTCGTGCTCGGCCTGGCTGAAGAGGTCCATCGCCACCCACTCGGCGGGCGTGGAGCCATCGGCCAGCACCAGGATTTCGCTGGGCCCCGCAATCATGTCGATGCCGACCCGGCCGAACACGCGCTTCTTGGCGCTCGCCACGTAGGCGTTGCCCGGGCCGGTGATCTTGTCCACCTTCGGCACCGTGGCCGTACCGTGCGCCAGCGCCGCCACGGCCTGCGCGCCGCCCACGGTAAAGCCCCGCGTCACGCCCGCCAGATAGGCGGCGGCCAGCACCAGCGGGTTCTTCTCGCCGCGGGGCGTGGGCACCATCATGATGATCTCGGGCACGCCCGCGACCTGCGCCGGAATGGCGTTCATCAGCACGCTGCTCGGGTAGGCCGCCTTGCCGCCGGGCACGTAGATGCCCACGCG